>NZ_JBITRU010000066.1:0-20086 GCF_044540255.1 Streptomyces sp. NPDC086080
AGCCGCGTCACCCACGACATCCACATCCACCGCCTCGACCCCGAGAAGGAGATCAACACCGAGCTACAAAAAGCCGCTTAGGAAGCGACGTTGGGTGCAGGATCGCAGCATCTGTTCTCCAGCTTCACCCAGCGTGGGGCACTGGTTTCGCTGTACGACTTTGAGAACCGGCGCCCGAAGAGTCCGGCCCTGCCCAAGGGGGGCAAGTGGTTCGAGAGCGTGCACTCTAGCTACAAGTTCTGCCTGCTCGCTCTCATCGGTCCTGCGTCGCGCGAGCCAGCCGCGCGCCTCGGCTTCTTCCTCAGCGAAATCACCGACCTTGACAATGCAAACCGGGTGTTCGCCCTCAGCCCCGAGGACCTGGCTCTCATCAACCCCAACACGGGCACGCTCCCCGTTTTCCGTACACGTCGAGACGCAGAGCTGACGGTTGAGATTTACCGCCGAATTCCGGTGTTGTGGAACGAAAGGCGTCGCGACGGCAATCCATGGGGGATAAGTTTCAAAAACCTATTCAACATGACTGACGACTCCGACCTATTCCATACACAGGAGGAACTGGAGGGCGCTGGCTGGCAATTGGAGGGCAACGTCTTCACCCGAGACGGGGAGCGAATGCTTCCACTGTACGAGGGGAAGATGGCTCATCTCTACGACCACCGCTGGAATTCCTACACGGCTACAGGAAACGAGGATCGCCGCAGAATCGAGGGCACAGAAAAGCAGAATCCGAACCTCTATGCCGACCCCCGCTACTGGATCGCGGAGCGAGGTCCGATTTCCACTGTCCGGAGGGGTAAGAAAACCGAGGAACGTGGCGTTATCGAGCGCCTCCGAGAAGCAAACTGGGAGCATGGTTGGCTACTGGGCTGGCGTGACGTATGCCGGTCAACTGACGAGCGTACCGCCATCCCTGCCTTCCTGCCCCGCGCAGCCGTAGGGCACAAGTTCCCCCTAATGGGTCCTCGCGTTTCTCCGCCACTAGTGGCCACTCTCGTCGCCACCCAGTCCTCGCTGGTTTTTGACTTCGTGAGCCGCCAGAAGATCGGCGGCATCAGTATGGGGCTGTTTATTTGGAAGCAGCTTCCCGTACCCACCCCTACTGCGCTCGAATCTCACCTTTCCTTCCTTGTCCCGCGCGTTCTAGAGCTCGTCTACACGGCGTACGACATGGCCTTTCTCGCCCACGACCTGGGTGACGAAGGCGAGCCGTTCCGCTGGGACGAGCCCCGCCGGGCGCAGCTGCGCGCGGAGCTGGACGCCTATTTCTTCCATCTGTACGGCATCTCGGCCGATAACGTGAACTACATCCTGGAGACTTTCCAGTCGGAGTCGGGCGGCCTGAAGAACAGCGAAATCGCCAAGTTCGGCGAATACCGCACCAAGCGCCTAGTCCTCGCCGAATATGACCGCATGGCACGGGTCGGCCTCACCCTTGAAAACCCCCTCGTCGACGGCGAGACCTACACCTCCACCCTCACCCCGCCCCCGGGCCACGGCCCCCGCCACCCGGCGAAGACCTCGGACGGAACCACAGCATGAAGTACAAAAACGAAGACCAGATCAAGCAGGCGCTTGGAATCGAATCCTGGAGAAATCTCTCCAAGGACAAGATGGTCAAATTCGTGGCCATGATGCCGGACATGGACACCGAGGTTGCGCTAAAAATCGTTGAACAGTTCCCTGAGTTCAAAGATTTCGCCCTGAACGTCATGGACGTGATCAAAAAATCACATGAATCCACCCTCTCGGCCAACAAGGAGAGTCAAGAGTACGTCCACTTGGCCTTTCAGGACCTCAGGGAGACCCTCAAGAGGGAGCTCGACAGGGGTGAGTTGACCTGGGATCAGCGGAGGGAAATTCTCGAGAAGATGCAACAGGCCGTAAGGGAAGAAGCTCTTAAGGACAGCGAGAACAAACGTTTCCTGGACGGGGCATTCAAGAAAGTTGTGATGGTCGGAGGTGCCGCAGTCGCCCTGGGTGTGGCTTTTGTTGGTGGTCGGATAATGGCCCAAAGCCAGGACGATTCCGAAGATGAGGTGGAGAATTGACCTCAAGGATGGAGCGGCCTCAACGTATCCGCTTCCCCAAGGTAAAGCTGTAGCTCGACATGAACCAGGCGAGTCCCGCCGGCACTCACACGGCAGCTGTAGTTCGTGAGGTGTAGCGGGTCGTTGCTGGTCAGCGTGATGGGTGGGGTGCCTGCGGGCAGCGGTACGGCCACCGGCATCGTGATCTTGTGTGACGAAGAATCAAGAAGCGGTGGCCGCGCAGGCCACGGTAGCGCACGCGCTGTGGAGTGGGTCCTTCGAAGGGGTGATGAGCCGGGTCGCGGGGTGCTTTCCGCGTCGGGAGACACGGCTGACCTGCCGGAACATGGTCGAGGGGCTGCTGATGGTGAAGGAGTCGGCGAACTGCTGGTCGCTGGCCGAGGCGATCGGCCACGGCGGCCCGCACGTTCTGCAGCATTTCCTGTCGAGGGCCCGCTTCGATGAGGAGGCGGTCCGCCGGGCGGCGGCCGACTGGACGGTGGAACAACTCGGCACGAGGAACGTGATGCTGGTCGTGGACGAGACCGGCAACGAGAAGTCCTCCACAGACGCGGTCGGCGCGGCCCGCCAGTACTCCGGGGCACTGGGCGGTATCGGACTGTGCCAGGTCGCGGTGCACCTCTCCTACGTGAGCGCTGACGGACACGCGCTGGTCGACCGCCGCCTCTACCTCGGCGAGGACTGGGCAGCCGACGACGAACGCCGCGAACTGAGCGGGGTGCCTGATACGACCGGGTTCGCCACCAAGCCGCAGCTGGCCGGCGACATGCTCGAAGGCGCGCACGCCGCGGGCATCCGTGCCGGGTGGGTGGCGGCCGACGAGGTCTACGGCGGACGCGAGCTGCGCCGCCGGATCCGCGCGCTGGACTTCGGCTACGCGATCGCCGTGTCCACCAGCCACCGGGTCACCACACCGGGCGGCGGGAACACGAAGGTCACCGCGCTGCTGGAACGGGTACCGAAGCGGGCCTGGATGCGGCTGAGGACCGGCCATGGCACCAAGGGCGAGCGGCTCTACGACTGGGCGATGATCGACGTGATGGCTGACGACACCCCGCCCGGACAGGCCACCGGGCACAGCCAGGTCCTGTACGACGCCACCGCCGCACCGGCACCCTTTCCTTCTACCGGACCTGGCACCCCGACCCTCAGCCGATATCGGTGCTGGTCAGCGCTGTCTGCCGCAGATGGCGGGTCGAGGAGGACTTCCAGGGGGCCAAGGGCCTGGCCCACCTCGACACCGGCCAGGTCACCTGCTGGAACTCCTGGCACCGCTGGAGCCTCATGTCAATGATCGCCTACGCACTCCTGGCCGTCGGCGCCCTCCACGAACGGCAATGCACCGACTCCGACGGCGAGTTGGCCATGGTGCCCGTCAGCCCGCGCGAACTCCTCATGCTGTTGCGGGCCTTCGTCCTGCCAAGGCCCCGCCAGGACGCCGATCCGGCACACGCCCTGCACTGGTCGAACTGGCGTCGTCGACACCAGCATCGCGCGACGGCCTGCCACCACCGCTGGAACAACGTCACAGCAGCGGCCATCGCATGACAGGAACTTCACGCGTCACGAACTACAGCTGCCGTGTCAGACCCCGGCCGCGAATCCAACGAACCACGACCATTCCTCACGGCCGACGGCGAAGTGAGGTCGTTTCACGTCCTTGGAGTCCCGTACGTGGACGGTCTGCTCGGTGATGGCGACCTCGATGCAGCTGTCACCTTGTGCACTGCTGTAGCTGGACTTGTACCAGTCGAGTTCAGGCGTCCTCATAGCGCTCCTCGCATCCGCTCCAGCAGGCCCCTGGAGTCCTTCGGGGTAAGGGCCTGCGAGCGCAGTCTCGCATAGCGCATGTGGAGCTTGCTGACCTGTTTCGGGTCAGCGATCAGGCGGCCGTTCTCCTGTCCTTCCGCGTAGGCGCGCCAACTAGCGTCCGGAGTCTCCAACAGTTGAATCGGGCCAGCCATGCATGCGTGATACTCGCTGTCCGCTGGCATGACCTGAAGCGTGACGTTCCTGGGCGCGACGAGCTCCAGCACGTAGTGGATCAGCTCACGCGTCACCTCGGCACCACCGAGACGACGCATGAAAACGGACTCTTCCACGATGAAGTCAAACGTCGTGTTGGGCCGCTCCTTGAGCAGACGTTGGCGCTCCAAGCGCGCCTGCACCGTAGCCTCCAGGTCATCGTCGGCCATGGGCGGGATGTCGTTTTCGCAAAGAGCCCGCATGTAGCCCTCCGACTGCAACAGCCCGGGAATCAACCGACACTCGTACGTGCAGAGACTCACCGCCACCTTCTCCAGCCGAGCCCACTGCCGGAACCAAGCCGCCAGCCCCGCCTCCCCCCTTGTCAGGAACCGAGCCGAGTGCCGCAGCGCCCCCGTGTTCCCCAGCGCCTCCTCCGCCCGCTCCACGAAAGACGCGTCCGGCATCCGCCGCCCCAACTCCACCGACTCCACCGTGTGCTTGGAGAACCGGACCAGCTCCCCGAACTGCACCCTGCTCAGCCCCGCGTGCTCCCGCAGCGCCTGCACGACGGCCCCGAATGTCCGGAGGCTGTCCGACGGATCCGGTTCCCGCTGGCACTCCCCGCCCGGCACCGCCGGCTCCACATGGTCGGTCGTCATCCGAGGCCCACCTCCAGGTGCTCACACGCCAGGTCCCTCGCCCTGAGAACGCCCAGAGTGGCCGGAAGACACTCGTACGTTCCACCGAACGTGCCCGTACGCTGACGCCGCGTACGGGCCGCTGGCTTGAGATGACGCCCCGGTTACGTGGGCGTCGGGGGACGGTTGTGCCGCCGTTCTCACCGAGGCCGAACCCCCTGCGCGCGTCGGCGGCGCCGATAAGGTCAGCCTGTGACGTACATAGTGACCCTCACCTCACTTCAAATGGCCGAGAACGAAGGCGACTGGCTCATCACTGAGCGCTTCACAAAAGGGCTGCCCACAGGGCTCGACACGTCCGACACCGGCACCCGGTTAGCTTTGCTGGTGTGCGACAACAGGACGCATGCCTCCCATAACAGCCGCAGGGAGTTCTCCGAGCACGGCCGCTTCATCACCTGGATCGGATCGGTGCAGCGCTTCAACACCGTGGGGCCGGTCGACAGCAGCATCACCATCGAACCCATGCGCAGATGCCCGAAGCCGGTGGCTTTGGACGGCCCCGGTGGAATCCTCGCCTCCCTTTCTTCGCCGTACCGAGCACACGTGGAGCAGGCCCTCACCGGAAGCGCAGGACACATCGGCGTAAGAACCTGGCAGGCGCTCCAGGAAGCCCTCCTTCGGAGCCACCCCGAGCTGGCCCGGTACATCGAGTGGCTGCTCGCCAATCTCAACCCGGTCATCTTCGACGTAGACGACGCAGCGGACCGGGCATGGCAGGAACAGCGGGATGCCGCCCAGTCCCTGACTCGGGTGACCGACTTCCCTCACTCCGCGCTGTCTGCCTGGAGACGCCCCGACTCACGGGATGCGCCGTACCTCGCGGGCCTTGTCCCGGACCCGGTGGAGAACAGCCTGATCGACCACGATGTGCGCGCCGGCCTGGGCAGCGGGGCCCCTCTTTTCTTCGATGACTGGCCAGGACTCGATGACGTGCGATGTGACATCCACGTGCTGGAGGACACCGCCGGACGCCGCCTCGAGGTCGTCAACGTCAATGCCACTCTGGTCGAGAACCGACTGGGCACAGACATGATCTACTACCATCATCCCACCCACAGCTTCGTCCTCGTCCAGTACAAACGCCTGGGCTCCCGGGACAAGGAGTACCGGGTGAATAAGCAACTCCTGGACCAGATGGACCGTTTGGAAGGGGTTGCAGAACTCAGCTCGAAGCCTGTGCATCCCCACGAGTGGCGCCTCTCACAGGACGCGTGCTTCCTGAAGTTCGCACACTGGCGGGACGGAGCAGTCCCTACTTCCGAGTTGGCGCGCGGCATGTACATCCCCCTCTCCTACGCTCGCGTCCTTCTGGAAGACGACTGCACGCGCGGGAGGAGGGGTGGGCGCCTCTTCAGCTACGAAAGGGTGGGCCGCTATCTCGTCGCCTCAGAGTTTGCGGAGTTGGTGAAGCTCGGCTTGGTCGGGACCGTGGGAACGAGCGTCGAACAGTTGCGGGACTTCAGTCTGGAGCGTGCCCGCGACGGATACAGCGTCGTACTGGGGGTCGAGACGAGCGAGGAGACGCCTCGTGACCGGTCCGTACGCGTCCGTCAGCGCACCGCGAAGAAGAGACCGAAGGTGATCTCCTACTCCCCACAGACCCCACAGCAGCAGTCGCCCGACACTCCGGGTTTCTGATCTGCGGAGGGTCCGTAGCGTCCACCCGTGCCCCGCTCCGCACAGGTGTCCCTGACGGAGGGGGCATGGCTGATAACCACAGGTGTTCTTGAAACCACCCCTGCATACACAGATGATGCTCACGCTTCCTCGTGCACCGACCGATACGCAGGCAGGGCCCCTCCCCGGTGCACGAAGGAGCACTGACTGCTGAACGGAACGGGGGCGTGACAGTGCCGCGCAGGTATCGAGCCGGTCGGCAGGGGGCCGGTGTCGTATGAGGCAGCGCCTCCAAGTCGTGTTGCAGATTCTGCTGGCACTGGTCGCCTGCCTTCTCGGCATCGTCACCAACTACGCCACCAGCAAGGACGACGCGCCCTGGGCGCTGGAGATGATCCAGCAGTGGTCCGTTCCGGCCATCGGGCTGCTGGTCGTCGCCATGGTGGTCGGGCAGGTCGTCGTGTACCGGCTGGAGAACCCGGCGCCCGCACCCTCGGAGTGGCCCCGTGACCGGATTCCGTATCCAGGGCTGGACGCGTTCGGCGAGGACGAGGCGGCCGTCTACTTCGGCCGGGAGGCACAGGCCGCCGAGCTGACGCGCAGGCTGCACGCCTCCGCGACCCGCCCCGCCGACCGGTTCCTGATGCTGACGGGTGCGTCCGGCAGCGGCAAGTCGTCGCTCGTCCGTGCCGGGGTCATGCCGCGGCTGCGCCGACGCCGGTGGACCATCGTGCCGACGTTCTCACCGGGGCCGAACCCCCTGCACGCGCTGGCCGCGTCCCTGGCCGTGGTCGGTGGCGGCAGGGAGACGCCCGATGCGGTGCTGCGGCGGCTGCGGCAGGGGCCGGAAAGCCTCGCGGCCGAGTTGTCGCGGTTACGAACCGGGCAGTTCCAGCGGGTGCTGCTCGTCATCGACCAGTTCGAGGAGCTGGTCACCCTCGCGGGTGAGCGGGAACAGGCCCAGTTCCTGGAAGCGCTGCACGCGTGTCTGCGGCAGGAGTCCTCCGTCCGGGTCCTGGCCACGTGCCGGGTGGACCTGCTGGGACGGCTGCTCGGGACCGGTCACGCGCCGTTCCTGCAACACCCGGTCGCCATCGGCACGTTGAGCCGGGCGCAGCTCGCCCAGGTGGTGGAGCGACCGGGTGCGCTGGTGGGCATCTCGTTCGAGCCCGGCCTCGTCGAGACCATCGTGGACGACACCGGTACGGATGATGCGCTGCCCCTGCTCGCCTATCTCCTCCAGGAGCTGTACTTCGCCTGCGGTCCGGGCGGCACGGTCACCGAGGAGACGTACCGGCAACTCGGAGGCGTGGCGGGGGCGCTGGCCCGGCAGGCGGACAACACGGTGGCCGCCCTCGGCACTCCGGGCGGCATCGACTTCGCGCTGCGGGTGCTGCTGAAGTTCGTCACCGTCGAGGAACGGGACCTCGCCCGCCGTCCGGTGCGGCTGTCCGAGCTGACCGACCGCGAGCGGTACGTGGTGGACGCCTTCATCGAGGCGCGCCTGATCCGGTCCTACGCCGCTGAGGGAATCGCGGGGAACGCGGACGGACACCGGGACGCGTGCGCGGAGGTGACGCACGAGGCGCTGTTCCGGCAGTGGGCACCCCTGCGCCAGGAGGCGGAGGCGCGGGCGGAGCGGCTGCGGGAGCGGGCCGAGTTGGAGCGGTGGGCCGCCGACTGGGAACGGTCCGGGCGCAGTGTGGACTACCTCCTCACCGGTGAGCGCCTCACCGTCGCCCAGCGGTGGCTGGCCGCGTTGGAGGAGGCCGGGCAGGCGTCGGCTCCCGCCCGTGCGCTCGTCGACGCCTCGCAGCGCCGGGACCTGGCCTTCCTCAACCGTGTCTCGGAGAGCATCGGCCGGCAGGTGCTCGCCAGTGCGGAGACCGAACCGGAGCGGGCGCTGCTGCTCTCCCTGGCCGCGCTCGGCGAGTGCGCGCCGACCCCGGCCGCGCGGCGGGGACTGATGACGGCGCTCGCCGCGAGTCATCTGCGGACCCGGCTGGACGGTCACACGGACACGGTCCGGGATGTCGCCTGGTCCGCCGACGGACGACTGCTGGCGACCGCGTCCAGGGACGGGACGGCCCGCGTGTACGACGCGGAGTCGGGGCGTTCGCTGCGGGTGCTGCCGTGTGACGGCGCCATGGTCGAGTCGGTGTCCTTCTCCCCCGACGCGACACGGCTGGCCACGGCCGGGCGCGACCAGGTCGTACGCGTCTGGGACGCCGTGTCCGGTGAACCGGTCCGGCAGCTCGCCGGCGCCGGGGACATCGGTCGGCAGGTGGCGTGGTCGCCGGACGGGGCGCGGATCGCCGCCACGTTCAAGGACCAGGTGGCCCGGGTGTGGGAGGCCGACAGCGGTCGGCTCGTGCACGAACTGCGCGGCCACACGGGTGACGTCTGGGGCGTGGCCTGGGCGCCTGACGGTTCGCGTCTGGCCACCGCGTCGCACGACCGGACGGTGATCGTCTGGGACGCGGCGACGGGAGCGGCCGTGACGACCCTGACCGGGCACACCGAGTTCGTCGAGGGCGTCGCGTGGTCGCCGGACGGAGAGTCGCTGGCCACCGGGTCCGGCGATCACACCACTCGGATCTGGGACGCCCGCACGGGCGCGCTGCGGCTGCTGCTGCGCGGTCACGCGGACTACGTGTGGAACCCGGCATTCTCACCGGACGGCCGGCTGCTCACCTCCCCGTCGTCCGACCGGACGGTGCGCGTCGTCAGCACCGAGGACGCGAAGGAGGTCGCGGTGCTGCGCGGCCACACCGACACGGTGTGGGCCGTCGCATGGTCGCCGTCGGGCACCCAGCTCGCCACCGCGTCGACGGACGGCAGCGGCCGGGTGTGGGACCTCCGGCCGCGGGGAGCCGAGTCCGTTCTGGTCCAGGGGCACGACGGGCCGGTGAACCAGGCGGTGTGGTCCGGTGACGGAACCCGCCTCGCCACCGCCTCGGACGACGGGACGGCACGGATCTGGAGCGCGGACTCCGGCGCACCCGCCGGGCCGGTGACGGTGCCGGGCGAGCGGGTGTGGAGTGTGGCGTGGGCGCCTCACGGCGACCGTCTGGCCCTCAGCACCGCGGACGGACTGGTGCGTGTGGTGGACGGCTCCGGCAGCACGGTGTTCGACCTGCGCGGTGAGCCCGTCGAGGGCTGCTCGTGGTCCCCGGACGCCCGGCGAATCGCGACCGGCGGCCACGACGGCACCGTACGCCTCGTGTCCGCCGTCGACGGCGCCGAGCTGCGGAAACTGACCGGGCACCAGGACTGGGTGGGACGCGTGGCGTGGTCGCCGAGCGGGCGGAGACTGGCCAGTTGCTCCGACGACCGCACCTGCCGCCTGTGGGACACCGCCGACGGCACCCAGCTGACCGTGCTGCGCGGACACGGCAACTACGTGGAGGACGCGGCCTGGTCCCCGGACGAGGAGCGGGTGGCCACGGCCTCCGGTGACTGGACGGCCGCCGTGTGGGACGCGGTGACTGGCCGGCGTATCGACGTGCTGAAGGGCCACGAGGGGCGGGTCCGGGCCGTCGCCTGGTCGCCGGACGGCCGCCGCGTCGCGACCGGTTCGGACGACCGGACGGTGCGGCTCTGGTCCGCCGCCACGTTCGAGGAGCTCGCCGTCGTCGGCGTCCACCGGGACAAGGTGCTGTCGGTGGCATGGTCCGGGGACGGTACGCGGCTGCTCACCGCGTCCGCCGACGGCACCGCGCGGGTGTGGCCGGCGGACCCGGATCACGACCAGCTGGAGGCGCGGGCGCGCGGGCGGGTGTTCCGCACGCTGGACGCGGAGGAACGGCGGCAGCACCTGCTGCCGCCGGACCCCGCCTGAATCAGTAACGCTGCTCGACCGTGCGGTCGTCGGTGTGCAGGAGGTAGTCGTCCGGGTCGAGGCCCATCGCCTCGCGCTCGGGCGACGCCCAGTACAGCGCGTTGCGCTCCGCGAAGGTCTCCGTGCCCTCGTAGGAGATCAGCCAGACGAACTGGTTGCGCTCCCGGTCCACCCAGGCCCCGCCGATCTCGAAGCCCAGCTTCAGCCGCAGTGGCACGATGTCGTTGCGCCACCGCTCCACCCATTCGTCGAGCAGCCCTTCACGAACGGTGTACGTACGCAGCTGCGTGGTCCTGGGCATATCAGTCGTCCCCGAGGAAAGCGACGAACTGCGACCAGCCGTTCCGGCTCACGGTGAATGGCTGACGCATCACATCCTTGGAGTCCCGTACGTGGATGGCCTGTTCGGTGACGGCAACCTCAACGCAGTTGTCACCAGCCGTGCCGCTGTAACTGGACTTGAACCAGGTCAGTTGCGTGCCGCTCATAGCTCTCCTCTGATCCGCTCCAGCAGGCCCACGGAGTCGTGAGGGGTGAGGGCCTGTGCGCGGAGTGTCGCATACCTCCGGTGAAGGACGGCAGCCTGTTTCGGATCAGCGATCAGTCGGCCGCTCTCCTGTCCTTCGGAGTACGCCAAGGACCTCCCGTCCGGGGTCTCCAGCAACGCCAGAGGGCCGTCCAGACCCGCATGGGACACAGTGCGGGTAGGCATGACCTGCACGGATACGTTGCGGAGCCTGGCGAGATCCAGGATGTGGTCCAACTGGCCGCGCAGCACATGCTCACCCCCCAGAGGGCGCTGCACGATGCACTCCTCCATCACGAAGCTGAAGCTGGTGTTGGGCAGTTCCCGGATGAGGCCCTGCCGTTCCATCCGAGCTGCCACCTGCGCCTCCATCTGTTCGTCGGAGAGAGGCGGAATGCGGGTCTCGAAGGCCGCCCGCGCATACCCCTCCGACTGCAACAGCCCCGGCACCAACCGGCACTCATAGGTACCGAGGCTCACCGCGGTGCGCTCCAGCCTCGCCCACCGCCGGAACCAAGCCGCCAGCCCCGCCTCCCCCCGCGTCAGAAACCGCGCCGAGTGCCGCAGCGCCCCCGTGTTCCCCAGCGCCTCCTCCGCCCGCTCCACGAAGGACGCATCCGGCATCCGCCGCCCCAACTCCACGGACTCCACCGTGTGCTTGGAGAACCGCACCAGCTCCCCGAACTGCACCCGACTCAGCCCCGCATGCTCCCGCAGCGCCTGCACGACCGCCCCGAACGTCCGCAGACTGTCCGACGGATCCGGCTCCCGCTCGCACTCCCCGCCCGGCACCGCCGGCTCCACATGGTCGGTCGTCATCCGAGGCCCACCTCCAGGTTCGCGCACACCGGGTCCCTCTGATGGAAAACGCCGGGAGCAGCCAAAAGGACACTCGTACAACCCACCCATCAGCCTTGTACGGTGCCGCACCGTACGGGACGTACCCCGCATAGACGCTCACGCGAGACCGCATGTCATTCGACCGTCCCTCGGCGGCGCCGACCCCCGGCAGGCACTGAAGGGTTCCCGCGCCATGAACGCAAGGCTGGGCATCCGCAGACCGTCCGGGCAAGAGCAAGACACTCAGGCTGGCAGTCGCCAGCAAGGCCCTTCCGGGTCGCCCAGCCAGACGACCTGATTCCATTCGGTGACCGTCATACCGAACGCGGACTGGTCGGGCGACCCCGCTTTCTGCCAGGCGTCGAGCGCGTCCTCGACCTGGTCCCACAGGCGCAGGGGCCCGTCCTGGTGCACCGTCCAGCCGTTGCCGTCCCGCTCGGTCCATGCCTGCGATCCGGTTGCCGTGTCGACGAGGGCGAGGCCGTCCCCTGTACGAACCAGTTCGGCTGACGGAGCGCCGAGTTGTGCGACGAAGAGCCCGGTCCAGTCGTCCAGCAGATCCGGGCTCAGCCGCGCTTCCCGCGTGCTGCCCGGGTGCGGGTAGAAGGTGGGGCGAGGCGGCCGTTCGTGCGGCCGGGCGAGCATGTACGACACCGGGTCGGCGGCGAAACGACCGTGTGCGACGCCTTCCTCGTCGAGGGTGAGCCGGATCAGGCCCGAGCCGAGCATCCAGCCGCTGATCGTCGTGGTGATGCCGCCCCCGTCGCGGAGCTGCCGCAGCCACGCCGGGGGGACGGTGCGCACGGCGCACGTCGCGATCACCATGTCGTAGTCGGCGCCGTCCCGGTGACCGAGCAGGCCGTCGCCGACGACCAGGTGCGGGGAGCAGCCGACGGCCCGGAGGTGCCGTGCGGCAGTGGCCGCCACCGTCTCGTCGTACTCGACGGAGTACACGCTCTCGTCCCCGAGCCGGTGGCAGAGCACGGCGGTGGAGTAGCCCGTGCCCGTGCCGATCTCCAGGACCCTGTGGCCGTCGCGGACGCCGGCGAGTTCGAGCATCCGCACGACGAGCGACGGAAGCGTGCCGGAGGAGGTCGGCCGTCCCGCCACGGGGGCCGCGGCTTCCCGGGCGCCGATGCCGTCGACCTGTGTCACCCAGGTGGTGTCCGAGTGGACCATCCGGAGCCACTCGTCCTCGTCGAGCTGCTCGCGGCATACGGGCTCCCATCGGGTTCCGCGGGGGCGGAACACGGCGTCGCCCAGGAACAGTTCCCGGGGCACGGCCTCTACGGCGGCGCGCCACGCCGGATCGGTGAGCCGGCCCCGTGCGGCAAGTTCGCGGGCAAGGTCCTTGCGGAGGAGTGCGGTGCTGGTCATCGGCTGTCCCGGTCGGGGTGCTGAAGTCGGTCGGCGAGGGCGGCGGTGATCCGGTCGGTGACGGCGTCGGGGAACCACGCGAACTGCCCGTTCGGATTGCACTCGTACCAGTGCCACCGTCCGGCGGCGTCGAGCCCGAAGTCGAAGGCGCCGTAGGTCAGGCCGAACGCGGCGAGGTAGTCGCGCACGCCCTTCGTCACGTCGGGCGGCGGGTCGACGAGGCTGTAGGCGAGGTCGTCGTAGGAGCGGCGCCAGTCCAGCCCGGGCGCCCCATCGATCCGTACGGCGAACAGCCGGTCCCCCACCGCGGTGAGCCGGATGTCCGCGATCTTGTCCACACGGCTCTGGAACAGGTGCATCGTGTGGCCGACCCCGGCGTCGAGTTCGATCGCGTCGACCTCCTCGACCCACACCGTCAGGCCCCGGCCGTCCCGATCGGTGTACTCGCCGTTGTACAGCGGCTTGTAGACGGCCGGGCCGTGGTCGCGGAGGAACCGCCGGGCCCGCTCCTCGTCGTTGGTGAGGAGCGTCGGCGGCACGCGCAGCCCGCACCGCGCCGCGGTCGTGAGCTGGGCCGGCTTGTACTCGGCGGCCCTGTTGCGCCACGGGTGGTTGACGTAGTGCGCTCCCGGCAGGGCCGCCAGGATCCCGCCGAGGCCGTGGCGTGCCTGCTGTGCGCACCAGTCGGCGTCCGGTCCGTCCAGCCCTTCGGGGGCGGAACAGGGGCGTGGGCGGCGCCAGTACACGGACCGGATCGTGTCCAACGCCAGGTCCCTGGTTTCCGTGCACACCTCACCCATGAGCCGCGCACCGTCCGCGCGCGCCGCCACCCGGACCGTCTCCGGGAAGTCGCCCGGGTCGAGCCGGACGACCGGTACCGAACGCCGGCCCAGTTCCCCGATCACGACGTCCGCCGTCGCGTCGTCCAGCCGCGTGACGACGAGAACCGGCGACACCCCGCTCAATCGCCGTCTCCCTGCTGGTCGCTTCCCTCGTCCGTGGTGCCGTCCATGGAGGTCCTCGTCTTCGTCTCCTTGCAGGTCTCGCTGCGCTTGTGCCGGTCCAGTTCCGGAACGTCCAGGCCGTCGGGTCCGATCCACCGCCCGACCTGGCGGTCCGCATCGAGCACGACCGTCGCCGCGGTCAGCACAGCCGCTGCGGGAAACGGCCTCATCCGGGTCAGGCCCCACGGCCTCGCCGTCTGCATCGTCATCAAGAACCCCTTCCTGTCCGTCGCTTCGCCACTACGGCGACCGCACCGAACACAGCCGCGCACCTGGGCCCTCGACGTTCGGAGCCGCTTCAGGCGCGTGCGGGCCATGTCCCCGCGATCACCGGCGTCCAGCGTGACCGGCACGGATCCAAGCTGTCCACCCAACGTGCTCGTACGCTGACGAAGCGTACGGGTCGCGCCCGCACGGCAGAGTGCGTTGACAACGCTAACGCGCATTACTCATACTCTCTACGTGCACATAGCCATCCCGGCATGGGTAGCAGCACCCAGGCCGGCGCCCGACCCTGCCCCGGTGAACGCGTCGGCTCCGAATGGAAGTTGAGCCCGTACACACGCGCCACTCACGGGGTGGCCGCCCACCGTCCAGACGAGGAGTCACCACCGCGTCCGACAGCACGTCCGAAAGACCAGAACTGGCCAACTGACAGCCGCTGTCACGCCGAACGCACCCGCATCGCGGCCTCCGGGGTCCACGTCCGTCAACCACTCGCGTAACAACAGCACGGCCAGGGCTGTTGAACATCTTGCCCCCGGCACGAGTCAGGGCCCGACCTGGTCCCCACACCGAACACCGGACACCGGAGAACGAGAGAGCGCCCGTGAACCCGTACGACACCCCTCCACCCTCACCCCGGCCCTGGTGGCGTACCACCCCCGCCCTGCTCGGTCTCCTGGCCCTCGTGACCCTGCTCAGCGCGGTGAGCCTGCCGCTCGGCTTCCTCGTGATGATCGCCGCCATGGTGGCCGTATGGGTCCTGCCCGCATGGCGCTGGTACGCCAGACTCGGCGCCACGTTCGGTGCCTTCTTCCTGATGCTGATCAGCGCGGGCATGAGCGGGCAGCTCGACGACAGTGGGCCGGACACGTCCGAAGTCAGTGCACAGGACACGGACGACAAGGGCACCGAAGCCGCTCCGTCCCCCACCATCTCGAAGGCCCCCGAGCTCACCGACTACACGGGCAAGGCCCTCGACGAGGCGGAGAAAGGCGCCCGTGCGGCCGGCTTCACCCCCGGCCGTCACGACGCGTCCGCAGAAGACCGGACGATCGTCGTGCGGTCGGCATGGACGGTGTGTTTCCAGCAGGCCGATACCACCGCACAGTCCGTCGCCTTCGCCGCCGTGAAGGACGGCGAGCCCTGCCCGTCGAAGGACGGCGGGCCGCTCCCGTGGCCGACGATGCCGGACGTCGTCGGCGACACCTACAACACTGCGGTCGAGGCGCTGGACCGGGCCGGCATCGACCTCGCCAGCATCACGCTCGACGACGTCTACCTCGACATCGACGCCCCCACTGCCGAAGAGGCCGCCGAGGAAGGCGACGAGTGGCGGGTGTGCTTCCAGCGCCCCGACGAGAACGGCGAAGTCACCTCCACCACCACGGTCCACCTCGACCTGGGGCAGTGGACCGACGCCGATCTCGTCCAGGAGTGCCCGTCGAAGAAGGACACGACCTACAAGATTCCCGCCAACGCCCCGGACTACGACGACGGCAGCGCCGGCGACGACAGCACCACCGGCGGCGACTCCTCGTCGTCCGACGGCGGCAGCAGCAGCAACGTCGGCACCGTGCACCCCGGTTCCTACTGCTCCCCGCCCGGTGCCACCGGCGTGACCAAGGCCGGAACCCCCATGGTCTGCGGCCCCGGCTCCGACGGCCGCAACCGCTGGCGCTCCTCCTGACCGGCAGCGAAGCCTCAACGTCACACCATCGAGCGATGACAAGACCGGCAGAGCGCCACATCCCGCACTCTGAAGCCTTCGGGCAGATGGCGGAGGCCGCTGAGGGCAGCATGCGGACCATCAGCGGAGTCGAGCGACTGGAGGCACAAAGGCTGTCCAGAAGGAGGGGACCAACCGGCGTCTGGCAAGGCGGATCGCGGAACTGGAGGCTCAGGCCGCCGAGATGGCCTCGGAGACGCCCGCCGCATCGGCCTCAACCGCGTCGGGTTGACCTGCACGACGTGCCTGCGGCCCGGCGGCTGATGCCGCCGGGCCGCACTCTCTTTCACGTCGCCTCAGAACCCATCCCTGAGCCCTAGTCAGGCACGCAGGGCATAGATCTGGAGGGGATCTGTACGGCGTGGTGTTCCTGCGTTGGTGCGATGTGAAGCAGGCGGAGCAGGGTCACCAGCGGCTGTGCCAGTACAGGGCGTTCATGGTGGCCCGCAGAGGAGCGGCACCCTCCCGCAGGGAACCCCAGGCGCCGCCGTTGTTGGTGTAGCGGAGCGGGAAGACGCCGGCCCGCTTGGTACGCAGCTGGCTGTGGCCCAGCTCCGAGCGCGCCGAGTAGCGCACCAGGTGCTGCGCTCCGACGTCGGTGGGGGCGGCGTTGCCGGCGCTGACCGTGCCGTCGGCATTCGAGCCGATGAGGGTCCAGTCCGTTCCTCCCTGGGCCTGGGGGAGGGTAGGGCCGAGCCAGCGCCGGAAGGCGCCGTTCGGGTAGTACATCTCACGGCACTGAAGGTTGGAGAGGCAAGCGCCCGATAACAGTGCGGCCTTTTGAGGGGTGCCCAGGTTCACGACGTCCTCGACCAGGAGCACCGGAGGCCAGTCCGGGTCACCCTTCTCGTATCCCGCCAGCGCCGCACGGACGATCAGCCCGCCCATGGAGTGTGCGACAACGTCGACGGTCTGCCCCTGGGCGGAGTACCTATTGTAGATCTCCCACGCGAGGCCGCGTCCGAGGACCTTCAGGGAGGTGTCGACGGTGCCCTTGCCCTGAGGGTCAATCCGCACGTCGCAACCAGGATCGTCCTCCTCGTAGAAGCCGACGCGGTGCAGCGTCCCCTCCCACTTGGACCTTTTGAACAGTTTGGCGGCGGAGTTCCACTTGGCTCCGCAGGTGTCGCCGGGGGTGTAGCCCTTGATGAAGAAG
Organism: Streptomyces sp. NPDC086080; assembly: GCF_044540255.1. Taxonomy (NCBI): domain Bacteria; kingdom Bacillati; phylum Actinomycetota; class Actinomycetes; order Kitasatosporales; family Streptomycetaceae; genus Streptomyces; species Streptomyces sp. NPDC086080. Next base: position 17,033 of record NZ_JBITRU010000066.1, read on the forward strand.
ACCGGGCGGGCCTTGTTGTCCTCTCGCGCTGCGGAGGTCTCGACCTCAGATGGTGCAGAGGCGCCGACCGCGGTGGCGGGCCAGGAGGCGGCAGTACCGGTGGGCGCTAAGACGGAGGCTGTTCGGCTGCCCTTGTCGGCATCGGCATCGGCCGCTTGTGCGGGCATGCCGGCAACGCCAACAGTGAATGCTGCTGTGAGGGCCGCGGCGGCGAGAGCGGGACGAATACGCATCTGTCTCTCTTTCGGTCGAAGGTGTGGCAAGTCTCGGCAGACGAGCTGTTCAAGGCAATGCCTGGAGTCGTCCGGGGCTTGTCCGGGACAGTGGCAGCAGTCCGACCTGCGATGTCCGGTCATCAGTCAGACAGCCTCACCCATCCGAGAGCAGCCGGGCATCATGTCGACACTCGATCTTCGGGTTCAAAGATGGGTTCTCAGGCGCGATTGATCTCCTTGAGCATCCGACCTACGGGCCGAACAGCGGGATCGCACACAATGAAGTGAAGACGGAGGGACGTGCCCTCCGCTTCGCCTGCCGTACCGAGGGCGGGACACGCAAGGTCTACGTCGGTACCCAGTACCCTGACCACACGGTCGAACTGACCACGCTGGACGAATGTCACCTGACGGACGACGGGATCATCACACCGCACGTGACACGTGAACCGCCCACGAACATCACGGCGGATGCGGGCGCGGACATGACGGCCCAGCTCGCCTTCCCCATCGTTCCCGGCCGGCTCGCATTCACTGCGGCGATACCCGCCGAGGAACAGAACAGCACAGGACGTCGTCTCTACCACGCGGACGTCCAGCCATCGGGGCCGGCGATGACCCGTATGCGGATTACGCTGCCCCTCCAAGCCGTTCCCCCTTCCCCGCACCGGCTCAACGTCATCGAGACCACCGCGCATCTCATCCCCCTGACCGCATCCGACGCCGCCGCCGAACCGAGCTGGCAGATCGAAGCCGTCGGCTTCACTCTGCTCCCCGTTCGAAGCGATCCCCGCTAACCGGACCTGCGGCCCACTCCGGAACCTCCGGCGTCTTCCGCCTCCATGACGGACATCCACGTGCGGGCCGCGCTGATCGAACGCTTCCGCAAGGAGCTGGGAGCAGTGGCGCTGTCCCACGGCCTCATCGACTGGGAGACGCTCGTCGGCACAACGGACGTCGCGCCGAGTGACATCACCCCGGTGGACCGCGTCCGTCTGCTCATCGAGGTGGATCACCCTCGCGCCGGCGGCAAGCCGGTCCTCTCCTCTCTGGTCGTACTCACCGGTGATGCATCCGGCCCGCCGCCCTTCTTCACCGAGGTCCTGGCCGGTTTGGGCTGGAAGCCGGTCTTCCCGCAGCCAAGGTCGCCGACATCTGGGCTCGCGAGCAGCGAACGGCGTATTCGACAACACCTACGTCGAGCCGGCGGCCGAGTAACCCGCCCGACCGCCCAGACCCCGGCGAAGGACACACGGCACTCGACCAATCACGGAGCAGATCCCTCATGCCCTACGCCGCCGACGACACTCGCAAGGTCCAGACCGCGGTGCTCGACGGGGCCGAGTCGGACCGGCCCGTGTTCCTGCCGTACGACCACGACGACTTCGATGTCTTCATGCGGACGCGTACGCGTGAGGACTTCTACTGCGGCACCTGCTCGGCGGTTGCGGCAAGCAGCTGACTGCCAAGCGGTACACGGACAAGAAGCGCCACTTCGCGCACCGTCCGCCGGTGCACTGCCGTCGTACGCGGACCGACGAGGCCAGCGCCGACCACCTCTACATCGGTCAGGCCCTCGGACAGTGGCTGGTACGGGAGGGACAACGGGGTACGGACATCACGTACCCCGACCTCGGTTCGGGCCCCGGTGGCGCAGTCGAAGCACGGTTCGGAGCGGGGCTGCGTCTCATCCGCGTGCAGCTGTCCCACCTACCCGTCGCCGCCTGGGAGGCGGCCCGCGCAGAACTCTCCGGCACGCATCCGAACGTCCAGTGGGCCTACGGACCTCACAGTGGCCTCGGGCACGGTGAGGCGCAAGCCGCAGGGCACGCCGTCCGCTTCATCTGCCGTACCGAAGGCGGGAACCGCGTGGTGTATGTCGGGACGCAGAGCACGGACCACACCATCGAGTGGACGACCCTGGACCGGTGCCGGCTGACGGACGAAGGGATCGCCGTACCCAGCCCGACCGAAAGCGCGGCCGTGGTCGTCTTTCCTCCGTACCGCTCACAGTGAGTGTTCGTACGCTGACGCGACGTACGATGCTTGCTCCTGGCGTAAGCTCCCCGCCCGCCGTCACGCTGGCCTCATGAACGTGAGCACGCCCCATATCCCCACCGCATCCAGGTCGTTCGCCCAGCAGCTGTCGTCCACACGCCGAGGCGCGCGGCTCGCACGCCTGCTGGCAGCGGCGGAGTTCAGCGATTGGGAGATCTCACCGTCCGTAGCCGAGCGCGCGGAACACATCGTGGCCGAGCTGGCTGCCAACGCGGCGCTGCACGGCCGGGTCCAGGGCCGGGACTTCCGCTTGGCCCTGGACCTCGACACGGCCACCCGCACGCTCCGGATCGAGGTGAGCGACACGCGCGGCGACCGGCAGCCGTGGCCCGCGGCCGTACCGGAGGAGGAGGCCGAGTCGGGTCGCGGCCTGCTCCTCGTGGACGCGCTCGCCGACCGCTGGGGGACGAAGCCGTATCTGCCGAGCGGCAAGACCGTCTGGGCGGAGTGCGCCATGGAAGCGCCTTGATGTATTCCCGGCTGAGCCGGGAGGAATTCGGAGAATATTCCTGGGCTGAATGACTTACCCGGAGTCGAAAGGCAAAGGAGACCGTAGCATGTCAGGAAAGCGGTGGCCGGGTCCAGGTATCAGGGACGGTGCACCGCGAGGCCCGCGCGATACGGCGAAAGCTGGATTGCCTGAACCCCAATCTCCAGTTGGTTAAAAGACGAACCCGCCGGCACGACACGGCCCCGGCGTAGTTCCGGGTTGATGTGGTTTGCCCGGTGATGTGTCGGTGGGCTGGGCCGGTTTGCCAGACGAGCGCGACTCCTGATGATC
>NZ_JBITRU010000067.1:0-18567 GCF_044540255.1 Streptomyces sp. NPDC086080
GTCGGCCGGGGGGCCCCCGCGGGGGGGGGGGGGGGGGGGGGGGGGGCCCCCCCCCCGGGCCCCCCCCCGGGGGGGGGGGGGGGGGGGGGGGGGCCGGGCGGGGGGGGGGGGGGGGGGGGCCCCCCCCCCCCGGGACGGGAAGGGAAGGGGCGGCGGGGGCGAAACACCCCACCGCCCACCCGGCCCCGCCCCCACCACCCCCCGGGACACAAGCGACACGCGTGGTTCCCGCGCCCCGCCCCGGGTGATAGACACAACGGGGTCACAGTTCCTGTCCGCCAGCAGGAAGGTTCCCCCCATGTCCGAACCCCGTCCCCCCACCACCTCCTCCACCGCCACCCCCACGACCCGCCGTCAGCTCCTGGCCCGCACCGGCGCCGCAGGCATCGGCATCGCCTTCTCCGGCACCCTCTCCGAACTCTTCACCGGCACCGCCGCCGCCCAGAACCTCGGCCACCACGGCTACGGCCCCCTCCTCCCCGACCCCGACGGGCTGCTCGACCTGCCGAAGGGCTTCCGCTACCAGGTCCTCTCCCGCGAGGGCGACCGACTCCGCTCCGGCGAGGGCCCGGTCCCCTCCAACCACGACGGCATGGCCGCGTTCGCCGGCCACCGCGGCCGTGTGCACCTGGTCCGCAACCACGAGAACCGCGCGACCGGCAGGACCCCCGTCCCGGTGGTCGACGGGCTGACCTACGACCCGGAGGGCAAGGGCGGCTGCACGGCGCTGACCCTGGACCATCGCGGCCGGGTGCTCTCGGAACGCGTCGCGATCGCCGGTACGGCCGTCAACTGCGCGGGCGGGCCCACCCCTTGGAACACCTGGCTGACCTGTGAGGAGACCGAGGACAGAGCCGGCACCAACGGCTACACCAAGGACCACGGCTACATCTTCGAGGTCGACGGCGCCGACCCGCGCCGCACGGGTGCCGTACCGCTGACGGCGATGGGCCGCTTCCAGCACGAGGCGATCGCCGTGGACCCGCGGCGGGGCGTGGTCTACGAGACCGAGGACGCCTTCGACCGGCCCTTCGGTCTCTTCTACCGCTTCCTGCCGGAGAAGCCCCTGGGCGGCACCGGTTCGCTGCGCGCGGGCGGCCGGCTCCAGGCGATGCGGGTGCCGGGCGTGCCCGACCTGTCCTCGATCCAGGAGACGGGTGCCCGCTTCGACCGCGTCGAGTGGGTCGACGTACCGGACCCGCTGGCCGCCGAAACCGCCATCCGCTTCCAGGACTTCGGCCCGAAGGGCATCACCCACGCACAGAAGCTGGAAGGCTGCTACTGGGGTGGCCGCTCGGTGTACTTCGTCTCGTCCTTCGCCCGCAGCTCCGAGGGGTCGGCCGGTGACCACTACGGTCAGATCTGGCGCTACGACCCGGACCGCAGCCGCCTCACCCTGGTGATCGTCTTCGGCCCGGACACCGACATCCAGCTGCCCGGCGAGTCACCGGACAACATCTGTCTCGCGCCCGGCGGCGGTCTGATGGTCTGCGAGGACGGCGACGGCGCCCAGCACGTCTACGGCGTCACCCGGCACGGCGAGGTCTACGAGGTGGCCCGCAACCGCCAGAACCGGGGCACCGACGAGGACCCGGACTGGGGCGAGTTCGCCGGTGTCGCCTTCTCCCCGGACGGCCGCACGATGTACGTCAACTGCTACGACCCCGGTACGACGTTCGCCGTGACGGGCCCCTGGCGCGGGTAGTCACGACCGCCCGACGGCGGGGACGGAGAGGGCGGTGCGCCGCTCCTCCGTCCCCGCCCGGCTCTCGCTCTCATCCCGCCACCAGCGCGTCCATCTGGCCGACGGCCTGGCTCATCCCCTCCACCATGCCCATCTCGGCCAGCTGCTCCATCTGCTCCCGGGTGTCGAACAGCGACCGCAGTTCCATCCGCGTACCGCCGTCGTGCCCGGTGAGCGTCATCCGTACCGAGACGGTCGGCATCTCGGGGTTCGGTGCGCCGTCCTGGCCGGAGAAGCCGTCGGTGAACTCGAGCGCGGTCGGCGGGATGACCGAGGAGATCCGCCACCAGCCGCCGTACTTCTCGCCCTCCGGCCCGGTCATGTAGTACCTCACGCCGCCACCGGGTGTCAGGTCGTGCTCCTCGACGGTCGCCGGATAGTCCGGCGGCCCCCACCAGCGCTCCAGCTGCCGCGGGTCGGCCCACAGCCGCCACACCCGCTCCACGGGGGCGGTGAAGTCGGCGACGATCGTGAGGGTGAGGTGGTCGACGTCCTTGTCGACCCGTGTGACAGTCATCCGTCCGTTCCTTCCGTCGTGTTCCCGTCGCGGGCCGGGGCCTCGGGGCCGGTGCCCGCGCCGGTGTCCTCCAGCAGGGAGGACATCCGGTCCACCCTGGCCCGCCAGGCCGACTCCAGTGCGTCGAGGGCCTGCCGCGCCCTGCCGAGCGCGTCGGGATCGGTGCGCACGAGCTGCTCCCGTCCGCTTCGCTCCTTGGTGACCAGACCGGCCCGCTCCAGCACCGTGACGTGTTTCTGCACCGCGGCGAAGCTCATCGGGTAGGCCGCGGCCAGACGTGACACGGACAGCTCGTCCCGGCCACAGCGCCGCAGTATGTCGCGCCGCGTCGCATCGGCGAGGGCGTGGAACAACCGGTCCACGGACCCGTCCGGCTCACCGGCGGTCCCGCCCGCGATTCGATCTACAACCATTTGGTTGTACGTTAGTCCCGTCCCGGCCGTTCCGCAAGAGGAGGCCCCGGCCACTGAACGGAACGCTCCTGGGTACCCGGCCCCGCATGACGAAGAAGCAGCAGGCCGGCGAGTCGTACTGGCTGGAGACCGCACCGGACGGACGGCATTCCGCGCTGACCGACGACCTCGAGGCCGACGTGGCCGTGATCGGCGCCGGCATCGCCGGACTGTGCACGGCCTGGGAGCTGACCCGGGCCGGCCGGAGCGTCGTGGTGCTGGACGCCGGACGGATCGCGGCCGGCGTCACCGGCCACACCACCGCCAAGGTCACCGCACTGCACACCCTGGTCTACGACAAGCTGCGCCGCACCCGCGGCGGCGAGGGCGCGCGGCTGTACGCCCGTTCCCAGTCCGAGGCGATCGAGCACACGGCGGACGTCGTGGCGGAACTGGGCATCGACTGCGAGTGGGAGCGCCGTAGCGCGTACACGTTCGTGCGTGACGCGAGCGGGGTGGAGGAGCTGCGCGCGGAGGCGCGGGCCGCGCGGGAGGCGGGCCTGCCGGCCTCGTTCGTGACGGAGACCGGCCTGCCGTTCCCCGTGGCGGGCGCCGTCGAGGTGACGGACCAGGTCCAGTTCCATCCGCGCAAGTATCTGCTGGCCCTCGCCCGTGACATCGTCGCGCGGGGCGGACGCGTCCACGAGGACACGACGGTGCTCGGCCTGGAGGAGGGCAGGCCGTGCCGGCTGTCGACGTCGACCGGGGCCGTGGTCCGCGCCCGCGATGTCGTGGTCGCCACCCACTACCCCGTTTTCGACCGGGCGCTGCTGTTCACCCGCCTCTCCCCGCGGCGCGAGCTGGTCGTCGCCGGACCGGTCCCGGCAGGCCAGGACCCGGACGGCATGTACATCACGCCCGAGGAGAACACCCGCTCGGTCCGCACGGCCCCCTACGGCGAGGACGGCACCCGGCGCCTGCTCGTGGTCACCGGTGAGCACTTCACCCCGGGCACGGGCGACACCCGGGCCGGCTTCGACCGTCTGGCCGCCTGGGCCCGCGAGCACTTCCCCGAGGTGGAGCTCACCCACTCCTGGGCCACCCAGGACAACGACCCCACCGACACCGTGCCGCTGGTCGGACCGCTGCACCCGGGCGCCCGGCACGCCTACGTCGCCACCGGCTTCGGCGGCTGGGGGATGAGCGGCGGCATGATGGCGGGGCTGCTGCTCACCGCTCGGATCACCGGGGAGGAGTGCGAGTGGAGCGGCCTGTACGACCCGCGCCGGCTGGCCTCCACCGTGCGCGAGGCGCCGTCGTTCCTCAAGCACCAGGCGCAGGTCGCGGGGCACTTCGTCGGCGACCGGCTGCGTCCGTCACCCCCGGTGGAGGCGCTGCCGCCGGGCGAGGGCGCGGTGGTGCGGGCCGACGGCGGCCGGCTCGCGGTGTACCGCGACGACGACGGCGCCCTGCACGCCGTCTCGGCCCGCTGCACCCACCTGGGCTGCCTGGTCGACTTCAACGCCGCCGAACGCGCCTGGGAGTGCCCGTGCCACGGCTCCCGCTTCGACACGGACGGCAAGGTGATCCAGGGCCCGGCGACGCGGCCGCTGGAGCGGCGGGACATCTGACACGCGGGCGGGGGCGGGCCCCGCCGACCGGGTGACACTCGCTCCAGCCCGCCGACGAGTACCCGTAACCCCAACAAAACACCTCATATCGTCATGCGGTGATCACACTTACCCATCGGATGGCCGCCATCTGCCTGCTGGCCGTCCCACTCACCGCCTGCGCCACCGTCCAGCCCCCACCCGAGGCCCCCCGCCCGGCGCCCTCGGCCTCCCCCGCCGTCCCGTCAGCGCCCACTCTCGCCCCGGGCCCCGCCGGTCTGACCCCGGTGTTCGGCCACGGACCGCGCACCGGCGACCGGACGGTCGCCCTCACCTTCGACGCCGACATGACCGCCGACCAGGGCCCGAGAGCCGCGGCGGGCGAACACTTCGACCACCCTCGGCTCATCGCCACCCTGCGCGCGCTGAAGGTGCCGTCCACGGTGTTCATGACCGGCCGCTGGGCGGAGGAGTACCCGGACCAGGCCCGCTCCATCGGCCGGGACCCGCTCTTCGAGGTCGCCAACCACTCCTACAGCCACTACGCCTTCACCCCCGACTGCTACGGCCTGCCGACCGTCTCCGGGGACCGGATGCGGGCGGACGTGGAACGGGCGTACGCGGTGTTCCGGAAGGTGGGAGTGCAGAACCCCATGCCGTACTTCCGTTTCCCCGGCGGCTGCTACGACCGGCAGGCGCTCAAGGCCCTGGTCCCGGCGGGCGTCACGGCGGTGCAGTGGGACGTGGTCGGCGGCGACGCGTTCGCCACGGACGCGGACGCGGTGGCCCGGCAGGTACTGGACGGCGTGCGTCCGGGATCGGTGGTCGTCCTGCACTGCACCCGCAGCGCGGCCCCGGCGACGGAACGGGCCGTACGGACGATCGTCCCCGAACTGCGCCGCCAGGGGTACCGCTTCGTGAAGGTCTCCGAACTGATCGCGGCGGAACGGGGCGGCGCCCGCGCCACCGGGAAGTGACGCGGACACACGCGTCGCCGGACCACCGGACCACCGGACCACCGGCGTACCGGGCTACGGCCGACCGCCGGGCACCGGCCCCCTGGCCGCCTCCGACTGCCGGGCCACCGGCCCCCTGGCCACCACTGGCCCACCGGACCGCCGCCGCCCACCGCCGACCACCGTCAAGGACGTCAGAGGGACGACGAGCCGGTGGCGCATCGCACCATGGGTGTCGGCCGGGCCGCGAGCACGGAGGTCACGGTCCGCCCGGTGGCCGCTATGTGCCGGTCGGGGCGGACCAGGACGACAGAGGCGTCCTCCGCGGGTGCGGGCGGGTCCACCAGGCGTGTGTCGGGGAGGAAGACCACGGGGACTCCCGACCACCTCGGGTCGTCGGGCTCGGGGTGCTCCTCGCCCGCGTTCCCCCGGACCACCCAGGTGAAGCCCCGGGGCGCGAGGTGCCGGTGCAGCCGTCCACCGGCGCGCAGCAGGGGGTTGGGCAGGCGACGGCCGACCGCGAACGGGGTGCGGTCCCGGTCGGCGGACGTCCCGTCGGCGTAGGCGATGTCGAGCATGCCGACCCCGCGCCCGAACCGGCTCCGCACGGAGGCGCGCGACAGGGCCGTCGGCGCGACCATCCCGAGCAGGGCGCGGGGTACGCCCTTGCGCGTGGTGAGCGCTCCGGTCGCCCGGGCCGTGCCGCGCACCATCGCGTGCGCGACCGGACGCCGCTCGGCCTCGTAGCTGTCGAGCAGGCTGTCCGCCGCGTCGTCGCCCGACCGCGCGGCGACGGCAAGCTTCCACATCAGGTTGTGGGCGTCCTGCACCCCGGTGTTGAGTCCCTGGCCGCCGACCGGGCTGTGGACGTGGGCGGCATCGCCGGCGAGGAAGACCCGTCCCCGGCGATAGCGGTCGGCGACGCCGTGACTGAGCCGGAAACGTGACGTCCAGGTCACGTCGTGGCTGCCGAAGGCGATGCCGGACCGCCGCCGGATCAGGTCGTCGAGGAAGGCCGCGTCGACGGGCGTTCCCTCCTCCCGCTGTGCCCGGGGATCATGGGCGATGATGCGCCACCGGCCCGGCTCGGGCATCGGCACGATGAGCAGCAGGCCCTCCGGCGCCAGATGGACGTGTCCCTCGTCCTCGGTCAGGGCGGCCGTGGTCATGACGTCCGCCAGGACGAAGGTCGCCCCGGCGTCGGAGCGGTCCAGACGCAGGCCGACGGCGTCCCGGGTGCGGCTGCGCCCTCCGTCGCAGCCGATCAGCCAGCGCGTGCGCACCGTCTCGTACGTGCCGTCCGCGTGCCGCAACGTGACCTGGACGCCGCTGCCGTCGTCGTGGGCCTCCTCGAGTTCCACTCCCCATTCGACGTGGTGACCGCCCTCTGCGAGGTGCTCTTCGAGGACGCGCTCCGTGGCGTACTGGGGAACGGACAGCCAGAAGGGGTAGGCGGTGTCGCCCCAGGGCAGGCCGATCAGATCGACGCGCACCGGGCGGCGGCGGGGCGTGTTCACGTTCAGCGCGGTGAAGCGGGTGCCCTCCGCCAGGATCCGGTCGGCGATGCCCATCGTCTCGAAGATCTCCATGGTGCGAGCATGGACGACCAGGGCCTTGGAGAAGGTCGAACGGCGGGGTTTGCGGTCGACGACGCGCACGGTCAGGCCGTGGCGTACGGCTTCGCACGCGGCGGTCAGGCCCGTGGGACCGGCGCCGACGACCAGGACGTCGGGGGTGTCGTTCGCGTAGGTGGGGTCCTTGGACAACGGTTCTCTCCTAGTCGGGGGTTCGCTAGTGGTGAGGTCCGGTGCGCGGTTCGGCACCGCGTCCTCCTGACACCAGGGCCGTCTGTGGCGCCTGCGCCGCCTGCGCCGTCTGTGGCGCCTGTGCCGTCTGTGGCGCCTGTGCCGTCGCTGCCGTCCAGACGGCGTCGGCACCGCTGTGGCCGATGCGGGCGACCTGGACGCCGCTGCCCGTCGCGCCGGTCAGCGCGAGCAGGGTGGCCGCGACGGCGAGGACGCGGGAGCCGAGGGTGGATCCCCCGCCTCGGGGGCGGGCCGCCCGCCGGAGCGCCCACACCTGGGCTGCCGCTCCCAGGGCGAGCACGACCGTCCAGGGGAGCAGTCCGTCCCCGAGGTCCATGTGCCGGCGCACCGCATCGGTGCGGTCGACGTCGTCCGCGAGGCTCTCGCCGGACTTGACCGTGAGCGGGACCAGGACGAGGGCCGTGACGCTCAGCGCGAGGGGGAGCATTCCCGCCCGTGCCCGGAAGCGGGGCCACAGCGCGGCCGTCGCGACCGTCAGGGCGGCGGCGGGCACGGCGACCACGGTGGCGTGGACGATCAGGGGATGGGCGGGCAGGCCGAAGAGTGTGTCGGGCACGAGTTCTCCGTCGGATCCGGTGACGTGGAGGAGGTGAGGGTCGGGCAGATGTGTCCGTCAGCGCCGGGGCTCCGCGGACACCTCGCTGCGCACCCGGTCGGCGGCCGCCGGTGAGGCCGTGCCGCCGCCGGCCTCCCCGTCGGCGTCCGGGGACGGAAGCGGTGCGGTCTGAGCCGCCGCGTGGCCGGGCAGGCGCGGCAGGAACCGCCGCATCGGACGCGGCATCCACCAGGCGTGCTTGCCGAGCAGCGCCATGACGGCGGGCACCAGGACGAGCCGTACGAGCGTGGCGTCGATCGCGATGGCGACGGCCAGGCCGAAGCCGAAGAGGTTGACGGTCCGCTCGTCGTTCAGCTGGAAGCTGCCGAAGACCACGACCATGACCGACGCGGCGGCCGTGATGATGCGGGCGGTGGCGGCGATGCCGCCCCGTACCGAGGCGCCGGCGTCCGCGGACCGCCGGTACTCCTCCTGCACCCGGCTGAGCAGGAACACCTCGTAGTCCATGGACAGTCCGAACAGGACGGCGAACAGCATGACCGGCGCGAAGGACTCCACAGGACCGGCCTCGGCGCCCAGCAGCCCGGCGCCCCAGCCCCACTGGAAGACCGCGACCACGACGCCGTACGCGGCACCCACGGACAGCAGGTTCATCGCCGCCGCCTTGAGCGGCAGCACGAGCGACCGGAACTCGATCATGAGGAGCAGGAAGCTGAGTCCCACGACGAAGGACATGAACCAGGCCATCTGGCTGCCGAGCCGGTCGGCGAGGTCGATGGCGGTGGCGGTGGAGCCGCCGACATGTGCCTCGGCCTCGGGCGCGGCCTCGGGGAGCACGTCGTCGCGCAGGTGGTGCACCAGTCGCTCGGTGGACTCGTCGTCCGGCGAGCCCTTGGGCACGACGGTGTAGAGGGCGGTGGTCCCGGTGTCGTCCAGCCGCGGGGGCCGTACCTCCTGTACCCCTTCCGCGTTCTCCAGCTCGGTGCGCACCTCGGTGGCCTGCTGCTTCACCTCCGCCGTCGACTGTCCCTCGGGGAACTGGGCCGTCACCACGAGCGGTCCGGTCCATCCCTGCCCGAAGTCCCGGGCGACCAGTTCGTACGCCTGACGCTCGGTGGTGTCCTCCGGCGCCGAACCGGCGTCGGCCGTGCCCAGGCGCAGGGAGAACAGCGGGAGCGCCATGGCGATCAGGACGACGGTGGAGACGAGGAGGTAGGGCCAGGGGTGCCGCTGGATGTGGCCGGTCCAGCGGTGCCAGCCGCCGGCCCGTCCGCCGGTGTGGTCGAACCGCGGCTTGCGTACGCGGAACCGGTCGAGGTGGGTGCCGAAGACGGCCAGGACGGCCGGCAGCAGGGTCACCGCCGCGATCAGGGTGGCTCCCACCGTGACGGTGCTGGCCAGTCCGAGGGCGGAGACGAAGGGGATGCCGATGAGGTAGAGGCTCAGGATGGCGACGATCACGGTGGCACCGGCCACGAGCACCGACCGGCCCGCGGTGGCCAGGGCGAGGGGGATGGACTCCTCGGGGGGATGCCCCTCGTGCATGCCCTCCCGATGCCGGGTGACCACCAGCAGTGCGTAGTCGATGCCCACACCGAGGCCGATCATGGTCGCCACGATGGGACCGGAGGTACCGATGGTGGTCACGCCCGCGATCATGGTGATGACCGACATCCCGAGGGCGAGGGCGAACAGGGCGGTCAGCAGCGGCACCACCATGGCGAAGACCGAACCGAAGGCCACCAGCAGGACCAGCACCGCGGCGGCCAGGCCGATCGCCTCGCTGCCCGACGGGCCGTGCTCGCCCTGGAGCACGGCGCCGCCGTACTCGACCTGGGCTCCGGCGTCGCGTACCGGCTCGAACGCCTCCTGGGCGGCCTCCACCGACTCCTCGGGCACGTCCTTGGCCCGCTCGGTGAACTGGACGGTCGCGACGGCGGTACGCCCGTCGTCGGAGACCATCTCCGGGCCGGGCCCGTACGGCGACTGGACGACCGCCACGTCCTGCGCGCCGCGCGCCGCGGTGACGGCGTCCGTGACGGCGGACTTCATCGTCGCCGTGGTCACGCCCGCGTCGCTGTGGATCACCACCTGCATGCCGTCCCCGGACAGGTCCGGGTACCGCTCGCGCAGGGTGTCGTAGGCGGCCTGGGAGTCGGTGTCCTCAAGAGTGAGGTCGTTGGTGAACGAGCCGCCGACCGTCCGCGCGCCGAGGGCTGCCCCGATCACGGCCAGCAGCCAGAGCGCGATCACCCACCATCGGTGCCGCACCGAGAAACGAGCCAGGGCAGAGAGCACGCCGGTCCTCCATGGTCATGGGGAGCGGGGTCCGGGACGGCCCCCGCCGAGGGGTGGGAACACCGGCAGAGTCGCCCGCCCCGCCGTAGGATCTCAACCATGATGAATTCCGGGGCGCGCGGCAGAAGGGCGGGAAAACCCGAGACCCGCGCCAAGATCCTCGACGTCGCGCGCCGCCGCTTCCTGGAGGACGGGTACCAGGCCGTCACCCTGCGGGCCGTCGCCGCCGAGGCGGGCGTGGACGTGGCCCTGATCAGCTACTACTTCGGCTCGAAGAAGGGCCTCTTCGGCGCGGCCATGGCCCTGGCCGTCAACCCCGCCGAGACCCTGGCCCGCACCGCGGAGGGCGACCCGGTGACGTTTCCGCAGCGCGCCCTGCGGGATCTCATCGCGCTGTGGGAGGACCCGCGGACCGGGGCACCGCTGCGCGTTCTGGTGGCCGGTGCCACCCAGGACCCGGCGATCACCGGGCTGGTACGGGAGATGATGGAGCGGGAGATCATCGACAAGATCGCCGGCCGGATCGGCGGCGTGGACGCCCGCAGACGCGCCGGTGTGTTCTGCGCCCATATCGCCGGCCTGGTCGTCACCCGCTACATCCTGCGGCTGGAACCCTTCGCCTCCATGCCGTCCGATGAATTAATCCGCACCTACACCCCGTCGCTCCGCCTCGCGCTGGGCGAGCCCGCGCACCGGCCGCCCCGAGGCGGGGGACCACGCGGCGGGTCCGCCCGCTGAACGCGCGGTGCCCGGACCGCCGGTGACGCCCCGGCCTACGCTGGAGCCATGAGCGACACCGACAACGACATCGACACCGACTACTGCCTGATCGACGTCTCCATGCCCCCCAAGGCCGACGGCCCTCCGTACGCGGACTGCGTGCTGTGCCAGGAGCCGACGGAGTACCCGGCGTCGTACAAGGGCATCACCATGTGCCCGGTCTGCGAATGGCGGGAGGCCGAGCGGACCGCCTGCTCGGGCTGACGCGGACACCGCACGGCTTGGCACACTTGTCCCCGTGAGCACTGACCCGACGTCCGCCCCGGCCGACGACAGCCCCTTCCGCCCCGACCCGGCCGCCCGCGACCAGGCACCCCAGTTCGTCCTGCCCCTGGTGGTCCGCATCGAACGGGCGGCGCCCCCGGCCCGTACGGACGCCCTGGAGACGGCGGCCCGCGCGGTGCTGACGATGCTGACCGACGAGCGCTCGACGGGCGAGGGCGAGTGGGCGCAGGCGATCCGCGACTGGCAGGACGGCCGCATCCGCAAGGTGGTGCGCCGGGCGCGCGGCGCGGAGTGGCGCCGCGCGGAAGCGCTCCCCGGCATCACCGTCACCGGCAAGTCCGCCGAGGTCCGCGTCTTCCCGCCGGTCCCCCTGGACGGCTGGCCCAAGGACCTGGCCCGCCTCCAGGTCTCCGGCACCGACCTCGACGACCCCGACCCGGTCCCCCCGGCGGACCCCGGCGTTCCCACCCTCTGGCTCAACCCCGACCTGACCATGTCGGCCGGCAAGGCCATGGCCCAGGCCGGCCACGGCGCGCAACTGGCCTGGCTGGCGCTCTCCCCCGAGGCCCGCGAAACCTGGCAGGCCACGGACTTCCCCCTCACCGTCCGCCCCGCCGCCCCTTCCCACTGGCCCACCCTGACCACCAGCACCCTCCCCAAGGTCCGCGACGCGGGCTTCACGGAAATCGCCCCGGGCTCCTGCACGGTGGTGGCGGACCATCCGGCACTGCGGTCGTGACGGCGTTGCCGAGCATCCGATCGGCCCCACCCCTCCGCCACGGGGGCAATGGGCAGGCGGGGCCCGTCTGCGGGTACTAGAGGGTGACCGTCCAGCCGCCACGCGACAGCGTCGTCTCCCCGTCCGGGGTGATCGTCACGCGGGCACCGTAGACGGGGAGTTCGCCCTGCCGATTGAGCCAGTTCCGGATGCGCTGGAGCTCCCTCCACAGACGGCGTGGGCCGCCCTGGTGAACGACCGGCGAGGCAAGGAACTCAGTGGTCGTGGCGCGAGCCCATGACCCGTCAGGGTGCAGCAACCACACCGTTCGTGTGCCGTCTTCCTCCCGGTACCGGTAGTCGATGCCCGGCACGCTCAGGGTGAGCATCGACATCACCCCCCAGGAGTCCGTCGGGTTCAACAGCGGATACCGGCACGTCTCCACATCCTCACCCTCACCATCACGCGCCGTCTCCCAGACAACGTCCGACGGGTAGTCGTAGTCGTCACCGTGCCGCGCACGCATGAACCCAGCCGGGTCCGGCTCGATACGCCCCGTCGCACCGCCGTCCGCAGTCCTGTCCGCGGTGAGGATCAGCCCCGTTCCGGCGATGGTCGTGACGATCCGGCCGCCCGGGCGCAGCGCCGCCAGCCACGACACGGGCACGGGCCGCACCGAGACCGTGGACACGATCCGGTCGTAACGGCCCGGCAGTTCCCCGGTGATGTCGCAGACGCCCACCTCCGGATGCAGACCGACCTGGCTCAGCCGCCCACGGGCAACCTCCACCAGGTACGGGTCCACGTCCACGCTCGTCACCAGGTCCTCGCCGCCGAGCCGTCGGCACAGCAGCGCCGTGCCGTACCCGCTGCCGGTCGTCACCAGCACGCGGGAATCGTCACCGATCATCGCGTGCCGGTACATCGTGACCACGAGGCCCGGCAACGTCGACGACGACGTGGGCATCCCCTCGGCCGCCACCGCGCCCGCCGGGGCACGGTCCGCATGTACGGCTCCGACCCGGGTGACCAGCGTTCGGTCCGCGTACGCCGCATTCAGCCAGTCCTCCGGACTGTCCACGCCCACTCGTACCAGCCAGCCGTCCTTGCTGCTCTCCCACCAGCGGGGCACGAACAGGTGCCGGGGCGTGGTGGCGAGCGGCCTGTACCAGCGGGACTCCGGCCGGGTCACGTGATCCGCCAGTTGCCGCGCGTGCGGCTCCCAGTCCATCAGGCGTTCCCCCTTCCACGTCGGTTGTCAGTACTTCGGCAGACAGGCCGGGGTTTCGGCCGGGGCGCAGTCCGACCCGTCCGAGTTCGGCTTGCAGGCCGTGATGGTCTTCCCCGGCGAGGGCATGCACGAGTCCTCGTCCGGGGTGCACCCGGCCCGACCATACGGGCGAGGGATGCTCGCGGCGACCTGCTCCCACGTGCTGCTTTCCAGGACCTGCCGCAGCGAGCCGTTCCGGATGTCACCGGCCGGCAGGAACCTGCCCAGGACGCATGGGGCGACCGTCCCGTCCGGCAGTACCGCAGCCTTGCCGTCGGCACAGCGCCCGCACAGCTCGGACGTGGACGGCAGGAGCGATGGTCCCTTCGCCGCGTTCCCGACAGCGCGCACGTTGTCGATACTCACCTGGTCCACACCGAGCACCTTCATCTCTACGAGGGCTTCCTGGGACCGCTGTCCGTCGCGCATGTGGATGATGCCGACCTTCAACGGGATCCCCGAGTGCAGGGCCTCCACGATGTTGGCGCGCGTGGAGTCGTGAGAGCCCTTCCGCCCAGTGATCGCGTCGTGCTCCGCCGGGTCGTCGCTGTAGTACGACGTGGCCAGACTCACCTGCGGGAGGGAGAACAGCGCCCAGTGTTCGGCGCGGACCCGATACAGGTTGCTGTAGACCTGCACGCGCAGCCCGGCTTCCAGGGCGTGCCCGACCAGCGCGGCGAAGTCGGGGTGCAGGGTCGGCTCGCCACCGATGAACTGCACAGTCGTCACGCCGATCGCGGCGGCCTCGTCGATGAGGGCGTGCCAGTCTGCGCCCGTCATACTGCCGTGCCCCTTGGTCGGGCCAGCCTCGGCGTAGCAGTGGGACGCGCAGGTGAGCTGGCACCGGCTCGTGATCTCCAGTTCCAGGAAGGTCACGCCGCCCAGTGCGGTGCGGGCCGGCGGTTTCAGTACTGCGGTCATACGGGTCCTCCAGGTCGATGGAAGCGGGGGTTGGCAGACCGCCCCGCCGGGTCTTGCGGAGCACCGGCGGGGCGGGCGTTTCTGAGGTGCGCCCCTGACCCTGCGGTCGCCTTGGGGCCCGACACGGGGCGGGCGGGCCGGTCAGCGGCCTGCGCGGATGCCCGAGTTCGCACAGTCGGTGTGGACGCGGCCGGAGCGGGACGCACCGCCGGACGGGGATGCCTGGTCGTACGACACAGAACTCTGCCCGTCCCCGATGGCTCGGTCGCAGGCCCGGCATACGGCGAGGTCAATGAGCATGTCGTAGTGGTCGCACAACACCAGCACCGAGCGGGCCAGCCGCTTGACGCGGGTTACCTCACCATTCAGGCCGACAGCCTCCGGCTCGATCAGCCGCCGCCGCGCCTCCCCGACTCCGGCAAGCGCGGCCTTGGCCGGGATGTCGTCGCTGTCGAGCCGGGCGGCGAGCTCCTCGATGTGCGGCATCAGCCGCTGCAGGTAACGGTGGAAGTCCAGCGCGAAGCGAGTGACGTCGCCATGGCGAGGGAGGGTGGGCCGGTCGATGAACCAGGAGGCGGCGGCGCGCATCGAGCCGAGCCCGGCCGGCGTCGTCTCGGTGTCCTGCCGGCTGACGCTCACCGGGTTTCCTCCTGCCCGGCGCGGCAACGCGGGCACGCGCAGGGTGGCCAAGCGCAGCCGGTCGGCATCAGCCCCTTGCCGCTGCCCATAGTGACGACCGTGCCCCGGTCCTCGATCACCTCGCCGTGCTGGTTCACGGTGTACACGTCGATGGTCATTTTGACGCCGGGCTTCGGAAGGGCTGTAGCGTTCATGGTGTCGGCGCTCCTTGCAGCGTTGGCCACGCCCCCGGGGCCGCTCGCAGCGCGGTCGCCGGGGTGCTTTCGTAGACCAGAGTGCCGACGTGGAAAGGCCCTAACTATCA
Organism: Streptomyces sp. NPDC086080; assembly: GCF_044540255.1. NCBI lineage: Bacteria > Bacillati > Actinomycetota > Actinomycetes > Kitasatosporales > Streptomycetaceae > Streptomyces > Streptomyces sp. NPDC086080. Next base: position 14,757 of record NZ_JBITRU010000067.1, read on the forward strand.
ATCTTCACTGACAGTCAGGGCCAATGCCTCACAAGGCGATACGTCACATACCAAGCCAGGAGCCGAAGTTGCCAAAGCTGCCGGGCAGCTGACGCCTCGCCGCGTCCAGGCCCGCGTACGTCTCCCGGACGGTGGGGTGGTACCGGGTCTGTTGCGGGGCCACCTTCCGCGCGGCCAACAGGCTCTTGAACGCCGCGTCGGTCTGGCCGGTCCACATCTGCGCCCGCGCGACCTCCACCTGGTGATGGGCGAGCCGTGACGGCGGCCACCCGTCAGGGACGGCCATCTGCTGCGCCTGGAGGACAGCCTCCGGATACAGGTCCAGCTCCGCCAGAACCGAGACGCGGTGCACCTTCACGTTCGTCGGCCCGAACGACAGCCAGTGCGTCTTCTCCGCCGGCCCGGTGCGCGCGGCAATCCGGGCCGCCTCGTTCAGGTGCCCTTCCGATTCGTCCCTGTTCTTGTCGCGGCCGGCGAGGACGGCGGCCCCCAGGTGCAGCTGCCCAGTGACGACGTCCAAGACGTGCCCGGCCTCCGCCTGCTCCAGGGTGGTCATGCCCAGCCTTATCAGCCGTTTGCCGGTCTTGTAGTCGCTGGCCCGCAGGTAAGCGAGCGCCCGCAGGTACTGGCGCATGCCGGACAGCACGGGGTCGGACGCGCGCCGGGCAGCCCAGTCCATGCGGTCGAGGGCAACGGTGCACAGATCCGCATAGCCGAGCTTGGTGGTGACGTCGTACGCGGTCCTGTAGGCGCTGGCGAGCAGCCGCCAGCTGCGTGCATCGTCGGCCAAGTGCGCGTTCGTGGTCGATTCGTGGATGAGACCGGGGAGGTCCGCGGCGACCTGCTTGATGTTCGTGGCACGGACCAGGGCGCACAGTCTGTCCGCGTGCTCCTCCAGCTCGCCGACCGGGCGCGGACGCACGTCGGGGTCGGGGCCGAGGTCGTAGATGTTCAGCGCCTCACGGATCGGATTGATCAGCCCGTCCAGTTGGTCCTTGCGCAGCTCATCCAGGTAGGGCTGCCCCGTGAGCTCGGTGACAGGCAGTGACAGGGCGCGGGCCAGAGCTCCGACGACTGACGGGCTCGCCGGCATGTTGCCCTGCTCGACTTTGGTCAGGGTGCTGTAGGAGACCTGCGACAGGTCCGCCAACTCTCGCTGCGTCAGCCGCCGAATCTTGCGCGCGTGCGCGATGCGTGCGCCTGTGTGTTCTTCGGTGGAGGGAGGCATACGGGGGCTCCGTTCTGAGCTCAACACTCAGAACGGTACCCTCCAGCCACAGTCGGGGGACCCGCTCAACGGCCCTCACCCCTTACGGGTGGGGGCGTTGCCGTGCCACCCTCACGGCAGCCGGATGCCACACCTACGCGGGCACGCCGAAATCCCCGCCGCTCGAAGCGACACGGGTTTTGTAGACGTCCAGGAACGGATCAGGCAATGGCTGATTGGCGTCGACACGGTGACGGTGACGCGTAGGGTGCGGTGGCGTGGCTGTCGCTTCGGATCATCCGGCGCTCTGGCGCGACCAGCAGTTTCTGCTGCTTGCTTCGGCGCGGACCATTTCGGTTCTGGGCAATGGGTTCGCCCGGGTGGCGCTCGCCTTCGCCGTGCTGGCGCTGCCCGGTGCGACGCCGGGACGGCTGTCACTGGTGCTGGCCTGCCAGGCGCTGCCGCAGTTGATGTTCATCCTGGTCGGCGGGGTGATTGCCGACCGGATGTCACGGGCTCGCCTGATCGTGGTCGCCGACATCGTGGGCGCGGTGGCCTACGCCGGTCTGGCCGTGCTGGCGCTTTCGGGGCATGCGCCGCTCGTCCTCCTGTGCGCGCTGGCAGTGGTGGCCGGCACCGCGACCGCGCTGTTCTCCCCCGCCATGGACGGACTGGTGCCACTCGTGGTGCCGGCGGGTCGGCTGCAGCAGGCCAACGGTCTGCTGCGCGTGGGCACCAACACGTCACTGCTTCTCGGGCTCGCCCTGTCGGGAGTCACCGTCGCGTGGATCGGCGCCGGCTGGGCGCTTGCGCTCAACGCCGTGTCCTTCGTCGTCAGCGCCGTCCTCACCGCACGGCTGCGGGTCCCCGGACGGCCGGGGAAGTCGTCGTCCGGCTGGAACGATCTGAAGGAGGGCTGGCGGGAGTTCGCCTCCCGCCAGTGGCTGTGGGCCGTCGTCGCCCAGTACACCGTCGTGGTGGCATGCCTGAACGCCAACGCCGGGGTTCTCGGCCCCCTGGTCGCGGAAGAGGAACTGGGCGGCGCCCGCGCCTGGTCCGTGATCGTCGCCGCCCAGGCCCTGGGCACCATCGTCGGAGCCGGTCTCGCCGCCCGCGTACGGGTCCGCAGACCAGTCCTGGTGGCGGTACTGGCCACCTTCCCGGCTGCCGCCCCGATTGCTCTGCTGGCCGCCTCGGCGCCCGTCTGGGCCGTCGCCGCGACCATGTTCTGCTCGGGCATCGCGGCCGACGTCTTCGCCGTCCTGTGGTCCACCACCATCCAGCGCGAGATCCCCGAGGAGTCGCTGTCCCGCGTCGCCTCCTACGAGTGGTTCGGCTCACTGGCCTTCGCTCCACTGGGACTGCTCGCGGCCGGGCCCGTCGCCGGCGTCGCCGGCACCCGGGTGACCCTCGCGGGATGTGCCGTACTGATCACCGTCGCCACTGCCCTCGCCCTGCTGGCGCCGCAGGTCCGCGGCCTCACCCACAGGTGGGGCGAAGACGGCCTGCCCCAACAGTGAGCATGTGAGGAGAGCAGTCATCGGTGTCCTGACACGAGCCGCTGGTAGAGGAAGAGCCCAGATCGAGGCCGCCTGATCGACCACGACCAGGACCGTCCCGTGCTCGGCCTGCAACCTTGGCGAACAACTTGCGGAGCTTGGGCGCGGTGTTGGGAAGCCGCTGCCGAACGCCGTACGGCCTGCCCCGCGATTGATCACGGGTGCTGCGCACTGAGGGCCGCGGGCTAGGCTCGTGACGAATCATCTCTACCGAACAGGGGGCCGCGGGATGAGCGGGACGGTAACGGCAGTCAGCAGCAACAGCGAGTACTCGTTCACCAAGCCCAACCGGGCCGGCATCGTATTGCTTGCCGGGCTCGGGGTGGAGGGGGACGTGCACGCCGGCGTCACGGTCAAGCACCGCTCGCGTGTTGCGCAGGACCCCACCCAGCCGAACCTGCGCCAAGTCCACCTCATTCACGAGGAGCTCTTTACCGAAGTCGGCGAAGAGCAATTCCACGTGGCGCCCGGCGAACTCGGCGAGAACATCACCACGAGCGGCATCGACTTGCTCGGCCTGCCCGTCGGGACACTGCTGCGCATCGGCGACGAGGCGATCGTGGAGGTCACCGGCCTGCGTAATCCCTGCCTGCAGATCGACAACTTTCAGAACGGGTTGCTGAAGAAGGTCGTCGGCCGTGACGAGGCCGGGAACGTTGTACGTAAGGCCGGAATCATGAGCGTCGTCCAGGTGGGCGGCGTGGTGCGTCCCGGAAACACGATCACGGTGGAGCTTCCGGACGAGCCGCATCGGCCCCTCGACCGGGTCTGACCTCCTTCGCGAGCAGGCCGTAACGTGCCGATGGCCGCGCGAGTTCTTGTGGTGTGAACATCAAGCCGGCCCGCGCGGCAGGCCGCCCGTCGAGCGAGGAGGCAGGGTACGACATTGAATCCTCCCCCAGCTGGAGCAGGGGGATTCCTGGCTCACGCCGCCTGCGGGTCAGCGACCCGACAGGTCTTCCGCGATCAGCACCAGCCGGGTTGAAACCAGCCCGGGGTCATACGGCAAAGCTCGGAGGTGCATGTGCTGTCCTGGTTCTCGGTC
>NZ_JBITRU010000068.1:0-17595 GCF_044540255.1 Streptomyces sp. NPDC086080
GCCCCACCCGTATGCGCCCAGCGGTCCGCGACCACCCGATCGAGACTCCCGTTCGAAACGCATCTCTCAAGATCGGAACGACAACAGCTTCTGAGAAGCCGGCCAAAGATGTCCGACGCCTTGGCTTCCGCCACGTGTTTTCGCTGCGCCAGCTGACGATGAACCACGGCGTCGCCGAAGGTCTTCGGAACCCGGCTCAGATCCAGGTGGGCGCGACCGTCTGGCTCGAAGTCAAACCAGCGAAACTCCAGGTCGCTGGCCTTCCCTAGGTCAGGTACAAGGCGGAAGCTTGTCGCGCTCACGTCCGTCCAGGACTGGACGTAGTTCGGCTTCCGCTTGTACGCCTTCACGTACAGAGGCGTGACGATGAAGCGGTGGATGAAGGTGTCGAACGTGCCGACGAAGTGGGGCGCCCGCAGGGCCTCCTCCTGGGTGCCACACCGGCGTCGAACCTCGTCCACCGCGGCGTTCGTGAAGGAGATGAGGGCGATCCCGCGTCGGGGCTCCTCGTCGGTCCGCTTCACGAAGCGGGCGACCATGGCACGCGTCTTACCGGCGCCAGGGCAGGCGACAGCGAACAGGCTGTCCTCCGCGCCGACAAGGGCCTGCTGGTCCTCGGTGAGCTTCACCTCATTCACCGTGTCTCACCCGACGTGTCCGCCAGGACGCCCTGAATGGCATCGGTCAGGTAATCGGGAGCCACGAAGGTCTCGCCGCTCTCGATGGCCAGGGCCACATCGTGCGCGAACTCGCCTTTGCCGATGAACTTCTTGTGCTTGCGGAGCTTCAGGTAGAAGCCCCAAGCAGGCCCCCGCTCGTTGTCGAGGATCTCCTGCCACTTCTTCTTGGAGCGTGTCTTCTGTTTAAGGAAAGCCACTTTGAGGACCGGCTCATTGGCCTCGGGCGTAAGGAGGTCCGCCTCCAGGGTGTGTGGCGCTTCGGCGACGATGAGGTGGCCCGCGGCCCCGATCGACTCCGCGTGAGCGGCGAGCCGGCCCTTGCGGTTGTTCACCGCAGTGTCGTCATCGTCGTCTTCCACCTCGTCCTCATCTGGTTCGGCGTCCTCGTTGGCAGGGTCACCTCCGGCCGGGACGACCGTCGCCTCGTGGGCTCCGTCTTGGCCGTCCCCGGTCTCCCCTGCGTCAGTCTCCTTCTCCTTGGGGATGTCCGGGTCGCCGTCGGTGATGACGGTCAGTTTGTCCAACAATCGGCATCCGTTGACTTCCGACAGGAGCAGCGTGATGTACGGGGCGAAGTCGACGCTCCCGACGTTGATGATCGTGACGCCGTGGAAATCCCGCCGCTGCTTCACCTGGTCCTCCCCGCGGAAGACGCAGTGGCGGGCGATCACCGGCAGCAGGACCGCTTCGGCAATGCCCTCGACGAGAATGACTCGACGTGCGAAGAGGAGGCCGGCCCTCGTCGCATCCAGGTACTGGTTGATCTTCCGCCGCTCGGGGTCCGAGAGCGCGATCTTGGCCAGAGGGAGGGCCTGGGTCTTCCTGCGCAGGACCTCCCTCTCCTGGCCCTGGTCGTCCTGGGCGGTCTCCTTGTCCACCCGCGTGCGTAACGCCACGACGTTCTCGATGCCGACGCTGCTGGCGAGGTTTGGCGAGTGCGTGCTCGCGACGACCTGGATGCGACCAGCGGGACCCTGGGTGTCGTCCTTGAGTGACGCTTCAGCCTGCTCTTGCAGGTAGTCCAGCAGGACTGCCTGGAGCTGGGGATGGAGGTGGACCTCGGGCTCCTCGACGAGGAAGAGCGTCAGCTCCATGTGCTGGGCGTTGCGCAGCTCCAGGATGACCGTCGCGATGAAGAGCAGGTTGGCGTAGCCGAGACCCGACTCGGTGAGGTCGGCCGGTGGGATGCCGGCCTCGGCCATCTTCACCCGCAGGCTCCGAGCCAGACGGTGCAGCTCGTACTCGGCAAATGTGACCTCAACGGTCTGCCCCCGGACCGAACCGGTCAGTTCGCCCAGGTGCCCTTGGATCTCTGTGGTCGTGGCGGTCAGGACAGGGTGGGCCTTGAGCTTCGTGAACGACTCGTTGGCCTGCGCGCGGAACGCTTCCTGTTCGTCCTCCCCGGTGAGGTAGCGGATGATCCGCAGCAATCGGTTCCCGTCCGAGGAGTCCAACTCCCGCTGGGCATCTCGCAGTGGCGCCAGGTAGACGTGCGCAATCTGGTCGCGCTTGTCGGACTCGGCGTCCGGTCCGTCCACCGGCCCCGCAGTCACGGTCGGACGCATCTGCTGCCGGGCTTCGTCCCGCTTGTATGTTGTCGTGTAGGTAGCCTGGCTGGTCTCCACGTCGAGCGCGGTGATGTAGTGGGCTCGCTGGGCTGACGACAGGCCGTCGTACGTGGCGCGGAACCGGGCCTCCTCGGCCTCGCGGCCGTGCGACAGGTCCGACTCGTCGAACCAGCGGGTGGCTCGGCGGTTCAGTGGTGTCGTAGCCAGCCGGAGGGCTTCGATGACGTTGGACTTACCGCAGTTGTTCTCGCCCACGAGCAACGTGATGCCGGGTCGGAAGTCGACCTTGATGTCGTAGCACGACCGGAAGTTCTTGATGTCGAGCTGCCGCAGGTACATCCCGGCTTTCGGAGTTTCCTGGCTCACTAACGCGCCCCCCGCTAATTCACGAAGCCATTTTACGCAAAGCGGTCATATGCGCCATGCGTCACATGGGCATGCCTTGTGCACTTTGACACATGATCCACGTGGCGCTCGAATAGACCGACAAGTAACACACGGTGGCGTTAGTCACGTTCGCTCTACGAAGTGGGGAGCTTCAATGAGCCTTGAGTGTCCTGTCGGCCAGGGCCGTCCGCTTGTGGAGGGTGCGGGCTGTGTCGAGCAGTCAAGGACGTCTTCGGCGGTGCGTTGCGCTGGGCTTCGGCCAGCCTGGGCAGCTCCCCCGCCCTGGACCTGGCTGTCCCGGTGTGAATAGTTGAGGTGCAGGGGATCCCGGTGAGATAGATCTAGCTGCGGCTTTCCTGCTCGTCGCCGACGTACCGCGCGCTCAGGATGCCCTTGCCCTACAGAACGGGCGTGCGAGCGTCCCCAGCACGTCGACCAGCCCAGTGCCCCGCGAACCCGAAACGTGCGTGGCCCGGGCTGAGCTGCTCCTCTTCCTTGGTGTGTTGCCCACGTGAGGGTAGACGCCATGGCCGGTCTGACAGGCCCGCTCACCGAGGAGTAACGCCTCCTCATCGACACCGCGTCGACGACATACGTCGGCAAGAGCGCTTCCCCAACTTTTTGTACGTCGCCTACCGCATGCGCAGGAACGGCCATGACGCGGTCAAGATCATCTACAGCTTTACGTGCTCGCCGCGACCAGGTTGCACGGCTGCCGGGCCGTCGAGTGGTGGAGGCACGGCTCCACCCCGCAGTCCGACGGGCCGGTGTACTTGACCACGGCCGGGCTCCATGACCCAACAGCTACCGAAGCTGGTTATGACGTCGCCTCCGTCGCTGGTCTCGCGGGCCAGGCCCCGCCTGCAGGGAGCACCTCGCGGCAGTTGAGACGATCGCAAAAGTTCAGATCCGCTCCGCTAGAAGACGAACCGGTGTGTGGCTCAAGTGCCGGCGGTCCTCCTGAACCAGCCGGTAGACCTCACGGGCCACATAACGCTTGAGGCAGCGGATGACCTCTCGCCGCGTCTTGCCCTCCAGCACGCGCCGTTCGTAGTACGCCTGAGTTCGCGCATCCCAGCGCAGCCGACTTAACACGATGCGGTGCAGCGCAGCGTTCGCCTGCCGATTACCGCCGCGGTTGAGCCGGCGATGCTGCCTGTTCCCGGACGAGTACTCCACCGGGCTCGCTCCGCACAACGCGGCAAACGACGCTTCACCGCGCAGGCGGTCGCTGTTGTCACCCATGGCGGTCAGCAGCACCGCTGCGCTATGCGGTCCGATGCCCACAGCGTCGATGAGCCGGGGGTGATAGCATCGGACGAGGTCCGACAGTCTGCCTTCCAGCACTCGGGCCTGGGCCCGCAGCTGCTCGATGCGCTCGGCCAGCACACGTAACGTAAATCGTGTCGCCCGGACCACAGAATCCGTGCTGTCGTCGCCCTCCCTCAGTTCCAAGCAGGCGCAGACAAGCGCGCGGCGGGACAGCGTGGCCAACTCTTCTCGCAAGGTCGGGTCGGCGGTGACCAGGATCGCCTTAAGCTGGTTGGCTGCCTGTCTTTGCGCCTTAACTTCGGAGTCTTTGGCCATGAGGTACAGGCGCGCGGTTTCGGCGGGACCGCTGCCTGACTTCACCGGCGAGTGCGCACGACCGCTGAGCACCGCACGTGCAGCGGCTTCCGCGTCACCTCGGTCCGACTTGCTCCGTCGGCGGCGGGCCGCCCGCCCAGGGCCTGGAGCCTCAAGGACTTCGATGCCCTGCGACAGGAGATGGCGCGACAGGGCCGCACCGTAGTTACCGGACGATTCCACTCCGGCGCGACGTATGTCACCCAACTGAGTTGCCCAGGCGTGCAGTTGTTGATAACCACTCACAGCGGCCGGGAAACGCTCGATTCCCAGAGTTCTTCCGGTCATGGCAAGCACAGCCGCAACATGAAAGTCGCGATGCGTATCCACCCCGAATACCGCCTCCGTGGCGTCCCGGGGAGGTTCCGTGGAGCGGGCAGATTCTGGTGAAATGATCGTTCCTTTACCCCCAGTCGTGGATTCACCATGTTCGCAGTGCCGCCGGCCCGGACAAGCGGTCACCAGTGAGACAGTGCACGAACGCCGCGCAAGGCAGTGCTCTGGACACGCTTGCCCGAACCAGCGTCCGAGCGCACCGCCTGGCCCCGTGAGCGACGCAGGATGGTCAGGGCACTACGGACCAGAAATTTCAGGAGTCAGCTCCGACGCCTGCGGCGGTGCGTCTCCATCCTTCCCGGCCACCCGCCCACCGAACACACAGCCCTCCCCCGTGACAAACACGTTGAAGCGCGGCAGCGCTCACGCCCCCAGGGCGGCGCCCGAGGTTACGCCCCTAGACAGACCACACGCCGGCGCGCGCTGCACGCGTGGGCGGCCTGCACTCCCCACACGAGTCTGACAACTGCGGGTTCCAAAACGGACGTGAACCCGGCAGCAGCGGACGACACGTCGGTGCCGCCACGACAAGGTCATCTCTTCGCATCACCTTTCTCAACCACCAGCACCAGGGGCCGTCCCCTGCTAACGCGCGGGGCGCCATGGACTAACGGCCGCGAGGCCCAAGCCGGGGGAACATAGCAGCGAACCGCCGGTTAGCCAAACCGGCAGCTCCGCGGACAATTGGTGGCTACCGCGCCTACCTGCGTCTGAGCACTGCATACCCGGCACAAAGCACCACCCGTCAAAGCGAAGGAAATCGATGCACATAGGAGAGAGCAAACCTGTGAGCGCCCAATACAGTCCCGCGCACATTCGTGCCACATGGAACGGAACGGGGAGCGTGGAGGACGCTGCAAGGGCGCTTGGGTTCTCGCGAGCGAAGGGGTACGACCTGATCCGCAGGGGGCGGTTTCCGTGTCGCGTGCTTCGCATCGGACGAAGCTCGCGCGTCGTCACGGCGTCCCTCCTCCGTGTACTCGAAAGCGGAGAACCGGAGTACAACTGCCCGCTGATGTCATCGGTGCCCTGAGCCAGTGACGGTGAGGCCCCGCCAATCACTTGGCGGAGCCTCACCGTCAAGGGGTTGCCGCACGACGAGGTCCCGCAGTGGCGCGGGCCCCTCGACTCGACTGGCCTCTGTGAACTCAGCGAGGATCGCAACGACGCTGACATCGACCGATTCGTCTTCCCGCTTGGGAGGGAACCACCGAGACTTGGTCGCCGTGCTGACGGGCTCAGCGGGTCAGCAAATCGATGGGTGTCACCGTAGCCTGCTCGTTCTCCGCGCAGCCGTCGCCGAACTCGAAGCTGGGACGCCGCAGCTGGTCGGTCGGCCACAGCACATGGCGTCCAGCGGCCACAGAAGGCGCAGGATGCGCGCGATAGACTGGCCCCAACAATCGGTCTTCCCTTTCCAGGACACCATCGACCGGGCGTCTCACGCCTCCAGTGTGCCCAGGCGTGCGGCACGAGGGAGTCGGCCTACAGGTCCCCGAGGACTTCGCGGCGCGCGTCGGCGGCCTTGCGGTTGAGCCGGTTGGTCATGGTGACGGCCGCGAAGGTGAGGAGCAGGAAGACGACCACGACCAGGACCTGGGTGACGACACCGAGGACGTCGATGTCCTGCGTGGCGTTCGCGATGATCAGCATGATGATGTTGCCGCACACCCAGGCGAACCAGATGCGGAACTTCTCGACTCTGACGGCCTTCTGGACGTCGCTGTAGCTCGGCATGATTTCCCCCTGCGTGGTGTCGGCTGTGCCGCATTGTGGCGCGCCGTGGAGTCCGCGTGCAGGGGGTGTGACGGGTTGTGACGTACGCGGTTGGTCGTGCTCGTCGGCAGCACTGGCGATCGCGTTCTCCCCAACTCCCGTACAGGCGGGCCTCGCCGGGTGAACACTGCTCGGATGGTTGATCCGATCAGCACGGCCAGCACCTCCGCAGCGAAGGCGTTGGCCTCAATCCTGACCAAGCGCCTTCAGTCGCGGGTCACAGTCCGGCTGGGGAGCCGAGATGAACGCCGTCAGGTGTATGCGAGGTTCCAGGAGGCGTCAGCTGAGGCGCTGACGGCCTACCTTGCTGCGGCCGCGCAGCACCAGTTGCACACGGTCTGGCTCTTTGGCCACCGAGTGCCTCTGACGTATCGGCCGTGGGCTGCGTACCGCGAGACCAGCCGTTCCGTCGACAAGCTCACGGAGGTCTACGGGCGGCTGTTCGCCGCCTACTACGAGTTGCGGCTCGTGGCGAACCCCGGGCCGCTGGAGGCAGCTCAGGCACTGCTGCAACGGTTGGACGGGCACAACATGATCCTCCCCGACTGGACCACCGACCAAGATCGTCTACTCATCGCCGGGCGTGTGCTGGCGGCCCAGAACACGTTCACGGACGTCTGCCGTGATGATCTCTGGTACCTGCCGAAGCGGTGGCAGGTGTATCGGCTGGCCTGGTGGAAGGCGCGCCGCTGGAGGCGGAACAACCCTGCGTGAGAGGGAGCGGACGCGTGGCGGCTTCGGCCCTACTGGGGCTAGCCTCCGCCGCGCGGCTGGTTGATGCGCTCCAGGAGCTGGGGCGGGAAGCGGCGGGCCATCTCGGGCGGCACCACCCCCCTGAGAGAGGATCACAGGCTCGTCATCGCCGGCGGGGAGGCCAGGGGTCGGTGCGGGGCCGCCATGTCGAACCATCGAGAGCCCTCCCAGGGACGCTTGTTGGGTGAGCCGGGGTTCTACCCCTCCCGGGCGCACGGGTTCGCGCGGCCCACCCAGACGCGGGCGGTGTACGGCCGCCCGGTACGCCTGCCCCTATCAAGGGCTCACGGTCAGCGTAGGCCGCTCTTGTGAGCCCTTGTCAGCCAGCGGAGGCTGCTGAGTCTTCCCCGGCCGCTCCGGTCCACTCTCTTTGCGGGTACTGCTGATAACGCGAGTCGGCCTTCGCCTGCTCTTCCAGGAGCTTCCGCGCCTGATCCCCGCGCGCTGATCGCAAAGCCGCTTCTACGACGAAGAGCTTCGCCCACTCGTAATCGTCGGCGGTTGCGGCGGCCAGCCAGTTGGTTACGGCGTAGCTCTTTTCCCCGCCGTACGTTGCGTGGACTGTCGGCGTCATGGCCTTGAAGCGCAGGAAGCTCGGAAAGTCGATACCTAGGCTGAGCACTTGCATGGCTTCTCGCACTTCCGTGGCGATCACGGAGAGCTTGTGCAATCGGCTCACCGAGCGGTCACCGTCTGGAGCGCGCGGTTCGTCGAAATGCGACAGCGTGGGCCCGAATGAGAAGGGTGCCTGCTCCCATGAGAAGCTGATGTACCCGCCGGAGTAGTGATGCCGCAGGGCTTCGAAGGCCAGGGACAAGCCGGCCATCGCGGCAACGTGATCTCCGACGTCCGCGTGGGACTGCGCCTCGCGAAGCAAACACGCCGTCTCTTCCTGGGTGACGAGGTCCACCATGTCGATCGACGCGAAGTCGACTCCGAAGACCTGTGGGGTCACCGAGGTGAAGAAGTCGGCCACCACCATGCGGGCCTGCTCGATCTGGTGTTCCGACGGGAATGACCCATTGTGCTTCAGTGCCACTCGCCAGTCGTTGAGCCGCTTCATGGCCGCCTTGCTGGGCAGCTCGTAACTCGGCTTGATCACCTCCCAGTACTGAATGAAGTCTGGCGCCTTTCTGACGTCGACCCCCAAGTGCTCCACCACCAGCCCGAGGAAGTTCTCGACAGCGTCGTGGAAGGAGGTAAGGGCGCGGGCAGACAAGACGGACGGATGACGGCTTTGCTCGATCCCCTCCTGATAGAGGAAGCGTATGTAGGCGAGGCGCTGCACAGTAAGCGGCGTCAGTGATCGCGGCACTGCGACTCCTGGGTCTGGGTTGGCCCTTGATTGTGGCTGGACTTCACGCGCCTGCGCACCCGATATCGACGGACCCGCTTCTGCGCCGGTCCGCAGGACTGGCTCAAGGCCCGGCTACGACTGCTCGGAGTCCGGCCGGAACGCCTGGGCGATCTGCGCGTACCGGGTGGCCAGGTCGAGGTCGTCGGACTGGTGGAGGGTGAGGTCGTAGCGGGCGAGGCACATCCGGCCCAGTCCAGGCAGTAGGCGCGGACCTCTGCGTCGGACATGTTGTGGATCTGGAGGCCGGCGATCCCGGGGTGGTGCAGCTTCGGCATCGGCTCGCGGAGGAACTGTCCGTCGGGTCCGGCGCTGTGCTGGGGGTCGGGGCGCGGCTCGGGTTGCCGGTTCCAGGGGCGGTCCTTGGCCATGGTCATCCTTCCTGGGTTTTGCGGTAGGGGCGGCGCCTGGCGAGGGCGGCTGTGACGGTGGAGCCCTTCCAGCGGTGGGCGCGGCCCTGAGTGTCGTCGGGGGCGGGCCAGCGGGGCGAGCCGTCGGAGCGGGACTTGGAGCGGTCGGCGCGGATGGTGACGGCCGTGATCCCGGTCAGCTGCTCGATCTCCTTCGCGGTGTAGAGCCGCGCGGGCTCCAGGTCGGCCGGGGGCTGCTCGATGTGCTCGCGGACGAACGCGGCGACGGCGGCCGCGTCGTACGTCTTGTGCTGGCCGCGTCAGCCGGTGGAGGCGGGGTCTGGGGTCTGTGGTGGGCTCCGAGAGGAGAGGCGGCCCCCAGGCTGGCTGCCTGGGGCCCCGGGGTCACCTACGTCTGGCTGTCGTCGGGGAAGTCGCATTCTATGATCTGGACCCAGGCTTCAATCCGCAGGAGCGCGAACTCTGCCCCGTCCATCCGCCACGGTGCGGGTCCGGCGGTGTGGGTGAGGGCCAGCATCTCGTAGGCCACGAACCAGTCGAGCATCAGGCGCTCGATGGTCCACTTGAGGTCCTGCGGGATGGGCTCGTCGCCCACCAGGTGGCCGGGCCCGGTCGAGGTCGGTGAGGACGTCACCGGCGCCCCCTTCAACCCCCAGATCGAAGTCCGGGACGTTGATCGGGGGCGGGAGCTCGGCGGCGCTACAGGTAGGCGATCCACTTGAGCCAGTAGTCGAGTCTGCCCGCGAGCAGCGCCTTGACCTCTTCGCCGCTGTGGGTGCGGTACGACTCCAGGGCGGCGGCAATCTCCTCCGGGGTGACCAGCCAGCCGTTGTTCGTGCCGAACTTGTGCAGCGCGATGCCGGACGGCGGGTCAGGGTGCTAGGCGAGGTACGTGTCGATCGTCTTCGCGTAGGCCACGGCCTCCGGCTTGACCGGCTCCTGGCCCTCGAGGTAGCGGACCGCGGACACGTCCTCCCAGTCGATGCTGTCCGGCTTCTCGAGCCACGCAGCGAGCGGGTGGGCCGTGGCGACCATCCCGAGCTGCTCCATCAACTGGGCGTAGCGGGACATGCCCCGGATGTTCAGCCGGAAGTAGCCGGAGTCCTCGTCCTCCGGGGCCACGACCACTCGGGTCCGGCCAGCCTGGCTGGCCAATGCCATGGCCCGGCGCGTTGCCGGCCACCGTGTGCGCCGCTCGGCGCACCACATGCCGTCCTCGCGACGGGCGGCAGCACTTCTGTATATGCCGCGTGTCGGCCCGGTTCGCCGCCTGATCCAGCCAGTGGCCGACTCCGCGCTCTACTCGGGCCGGCGTTCGTTGGTCAGACTGCGATATCGAGGTGGCCGGGGGCTGGAGGCAGGTATGGCAGCTCGGCGTGGACGAGGGGCGGCTGCGCGAAAGCGGAGGGCGATCTGGCTGAAGCGGGCGTCGGTGTGTGGGGCCATCGCCATAGCTCTCCTGGTGATGTTCTGGTCGGTGGTCTGGCCCTACGTCACGGGGGTACTGCTGCTGGGCTGCGTGGCAACGGTCGCTTGGTGGCTGTGGCGTACTGACCGGCTGGTGCGCAAGCAGGACCACCTCTGGCGACAGGCCGACATGATCGATGCCGGTCGGCGGACGCTGACCGAGGTGGATGCTATGACCGGTACGGAGTTCGAGGAGCTGGTCGCGAACCTCTGCCGACGCGACGGGTGCGTCGAGGGACGCCGGGTGGGCGGCGCGAACGACAACGGAGCCGATGTCGTGGGCCGTCTACCGGACGGCCGGAGCATGGTGATCCAGTGCAAGCGGTACGCACCGACCAGCACGATCGCGAGCCGTGAACTGCGGGACCTGCTGGGGGCCCGGGTGCATTTCGGTGCCGACCTGGCCGTGTTCGTGACGACTACGCGCTTTAGTCGGCCGTCCGAGAAGTTCGCGTTGCAGCATGGGATTCTCGCCGTACACCGTGACCACCTGGGGGTGTGGAACGGAGGGGCCTCCTTGATGTCACTCGCCGAGATCAACGGGGCCGGTCAGGGGGACGCCCGGCACCGGACCCGCTGGAAGCAGGCATACAGCGAGTAACCCCTGTATAGGGGCAGGAGGTAGGGCTGCTACCTGATCAGTTCCCTTTCGTGTCGTACAGCCGCCACACCGGCCAGCGGATGGCTTGCTCTTTCTCGCCGCTACCGCTCAGCAGGTTCCGCCGCTGCAACGTCAGCCGCAGATGACGTGCCGCGTCGGCGCCTTCCTCTGGCCCCCGATCGAGCAGTACGGCACGGGTCGCTGTGCCCTCGGGGTAGCGCACCAGCGCGTCGGCCGGATGGCCGTGGAGGTTCTCACCCAGGGTGACGGTGGTCCCGGGTAGCCGAGAAAGGGCCTCATAGAGGCGCTTGAACAGGGGGTCGCCGGCCTGGTCGTGTGGCCTGAAGCCGTCGTTTTCCGCTGCGTCGAGCAGCGCGCCGGCCACACCTCCCCGCTTCCGCCAGCGGTCTTTGTCCCCTACCACGATGAGGTGACTGCGTGCTCGGGTGATAGCAACGTTCCAGAGGTTCAGCTGGCCGGCTACCCATTCGACGGCGCCAGGGTGCATGCCCTCTCCGGCGACGAGCGAGAACACCATGACGTCGCGTTCGCCGCCTTGGAAGGTGTGCACTGTACCGACGCGCAGACGCTCCTGGTCATATCGGCTCAGCCGACGGCGCAGTGCTTCGGCCTGCGCTGTGAAGGGGGTCACGACGCCGACGGTGGCTCCTGGGGGCAGTTGCTCCAAGAGGTACCGGACGCTCGCATCCACTTTGTCCATCTCGACCTCGTTGACCCAGGAGCCGCCGTACGGCGGTCGGGCGGCCCGTCCGGGCACGTGGGTCCAGATGACGGCGGGACGTGGCAGGGCAGGGCGTCCGCGAGTGTCCGTGAGAACGGTCAGGTCACCGTCGTAGAAGAAGTCGTTGGAGACCGCGGCGATGCGCGGGTGGCAGCGGAAGTGTTCGTCGAGCAGCAGGGTGCCGCCGGCGGACTTTTCGGCGGCGTGGAAGGCGGAGTGGCGCCGGTAGGCAAGGCGGTGCTTCTCCAGCCATTCCGATCGCAGTCCGAGTTTCCGTCGGACGAGCGCCTCGCGTTCCAGGCTGATCTTCGCGATGTGCGCCAACTGCATGGCGTCGCCGATGACCAGAGCCCGCCGCGCGCGGAATAGCAGCGGCAGGATGTGCGGGATGGCGCACTGGCTGGCCTCGTCGATGACAACGAGGTCGAACAGAGCCGGGCCGGGTGGAAAACGACGGGCGGAAAGGCTGGTCACCGCCCAGCCGGCGACCGCGGGCTGGGCCTTCTGTCCGTGGGCCCGGCCGAGGACTTCCCGTATGTCGGGCCAGTCGCTGCGGTCGCTGTCCCGTGCGCGGAGCAGGTCGAGGATGCGGCGACGCCCGGCCCGTGCATGGGTCTGAACAGTGCTGGCGAGAAGGGTACGCGACGCGGCATGCACAGCCGCCTCGGCACCGTGTAGGGCCTCCGACAACTCCCTGTCGTCGATGGAGGCCACATGACTGTGCAGGTCACGCCAGTCGGCTTCGGCGGCGGCGAAGCCGGCGAGCGCGAGGCACTCTGCGACGCGATCACCGTCGTACGCACCGAGGCCGTGCATGCGCAGAAAACGGGTGCGACGCCAGCGTCCGAGGAACCACGCGCGTGCGAGGCGGCCCGCCTTCTCCTCCACCTCTGTCGGCTGCGTCGGCCCATTGAGCACCTGGTGCAGTTCGGTTACGGCAACACGGAGCTGCCTGGCGTGCTCCTCGCGGGCCTCACCGGCCTGGCGCAGCTGCCGTTCCGTGGTTGCGATATGTGCGAGAGCGTCCCGGGCACGGGAGAGCTGGTCGGCCGACACGTCGACCTCCACGGCGGCGGTGGCCACGTTGGGCGAGGCATCGGCCATGGTCCGCAACTCGTGCAGGGCGGCGATCTCGTGCTCCGCGTTGCTCGTCGCGTTCTTTCGGGCCGAGCCGGTGCGTACGACGCTGCCGGGGACCAGCCTGTCGCACCGACGCCAGACCTCGTCCACGGCCTCGTTGTTCGTGGACGCCACCAGGACGGTCTGCCCGTCGATGATGGCGGTGGCCACGAGATTGGCCACCAGTTGGCTCTTGCCGGTGCCGGGAGGGCCCGTGGCCACGGTGAGGCGGCGGGTCATGGCAGAACGGATGACTTCGGCCTGGGCTTCGTTACAGGGCAGAGGCGTCACCAGGCGCACCGGTTCCGTATCTGCCAGGGCCAGCGCACGTGCGCGTTGAGCGGCGTCGGGCGCGAGGGCGCCGAGGGCGGTCATCTGGATCTGGTCCGTCTGCTTTCCGATGTCCGTGAAATCGTCGAGCAGCCGCTTCGTGAAGCCAGTTTTGGGAAGGGCCGTGAAGAGGACCGCGGTGTTACGGGCACCGTGGCCGGGAGTGTGGACGTCGATACGGTCCGCGAGCTGGTCGGGGCGGAGTTCCTGCACGCAGGGCAACTCGAAGTCCTCGGCCAAGAGATTGCGGGCCTCCACTGCCATACGGTCGTGTTGGCCCCGGTGCCAGGAGGGCTGGAAGGTGTCCGCGAGCTGGGAGGCTTCTTCCTCGCCGAGCCAGTCGACAGCGAGTCGTGGATGTGGCTGAACCGGGCCGTAGGGTTTCAACCGCACCTCGCCCTCCCCTTGGACGATCTCGACGCGCCGTATCAGCAAGGGGGCGAACTTCGGATGCCTCCAGGAGCGTCCGGTACGCGGCCCTGTCAGGACCACGGCGGGATAGCCCGCCCAGAGTTCGGCGTCCTGCTCGGTCGCCGATTCGATGAGGGCGGCTGCCTCCTCGGGGAGGGCGACGCATCCGTCGGCATCGACACCGCCCGACAGGAAGCGTTCTGCACCGGTCAGGCAGGCGTACGACGTGTTGTGATGCCCCACCTCCATCAGCGGCGTATCGGTGTCGTCGGCCAGGATGCACTCGCGGTAGTAGTCCAGAAGGTCGGACCAGGCCGGCTGAGTTACCGCAGACTTCGCGGGGCCGGCTTGCGGCTGATCCGCGGCCTGACGTGGTCGGTGACTCAGCGGTTCGAGAATCGGGGCACGGCCGAGCGGAGAGGCGGCGATCACGATGCGGTCGTCGACACCGTGCGCCGAATGCACCGGTACCTGTCGGCCTCCTCGTGCCCGCATACGCCGGTTGACGTAGGCGAACAGGTCGTCTACCGACACTTCGCTGCTGCCGTCCTTGCTGACCTTGCCCGTTCGGAGGGCTTCGATCACCTCGGCGGTGAATGCGGAGGGCTTCACGTCGGCACCTTGACCGGCATCGGCGTACGAGTTCTCGCCGGCGCGTGAGGACGAAAGGACGTAGACGCCTCTACTGGTCAGCAGGGCCGGCTCGCCAGACTTGGCCACGGGGCCGTCCGGCTGCTGGTCGGAGGTGCGTAGGCCGACGGCGAAGCCACCGCTGCGACAACAGTCGATCATGACGACCTTCTGCGGCGCGACGCACTGTTCCAGCAGCTCA
Organism: Streptomyces sp. NPDC086080; assembly: GCF_044540255.1. NCBI lineage: Bacteria > Bacillati > Actinomycetota > Actinomycetes > Kitasatosporales > Streptomycetaceae > Streptomyces > Streptomyces sp. NPDC086080. Next base: position 14,354 of record NZ_JBITRU010000068.1, read on the forward strand.
TTGACGAAACCGGCGCTAACACCGGTCTCGGCCACCCGGTCGAAGTCGGTGTCCCGGGCGACGACGTGGAACTCGCCGCCGTCCCTGACCCGTCTCACACCGTGCCCCGAGACGTACAGCAGGGCCAGTTCGTCCTCATCGCACGCCGTAAGAAACTCGCCGATGGCCAGTCGCATGTCATCGGCGGTGAGGTCGGTCTCCGTCTGGATGGAGATGAAGTTGCCGATATTTCGATGCCGCAGAACCTGACCCAGCCCCCAGACATCCGCCTGTGTGGACGGCAGTGGCGCGAAGCGACCGTCATCATAGTGCTCGGTGCCGATCAGAAGGGCGCGGCGTTTGTGCAGACGGGTCACGCTGCGCCGTCCTCCGGGCCCGGACTCTCGCTACCAATGGCCCGGTCCAGGAACTCATGGACCATCCGTTCTTGCGCCGCGTCCGGACGGCCTGTGATCTTGACCGAGTTCTCCCCGTGAGACACCTCTACCTTGCGGTGCCGTTCCTTGGCACACCACTCTTTGATCAGGATGATCAGCACTTGAGATGCCGGACGGGCGACAGCGGTCGCCGTGGCCGCCCACAGCGCCACCTCCCCCATGCCCGCACCCTTGTGTCCAGGCTCAACAGACGCTTCTTCGTCCGCGAAGCCGACGGCCAGGCCGTCTGCCGACCGCAGCTTGTCGTACAGGTCCCGGGTGAGGCGCTCTTGCCGAAGCGTGTCGCCGCCCGTGGGCACAACGAGTCGCCACTGGAATCCCCCGCCCTGCATGAGCTCTCCTTGCTGACGTTCATCGCTTTTCTGCTCTGTGCACGTGACTTTGGCATGAGGTGCGCCTGCGGAGACAGCCGTGGAAGAGCGAGGGTGACGGCATTCGGCCATCCTCGCTCTCCCTCTCCGGTCGTCGTCCGCCGGTCAGCTCCGCTTCCTGGCCCGGCGCTTCCTGGGCGTCTCCGGCAGAAGGCTCATCGCCATGATTGAGCCGTCTTCACGCAGGGACACAGGTCCGTTCCAGTCGTCCTCGAACCGCGCGGAACGCCAGGACGCGCGCAGGGCGTGCGCCTCTCGTCGGTATTGCTCCACCCGGCCGTCCCGCAGGTGGCGGAAGAGGTTCTCGGCGAGTCCAGAGAACGCCTCGACCCGGGTGCCGTTCAGCCGGAACACATGGTCGGTGCCGACGAAGTTCACCCCGCCGATCTCGATTTCCACGTCCTGGACGATGCCAGTACCGGCATGGGTGAAGCCTTCGAAGTGCCGGCGGCCCTGCCGCTTCGTCAGGTACTGCGCGGTGAGTTCTCCGCCGCCGGTGAAGCCCGTCAACCCGGCAGCTCCCGCACGCGCGAGAGCGCGCCGGAACCAGGCGTACTGGTCGGGCTGCACCTGGAATCCACTGACCCTCTGCTCTTCCCCGCCGTCAGGGTCCGGGACGCGGACGTCCGGGTAGATGTTCAGGTCGTCGAGTGCCCGATCGGCGTCCGCAGCCGGATTGTCGGGCGCGAAGGCCAACGCCCCGTCGCCGTTGGCCTGCAAGATGTGAACGGTGATGCCGCCCTGCCCGAGCAGCTCAGTCGACGTCACCAGCACCGGCGTCTCGTTCCACGGGCCCACGTGCACCGCTTCCACCTGCGCCGAGGCGCTGGCCAGTTGGGTGTACACGTAGGGAGTCTTCCCATGCATCCCTTTACAGGCGAGGGGAACGACCTTCGACGGCTCGCCCGGCTTCCATGCCTCCAGAAAGAAGTTGGGCCGCTGCCGTACCCAGTCCCTGCGCCGCACGTCCTTGCCCACCAGTGCCCAGCCGGCCTGTAGCGCGATGTCGGCGTCCACGAGGGAAACACTGTGTCCCGGATACCGTTTCCGGACTATGCGCTCGGCAACGGCGAGCGCAAATCCAATGCCCAGCTCACCGGACTGAACGGTCTTGTAGTGCCGTCGCGGGTTCAGCCCCTCCTCGGACAGCTTCATGTATTTCCCGGAGCTGCCCTCCAGCGCCTGGCAGTACTTCAGACACCCCCAGTGCTCGGCCAACCCGCGTCCCGCGCCCTGCCGGGAGAGTACGGTGGCACGCCCGAGGGCGTGCAGAACCTCCCACGGCGTCACGGTGACCGACTGCCCTACCTCCACCGCGGGCACTCTCCGCAACTCTGGTTTGCGCCGAACCGGTTCCCGTCCGTCCTCCAGCCGCTCCTTGTCGTCCTTGGCCGCAGCGTCCGCTACGGCGCCGGCCAGAGCGGTGGTCGAGGCGACCTGCACGTGCCAGGGCTTCACCAAGTTTTCGAGTACGACTGACGTGTCCGTCACTGTGTGCTCCCCCCTACGGCATGCCGGATCTACACGGCAAAAGCGTGACGGTAGAACGGGTACCAGGGGCGCATACAAGGGGGCGTACACACGCGTTGGCTCATCTGGTACTAGGGCCTGTCTGACAATCTCCGTCGGATCAGCGAGCGCCCGCCTGGCCGGCAGCCCGGAGTGACCACCCGGCGGGCATTGCCGGGCAGGACCTACGAACGGCGGGCCAGCAGGTGGGAGTCGAGGAAACCCCGTTCAGAGGCCGGATCGTGGAGCAGCCGGGCGAAGGGAACAAGCCCGGCATTGGCAAGCAGTTCGGCGAGGCGGTCCGTCGGCCAGCTGTAGGCAGGTGTCACCTTGTGGTCGAACTGGACCGGCTCCGGTCCGTCGGTCCCGAAGAAGGAGATCAGGAGCAGGCCACCCGGAGCCAGGACGCGTCCCTGCTCGGCGAGCAGCTTCGGGAGTTCTCCCGGAGGGGTGTGGATCATCGAGTAGTGGGCCAGTATGCCGCCGAGTGCGCCGTCTTCGATCGGCAGGGACTCCATCCGCGCCTCCTGGAAGCGCAGTGCCGGATGGGCCCGCCGGGCGTGATCGACCATGCCAGGGGAGAGGTCGAGTCCGAAGGCGTCCAGGCCCAGTTCGTGCAGCATGGCCGTCAGATGTCCGGGCCCGCACCCGACGTCCGCTGTCTGCAGGTTGCCTGTCGCGCGAACCAGTTCGGCGAAGGTGCCGATCATGGCCCGGACAAACGGTTGTGTCTCCAGCCGGTCCGCGAACAGTGATGCGTACAGCTCGACGACTCCGTCGTAGGCCGCCCTGGTCTCGTCTTGATGATTCGCCACAGGCGGGACTCTATAGCCCAACGTCGCTTCCGTAGTGTGATCTTGGTCGGGTAGGGTCCTGATCTTGTGGCGAGCGGGCACATAGCTGGTGAGACGTATCCCGAGCGGAC
>NZ_JBITRU010000069.1:0-16322 GCF_044540255.1 Streptomyces sp. NPDC086080
CCGAGTGTGGTCGTGTGGGGGTGCGGGCGCGTCGGATCGCGGTGGATTATGCGTCGCATTCGGCGGCGATGGATGTGCTGCGGGACGAGGTGACCAGTGCCCTGGCGGGGATTGTCCCGCGTGCGGGTGAGGTGCCGTTGTTGTCGACGGTGTCGGGTGAGTGGGTGGACGGCTCGGGGATGGATGCCGGGTACTGGTTCACCAACCTGCGGTCCCGGGTGCGGTTCTCCGACGCGGTGGAGAGGCTGGCGTCGGAGGGGTATGGCGCGTTCGTCGAGGTGTCGTCGCATCCGGTGCTGACGGCCGCGGTGCAGGAGATCGTGGAGACGGTGTCCGGGGACGGTGTGGTCACCGGGTCGCTGCGTCGTGATGACGGAGGCCTGGAGCGTTTCCTGTCCAGTGTGGCGGAGTTGTGGGTCCGTGGTGTGGAGGTGGACTGGGCGGCCGTCTTCGAGGGTGCCCGGCCCGCGACCGTCGACCTGCCCACCTACGCCTTCCAGCGCCGCAGGCACTGGTTCGACACCGTGGCTCCGGACTCCGCCGAGGAGGCGGCGACCAGCGTGGTGGCCGCCCGACTGGGCGCGGCCGCGAACGAGGACGAGCGGCGGCGGATCCTGCTGGACCTGGTGTCCGCGCACGCGGCTGCCGTACTCGGCCACAAGGACACGGCCGCCATCGCCGCGCGCGTGTCCTTCAAGGAGCTCGGTTTCGACTCGCAGTCCTCCCTCCGGCTGCGCAACCGGCTCCGTGAGGCACTCGGCGCCGACCTGCCCACGACCGTGCTGTTCGACCAGCCGACTCCCACCCAACTGGCCGCATACCTGGAGGCGTTGTCCGGTACGGCGACAGGGCGGGATGCGCCGGTGCCCCTCGCACGGCCGGCCCACGACGAGCCGATCGCGATCGTCGGCATGGGATGCCGTTTCCCGGGCGGCGTCCGCTCGCCCGAGGACCTGTGGGAACTGGTGCGGTCGGGCACGGACGCCGTGGGGCCGTTCCCCGCCGACCGGGGCTGGGACCTCGAACGGCTCCTTTCGGACCCGGACGCCCCCGGGGGCTCGACGGTCCGGGAGGGCGGATTCCTCTACGACGCGGGCGACTTCGACGCGGACTTCTTCGGTATCAGCCCGCGCGAGGCCCTGGCCATGGACCCGCAGCAGAGGCTGCTCCTGGAGACGGCCTGGGAGGCGCTGGAGCGGGCCGGGATCGAGCCGTCCCGCCTCCACGGCACGCGGACCGGTGTGTTCGTGGGGGCGATGGCCCAGGAATACGGGCCACGGCTGCACGAGGCGTCGGACGGTGTCGAGGGTTATGCCCTGACCGGCACGACGGGATCCACGGCGTCCGGCCGGATCTCGTACGTACTGGGCCTGGAAGGGCCCGCGATGACCGTCGACACGGCGTGTTCGGCATCGCTGGTCGCCCTGCACCTGGCGGTGCAGTCGCTGCGCGGCGGCGAATGCTCACTGGCGCTGGCCGGCGCGGCGACCGTGATGTCCCGGCCGGGCATCTTCGTGGAGTTCAGCCGCCAGCGCGGGCTGGCCCCCGACGGGCGCTGCAAGGCGTTCTCGGACGACGCCGACGGCACCGGCTGGGCGGAGGGCGTGGGCACCCTCGTACTGGAGCGGCTGTCCGACGCCCGGCGCAACGGGCACCGCGTGCTGGCCGTGGTGGAGGGGACGGCGGTCAACTCCGACGGCGCGTCCAACGGGCTGACCGCGCCGAACGGTCCCGCACAGCAGCGGGTGATCCGGCAGGCGCTCGCGGTCGCGGGCGCGACGCCGGCCGAGGTGGACGCCGTGGAGGCGCACGGCACCGGCACCCGGCTCGGCGACCCGATCGAGGCGACCTCCCTGATCGACGTCTACGGTCGTGGCCGTCCGGCCGAACGGCCGCTGTGGCTCGGCTCGTTGAAGTCCAACATCGGGCACGCGCAGGCCGCCGCCGGGCTCGGCGGCGTGATGAAGATGGTGCTCGCGATGCGCCACGGACTGCTGCCGCGGACCTTGCACGCAAAGACTCCCTCCGCGCACGTCGACTGGACGGCCGGCGAGGTCAGGCTGCTGACCGAACCCGTGCCCTGGACGCCGGACGGAGACCGTCCGCGCCGGGCGGGGGTGTCGGCGTTCGGGGTGGGCGGCACCAACGCGCACGTCATCCTGGCGGAGCCACCGGAGCCACCGGAGCTGACCCAGGCGGGCGCCGGCGACGGGAGCGTCGACGGCGCGGGCGTCCTGCCCCACGTGCTGTCCGCCCGTACCCCCGAGGCCCTGCGCGAGCAGGCGCGGCGCCTGCGTACGGCGCTGCGCGGCGGCGCGGTGGACGCGAGGCCCGCCGATGTCGCGTACACGCTGGCCACCGGGCGGGCCAGGTTCGACGAGCGTGCCGTGCTGTTCGCCGGTTCCGCCGCGGAACTGGACCGGCGGCTCTCGGTGCTCGCCGAGGACGGTGAGGCGACCGGACTCGTACGCGGGGCGTCCGTGGGCGACGACCGGGTGGTGTTCGTCTTCCCGGGACAGGGCGGGCAGTGGGCCGGAATGGCCGCGGAACTGCTCGACTCCTCACCGGTCTTCGCGACCCGCGCCGCCGAGTGCGAGCAGGCGCTGGACGAGTTCGTGGACTGGTCGCTGACCGACGTGCTGCGCGGCGCCGCGGGCGCCCCCTCCCTCGACCGTGTCGACGTGGTGCAGCCGGCGCTGTGGGCGACGATGGTGTGCCTCGCCGACCTGTGGCGGTCCCGGGGTGTCCGGCCCTCCGCGGTGGTCGGGCACTCGCAGGGGGAGATCGCGGCGGCCTGTGTGGCGGGCGCGCTGAGCCTGCGGGACGCGGCACGCGTCGTGGCCCTGCGCAGTCGCGCGCTGCTCGCGCTGTCGGGGCGCGGCACGATGGCGTCCCTCTTCCAGGGCCTGGACCGGGTGACCGAACTGGTGGAGCGGTTCGACGGCAGGGTCTCCGTCGCGGCGACGAACGGGCCCCGCTCCGTCGTGGTCTCCGGTGATACCGAGGCGATCGGCGAACTCCTCGCCGAGTGCGGGCGGCAGGACATCCACGCCCGCGCCATCCCCGTCGACTACGCGTCCCACTCCGCGCAGGTCGAGGCCATCGAGGAGGAACTGGCAGGCCTCCTCGCCCCGGTCGAACCGCGACGCGCCGAGGTGCCCTTCCACTCCACGGTGACCGGGACCGTACTGGACGGCAGCGAACTGACCGGGGACTACTGGTACCGCAATCTGCGGGGCACCGTCCGCTTCGACGAGACCATCGAGAGCCTGGCCGGCTCCGGGCACCGGATCTTCCTGGAGACGAGCCCGCACCCGACGCTGACCATCGCCGTGCAGCAGACCCTGGAGGGCGCCGGGCACCGCGACGGTGTCGCCGTCGGCTCCCTGCGCCGCGGTGACGGCGGGCCGGGGCGGCTGGACGAGTCGCTCGCCCAGCTGCACGTCCACGGTGTGGAACCGGACTGGGAGGACGTGCTCGCGGGCCACGCCGGCCGCCGGATCGAGCTGCCCACGTACCCGTTCGACCGGCAGCGCTACTGGTGGACGCCACCCGAGCCCGCCCCCTCGGCCCCCGCAGCCGACAGGCACCCGGCCGAGCACCTGCGCTACGACGTCGTGTGGCGCCCGGCACCGCACACCCCCGCCTCCGTACCGGCCGGCCGCTGGCTGGTGGTGGCACGGGACACCGACGGGGACGACCACCGGGAGGCGGCCCGCGCCCTGCGCGACGCGGGGGCGGACGTCGTCCTGTGCGTGCTGCCCGACGGCGAGGTCGACGCCGGGACCCTCGCGCGAGTGGCCGCCGACAAGCCGCTCGCCGGGGTGCTGTCGCTGCGCGCCCTGCACGCGCGTACGGACCCGGCGGCGGGCGTGGCCGCCACCGCCACCCTGCTGAGCGCCCTGGACCGGGCCGGTGTCACCGCACCCCTGTGGTGCGCCACGCGCGGCGCCGTCACCACCGGGCCCGCGGACCCGGCCCCCGAACCGGCACAGGCGGCGATCTGGGGCGCGGGACGGGCAGCGGCGGTCGAGCACCCCCGTACCTGGGGCGGTCTGGTCGACCTGCCGGAACACTGGGACGCCCGCGTCCGCGAACGACTGGCCACGGTCCTCACCGGCAGCGGCCGGGAGGACCAGGCCGCCGTCCGGCCCGCCGGTGTGTTCGCCCGCCGCCTCGTCGAGGCACGGCGACCGGCGAACGGGCGACGCTCCTACGCGCCCCACGGCACCGTCCTGATCACCGGGGGCACCGGCGCACTCGGCCGCCGGCTCGCGCGGTGGCTGGCGGAGGGCGGTGCCGCGCACGTGATCCTGCTCGGCCGCCGTGGTGGCGACACCCCGGGGACCACCAGCCTCGCCGCCGAACTGCGGGAACTGGGCACGGAGCTGACGGTGGCCGCCGGTGACGTCACCGACCGCGCCGTACTGGCCGCTCTGCTCGCCGGAATCCCCGCCGACCGGCCGCTCACGGCGGTGTTCCACGCGGCCGGCGTCTGCGAGCTGAGCCCGCTGAAGGACGTCAGGTCCGAGGACCTGCCGGCCCTCCTGGCCGCCAAGACCGACGGCGCACGCCACCTCGACGCGTTGCTCGCCGACACCCCGCTGGACGCCTTCGTCCTGTTCTCCTCGGTCTCGGCCGTCTGGGGCGTCGCCGAACACGGCACCTACGGCGCCGCGAACGCCTTCCTCGACGCCCTCGCCGGGCGGCGGCGCGCCCGCGGACTCACCGCCACCTCGATCGCCTGGGGCCCATGGGGCGGCGGCGGCATGATCGACGAGAGCCGCTGGGCGACCCTCGCCGCGACCGGACTCCCGGTCCTCGACCCGGACCACGCCCTCGACGCACTGCGGCTCGTCCTCGACCACGACGAGACGGCCCTCACCGTGGCGGACCTCGACCGGGACCGCTTCGGCCCGGTCTTCACGGCCGCCCGCCCGAGCCCGCTGCTGAGCGAACTCGTCACCGACAGCGAACTCATCACCGACCCGGCCGGGGCGGCACAGTCCCGGCCCACCGACCGGCCCGCCTCGGCCCTGCGGGAGCGGCTGGACCAACTCCCCGAGGACGCACAACGCGACGCCGTCCTCGCCGTGGTGCGCGAGCACACCGCCACGGTCCTCGGCCACGGCGACCCGAAGGCCCTCGCCGACGACCGCGCCTTCAAGGATCTCGGATTCGACTCCCTGACCGCCGTCGAACTGCGCAACAGACTGGCCAAGGTCACCGGAACCCCGCTGCCCACCACCCTCGTCTTCGACCACCCGACCCCCGCCCTGCTCGCCGAGCACCTGTGGCGGGAGGCGTACGGCGGTCTGCCGGACCGCACGGCGACCGGGCCCGGACACGGCGTGTCCGACGAACCCCTCGCCGTCATCGGCATGGCCTGCAGACTGCCCGGCGGCATCAACGGCCCGGACGCGATGTGGCGCCTGCTCATGGACGGGACCGATGCGACCGGGCCCCTGCCCACGGACCGGGGCTGGGACCTCGGCTCCCTCTACGACCCCGACCCCGACCGGCACGGCACCAGCTACACCCGGGCGGGCGGATTCCTTTACGGGGCTGCCGAGTTCGACCACGAGTTCTTCGGCATCTCGGCGCGCGAGGCGCTGGCGATGGACCCCCAGCAGCGGCTGCTCCTCGAGACCTCCTGGGAGGCGTTCGAGAACGCGGGACTCGTGCCCGCGGACCTGAAGGGCGGTGACACGGGCGTGTTCGCCGGTGTACTGGCGCCGGACTACGGACAGCCGCACGGCATGCCCGGCGAACTGGAGGGCTACCACGTCACGGGCGGCGCCCCGAGCGTGGCCTCCGGACGGCTCTCCTACACCTACGGTTTCACCGGACCCGCGATCACCGTCGACACCGCCTGCTCCTCCTCCCTGGTCGCCCTGCACATGGCGGCCCGCGCGCTCCAGTCCGGCGAGTGCGGACTCGCCCTGGTCGCCGGCGCCGCCGTCATGTCGACCCCGACCCCACTGGTCAGCTTCAGCAGGCAGCGCGCCCTGTCCACCGACGGACGCTGCCGGTCCTTCGCCGAGGACGCGGACGGCTTCGGCATGGCCGAGGGCGTGGGCGTCCTCCTCGTGGAGCGACTGTCGGACGCGCGCCGCAACGGGCACCGGGTGCTGGCGGTGGTGCGGGGCACCGCGGTCAACCAGGACGGTGCCTCCAACGGCCTCAGCGCGCCGAGCGGCCCCGCCCAGCAGCGGGTGATCCGCCAGGCGCTGGCCAACGCGGGTCTGTCCGCGTCCGAGGTGGACGCGGTCGAGGCACACGGCACGGGCACCCGGCTCGGCGACCCCATCGAGGCGCAGGCCCTGCTCGCCACGTACGGGCAGGACCGGCCCGCCGACCGGCCGTTGTGGCTGGGCTCGGTGAAGTCCAACATCGGACACACCCAGGCCGCGGCCGGCGTCGTCGGAATGATCAAGATGGTGCAGGCGCTGCGCCACGGGACTCTCCCGCGCACCCTGCACGCGGCCGAGCCCACCTCGCGCGTCGACTGGGACTCGGGCGCCGTCCGGCTGCTGACCGAACCCCGGACATGGCCCGAGACGGACCGGCCACGCCGGGCCGGCGTCTCCGCCTTCGGCATCAGCGGCACCAACGCCCACGTGATCCTGGAGCAGGCACCCGCGACGGAAGCGGAACCCGCTCCGGCCGGGCAGCCGCCCGCCGGGGTCGTTCCCTGGGTCCTGTCCGCCCGCTCCCCGGAAGCACTGCGCGATCAGGCCGCGGCGTTGCTGCCGCTTGCCGGGGAGGCGGATCCGGTGGGTGTGGGTTGGTCGTTGGTGTCGACGCGGGCGTGTTTTGAGCATCGGGCCGTGGTGGTGGGTTCGCATGCGGCGGGTCTGGCTGCTGTGGTGTCGGGTGAGCCTGCGGGTGGGGTGGTGTCCGGGGTCGCGGGTGGCGTCGGGCGCACGGTGTTCGTGTTTCCCGGTCAGGGTGCGCAGTGGGCGGGTATGGCGGTGGGGCTGCTGGATGCTTCGCCGGTGTTCGCGGCGCGGATCGCGGAGTGTGAGGCCGCGATGTCGGGGCTGGTGGACTGGTCGTTGACGGATGTGCTGCTGGGTGCCCAGGGTGCTCCGTCGTTGGATCGTGTGGATGTGGTGCAGCCGGCGTCGTTCGCGGTGATGGTGGCGCTCGCGGCACTGTGGCAGTCGCACGGTGTCGTGCCGGCTGCGGTGGTGGGGCATTCGCAGGGTGAGATCGCTGCGGCGTGTGTGGCGGGTGCGTTGTCGCTGGAGGACGCGGCGCGGGTGGTCTGCCTGCGCAGCCGTGCCATCACCGCGGTCACCGGAAGCGGTGGCATGGCCATCGTCGCGCTGCCGGAGGACGGCGTCGCGAAGTTGCTGGCTCCCTACGGGGAGAGGGTGTCGGTCGCCGCGGTCAACGGGCCCGGCTCGGTGGTGCTCTCCGGTGACCGCGACGCACTGGAGGAACTCGCCCGCACCTGCGCGCGGCGCGACGTACGGGTACGGATGATCCCGGTCGACTACGCCTCCCACTCCGTTCACGTCGACCCGATTCTCGACGAACTCGCCACCCTGCTGGCGCCGGTACGACCCCGCCGCCCCGACGTGCCGTTCCTCTCCTCCGTCACCGGCGAGTGGATCGACGGCCCGGTGCTCGAAGCGGCGTACTGGTGCGCGAACCTCCGCCGGCCGGTGCGTTTCGCCGACGCGGTGCGGACCCTGACCGACCACGGCTTCGGGCTCTTCGTGGAGAGCAGTCCGCATCCGGTGCTGCTCGCCGCGATCGAGGAGACGCTGGCCGACCGGGACGACGCGTTCGCCGTGGGGTCGCTGCGCCGGGGCGAGGGAGGCCCCGAGCGCTTCCTGCTCTCGCTGGCCGAGGCATGGGTGCGCGGCGCGCCCGTCGACTGGGGCCGGGCGGTACCGGACGTCCCGCCTCGCGCGGTCGACCTGCCCACCTATCCGTTCCAGCGGCGGCGTCACTGGATCCGGACGCCCGCCGAGGTCGCCGCGCGCCAGGCGGCGACGCTCGTCGACAGCTGGCGCCACCGCGTCGTGTGGACCCCGGTGCCGGCCGGGGACCCGCGGACACCCCCGGGCGCCACGCCGGAACTCGGCGGGCAGTGGATCGTGGTGACCCCGGACGAGGAGGTCGCGCCGGATCTGGTCCGGGCGGTGCTGGCCGGGCTCGCCCGGCACGGGGCCACCCCGCACCCGGTCAGCGCGCGCCAACTGGCCCAGGGGGACACGCCGTTGCCGGACCACGTCGACGGCGTCCTGTCCCTGGCCGCCCTCGACGAGCGGCCCGACGCCACCGAGCCGGACCTCACCACCGGTCTGACCGACACGGTCGCCTGTGCGCGGGCCCTCGCCGGACGGACCGGTGACGCCCCCCTGTGGCTGGCGACGCGGGGTGCGGTCGGCACCGGGCCGGACGACCCGGTCCGCAATCCCCTTCAGGCACAGGTGTGGGGCCTCGGTGTGGTGCTCGGCCTGGACGAGCCCGGCCGGCTGTGCGGGCTGGTCGACTTGCCGGGCCGACCGCACGAGGACCGCCCGGAGAACCCGGAGAGCCCGGAGAGCCCGGAGAGCGCGGAGAGCGCGGAGAGCGCGGAGAGCGTGGAGAGCCCGGAGAACCCGGAGAGCGCGGAGGACATCCTCGTCCAGCTCTGCGCGACCCTGTCGGGAGCCTCCGGCGAGACCGAGGTGGCCCTGCGCGGCACGCAAGCCCTCGGACGGCGCCTGGTCCCGGACCCGGCGCCCGAGGCACAGCCGTGGCAGCCGCGCGGCACCGTCCTGATCACCGGCGGCACCGGCGCCCTGGGCGCCCATGTGGCCCGCTGGGCGGCCCGGCACGGCGCCGCCCACCTGGTCCTCACCAGCCGCCGGGGCGAGGGGGCACCGGGCGCGGCCGCACTGCGCGAGGAACTGACGGCCCTCGGTTCCGGGGTGACCATCGCCGCCTGCGACGTCGCCGACGCCGAGGCGCTCGCCGCCGTAATCCGGGCGATCGACGCCACCGAGCCGCTCACCGCGGTCGTGCACACCGCGGGGGTCACCCAGCCGGAGATCCCCGTCGCGGACCTGTCCACCGCCGAACTCGCCCGAATCGTCCGGGCCAAGACCGAGGGCGCCCGCAACCTGGACGCCCTGACCGCCGGCCTCGACCTGGACGCCTTCGTCCTGTTCTCCTCCGGGGCCGGGATCTGGGGCGACGCGGGCAAGGCCGCGTACGCCGCCGCCAACGCCTATCTGGACGCCTTCGCGCAGGCGCGGCGCGCCCGCGGCGCGGTGGCCACGTCGGTCGCCTGGGGCGCCTGGGACGGCGGCGGCATGGTCGAGGGCGACGTCGCCGACCTGCTCACCCGGCGCGGGATGCGCCTGATGCGGCCGGAACAGGCCGTACGGGCCCTGGCGCAGGCCGTCGGCAACGGGGACGCCGCCATCGCCGTGGCCGCCTTCGACCTCGCCCGTTTCCTGCCGCTCTACACCATGACCAGGGACCGCCGACTGGTCGCCGCGCTCACCGCGGCGCAGGCCGTGCCCCGGCAGCCGCAGGGCGACGACGCGTCCGGGCGGGAGCGGTCCACGGCGCTCGCGGACCGGCTCGCCGGGCTGTCCGCCGAGGACGCGGAGACCGCGCTCGTGGACATCGTCCGGCGGGAGGCCGCCGCGGTCCTCAAGGCGGGCCGTCCGGAGGACATCCGCCCCCGCAGGGCGTTCAAGGAGCTCGGCTTCGACTCCCTGACGGCCTTGGAGTTCCGTAACCGGCTCGGCACGGCGACCGGGCTGCGGCTGCCCGCGACCCTGGTCTACGACCATCCCACCCCGGCCTCGCTCGCCCGCCACCTGCGGGACGAACTGTCCGGTGGGACCCCCGACGTGCTCGCCGGCCTGGACCACCTCGAGGCCGCTCTCGCGGCGCTGCCGGACGAGGAGTGGACCCGCCACGACGTGGCCGACCGGCTGCGCGCGCTGCTGCGCCGCGCCGAACCCACAGCAGAGGCCGCCGACCCGCGCGAGGACCTGGCGGCGGCGACGAACGACGAGATCTTCGACCTGATCGACCGGGAGTTGGGCATCCGATGAGCAGTGGCGGGAACGAACAGCGGCTGCGGGATTATCTGAACCGGGTCACCGCGGACCTGCGGACGACCCGCAGGAAGCTCCAGGAGTTGGAGGACAAGCGGCGCGAGCCCATCGCGATCGTGTCGATGAGCTGCCGCTTCCCGGGCGCGGACACCCCCGAGGACTTCTGGGAGCTGATCGCGGCCGGCGCCGACCTCGTCGGAGACCTGCCCGCCGACCGCGGCTGGGACCCGGAGCGGCTCTACCACCCCGACCCCGACCACCCCGGCACCACCTACACCCGGCACGGCGCGTTCCTCGACCGTGCCGCCGAGTTCGACGCCGCCTTCTTCGGGGTGTCGCCGCGTGAGGCGCTGGCGATGGACCCGCAGCAACGGCTGCTCCTCGAGGCCGCGTGGGAGGCCGTCGAGCGGGCCGGCATCGACGCGGACACCCTGCGCGGCGAGCGGGCGGGCGTCTTCGTCGGGGCCGGCGACCAGGGCTACACCGCGTCGGCCGGCACCGCGCCCGAAGGCGTGGAGGGCCATCTGCTCACCGGTGGTTCGAGCGCCGTCCTCTCCGGCCGGATCGCCTACACCCTGGGACTGGAAGGTCCCGCCGTCACCGTCGACACCATGTGCTCGTCCTCCCTGGTCGCCGTGCACCTGGCGGTCCGGGCACTGCGCGACGACGAGTGCTCGCTTGCCCTCGCGGCGGGCGCCACCGTCATGGGCTCACCGCGCAACTTCACCGAGTTCAGCCGGCAGTCCGGGCTCGCCGTCGACGGACGGGTCAAGGCCTTCTCGGACGGCGCCGACGGCACCGGCTGGGGCGAGGGCGTCGGCGTCCTGCTGCTGGAGCGGCTGTCGGACGCGCGCCGCAACGGGCACCGGGTGCTGGCCGTGGTGCGGGGCACCGCGGTCAACCAGGACGGCGCGTCCAACGGTCTGACCGCGCCGAACGGCCCCGCCCAGCAGCGGGTGATCCGCCAGGCGCTGGCGAACGCGGGCGTGTCCGCGTCCGAGGTGGACGCGGTCGAGGCACACGGCACGGGCACCCGGCTCGGCGACCCCATCGAGGCCCAGGCGCTGCTCGCGACCTACGGTCAGGGCCGTGCGGACGGCCGGCCGCTGTGGCTCGGCACGGTCAAGTCGAACATCGGGCACACGCAGGCCGCCGCCGGTCTCGCCGGTGTGATCAAGACGGTGCTGGCGCTGCGCCACGAACTGCTGCCCGCCACCCTGCACGCCGGGACGCCGTCGTCGCACGTCGACTGGTCGGCCGGTGCGGTGGAACTGCTGTCCGAGGCACGGGAGTGGCCGCGCGGTGAGCGACCGCGCCGGGCGGGAGTCTCCGCCTTCGGCGCCAGCGGCACCAACGCCCACGTGATCGTCGAGGAGGCACCGGAGCCTGAGGAGACCGACGCCCCCGCCGACGTCCCCACGGTCCGGCTGCCGGTGGTGCCCTGGCCGGTCTCGGCCCGTACCCCGGACGCGGTGGCCGCACAGGCCGACCGGCTGGCGGCCGGCACGGCGGGCCTCGACCCGGCGGACGTCGGACTGTCGCTGGCCACCACCCGGGCCGCCCTGGAGCACCGGGCGGTCGTCCTCGGCCCGGACACGGACCGGGCGCGTGCCGGGCTGACGGCGCTCGCCACCGGCACACCCGCGCCGGGCGTGGTGACCGGCACGACCGGGGAGGGACTGACCGCCTACGTCTTCTCCGGCCAGGGCGGCCAGCGCGTCGGCATGGGCCGGGAACTGGCAGCGGCCTTCCCCGTCTTCGAAGCCGCTCTGGACGAGGTGTGCGCGCACTTCGACGGGCTGCGCGAGGTGATGAACGGCGATACGGAGGACCTGAACGACACCGGATGGGCGCAGCCGGCCCTCTTCGCCGTCGAGGTCGCCCTGTTCCGGCTGCTGGAGTCGTGGGGCGTGCGGCCCGACCACCTGGTCGGGCACTCGGTCGGTGAACTGGCGGCCGCACACGTCGCCGGCGTGCTGTCCCTCGCGGACGCGTGCCGGCTCGTCTCCGCCCGGGCGCGCCTGATGCGGGCGCTGCCCGAAGGCGGCGCCATGTGGGCCGTACGCGCGACCGTCGACGAAGTGACCCCGTTCCTCACCGACGACGTGTCCCTCGCGGCGGTGAACGGCCCCACCCAGGTGGTGCTGTCCGGAGACCGCGCCGCCGTGGAAGCCGTCGCGGCCCGGCTGCCGGACGCCAAGGGCCGCCGGCTCGACGTCAGTCACGCCTTCCACTCGGCGCTGATGGACCCGATGCTGGACGAGTTCGCTCTGGTGGCAGAGGAGTTGGCGTACGCCCGGCCGCGGATTCCGATGGTCTCCGCGCTGACCGGCGAGCCGGTCGAGGAGTTCACCCCGGCCTACTGGGCCGACCAGGTCCGCGGCACCGTCCGCTTCGCCGACGCCGTGACCCGGCTGTCGTCCCTCGGTGTCACCCGCTTCGTCGAACTCGGCCCCGACGCGAGCCTCGTCGGCGCCATCGGCGAAACCTCCGACGAGGCCACCTGCGTCGTCCCCGTCCTGCACGGAAAGCGCCCCGAACCGGTCACCGCCGTGACCGCTCTCGCCCGGCTGTGGACGGACGGCGCCCACGTCGACTGGGCCGCCTTCTTCGCACCGACGGGTGCCCGCGCCGTCGACCTGCCGACGTACGCCTTCCAGCGGCAGCGTTACTGGCTGGAGCAGCGGCCGGCCGGACCCGGGCAGGACGCCGCCGACACCGAGTTCTGGACCGCCGTCGACACCGGCGACACGCGTGAACTCTCCGACGCGCTCGGCGTGGCCGAGGACGCCCTCGACGCCGTACTCCCGGCGCTCCACGACTGGCGGGCCCGCCGCCGCACGGACTCCCTGCTCGACTCCTGGCGCTACGACATCGCATGGGTGCCGGGCCCGGACCTCGCCCCCGCGCGGCTCGACGGGCGCTGGCTGCTGGTGACGTCGGAGGGACAGCCGGACCGTACGGAGACGGTCGAGGCGATCGGCGGGGCGCTGCGGGAGCACGGCGCGGAGGTGGCCGAGCTGGTGCTCGCCACCGGCGCCGACCGGCAGCGGATCGGTGAGCTGCTGGACGCGCACACCGGGGTGACCGGCGTGCTGTCCCTGCTCGCCCTCGACGAGAGCCCCGACCCGAACCATTCCGTACTCACCACAGGGCTCGCGCTCAACGTCCTGCTCACCCAGGCCCTGGCCGGCCAGGACGACGCACCCCCGCTGCGGTTGTGCACCCGGGGCGCCGTCACCACCGACCGCGACGACCCGGTGACCCACCCCGCACAGGGCAGCACCTGGGGTCTCGGCCTCGTCCTCGGACTCGAACTCCCGCACCTCTGGGGCGGTCTCGTCGACCTTCCGGAGAACCCCGGCACCGACGACCTGGCACACCTGGCGGCCGTACTCGGCGCGGGCGGCGACGAGGACCAACTGGCGATCCGCGAGGGCGGCACACGGGCACGGCGACTGCGGCGCGCCCCGGCGCCGGCCCCGAACGGCCGGCCGTGGCGCACCAGCGGCACGGCGCTGATCACCGGCGGCACCGGGCAACTGGGCGCCCACACCGCCCGCTGGCTTGCCGAGGCCGGCGCGGAGCACCTCGTCCTCACCTCCCGGCGCGGACCGGACGCACCCGGCGCCCGCGAACTCGCCGAGGAACTGGGCGCCCTCGGCCCCAGGGTGACGCTCGCCGCCTGCGACGTCGCCGATCACGCGGCCCTCGCCCGCCTCGTCGAGCGGATCGAGGCCGAGGGCCCACCGATCCGAACCGTGGTGCACGGCGCGGGCATCGGCCGGCCCGCCGCCCTGACCGGCACCGGCCTGACCGACTTCGCGGCCGACGCCGAAGCGAAACTGGCCGGGACCACCCACCTCGACCGCATCTTCGACCGCACGGACCTGGACGCGTTCATCCTGTACTCCTCCGTCGCGGCCGTCTGGGGCGCCGGCGGCCACGGCGCCTACGCGGCGGGCAACGCCCACCTCGAAGCGGTCACCCGCGCCCGGCGCGCCCGCGGCCTCACCGGCACGACGATCGCCTGGGGACTGTGGGCCGCCGACGGCCGCGGCCTGGGCGACACCGTCGACGACGACTCCCTCAACTGGCGTGGTCTGTCCGCCATGCAGCCCGGAGTCGCGATCAACGGCCTGCGCCGGGCGATGGCCGACGACGAGACGTTCCTCGCCATCGGCGACATCGACTGGGCGGACTTCACCCCCGCCTACACGGCCGCCCGCCCCCGCCCGCTCGTCAAGGACATCCCCGAGGCCGAAGCCGCCCTCGCGGCCTCCCGCGCCGCCGACGAGCAGGACACCGGCAGCGCCGAGGCGAACTCCCTGCGGGAGCGGCTGCGTCCCCTGTCCGTGGCGGACCGTGAGTCGGCGCTGCGTGACCTGGTGCGGGCCCACGCGGCCACGGTCCTCGGACACGCCACCGCGGACGCCATCGAGGACGGGCGGCCGCTGCGCGACCTCGGCTTCGACTCGCTCCTCGCCGTGGCCCTGCGCAACGCCCTGCGCACCGCCACCGGCCTGAAACTCGCCACCACCGTGGTCTTCGACCACCCCAACGTCATCCGCCTGGCCCAGCACCTGCACACGACCCTCTTCGGCGAGCGGCCCGCCGTCCGGACTCCCGTCGCCCGGCTCACCGCCGGCCCCGACCCGGACGACGACGCCGTCGCGATCATCGGCATGGGCTGCCGCTTCCCCGGTGGCATCGAATCGCCCGAGGACCTGTGGCAGGTGATCTCCGACGGTGAGGACGTCATCACCGCCTTCCCCGACGACCGGGGATGGGACCTGCAACGGCTCTACAGCCCGGACGCCGACGACGAGGGACACACCTACGTCCGTACGGGCGGCTTCGTCCACGACGCGGGCGCCTTCGACCCCGCCTTCTTCGGCATCTCGCCGCGCGAGGCGCTGGCGATGGACCCGCAGCAACGGCTGCTCCTGGAAACCTCCTGGGAGGCGATCGAGCACGGCCGGATCGACCCGCACACCCTGCGCGGCATCGAGTGCGGCGTCTTCGTCGGCGTCGGCAACGGCGGCTACGGCACCGGCCTGCGGCAGCTCCCGGAAGGCGTGGAGGGCCACCTCATCACCGGCACGGCCACGAGCGTGGCCAGCGGGCGGATCTCGTACACGCTCGGCCTCGAAGGCCCCGCGGTCACCGTGGACACCGGGTGCTCCTCGGCCCTCGTGGCCCTGCACCTCGCGGCCCAGGCACTGCGCGCCGGCGAGTGCTCGCTCGCCCTGGCCGGCGCCGCCTCCATCGGCTCCTCCCCCCTGGGCTTCATCGGCTTCAGCCGTCAGCGCGGCCTGGCCGAGGACGGCCGCTCCAAGGCGTTCTCCGACGACGCGGACGGCATGGGCATCTCCGAGGGCGCCGGCGTCTTCCTCGTGGAGCGGCTGTCGGACGCGCGACGCAACGGGCACCGGGTACTGGCGGTGGTGCGGGGCACGGCCGTCAACCAGGACGGTGCGTCGAACGGCCTGACCGCGCCCAATGGTCCGTCGCAGCAGCGGGTGATCCGGCAGGCGCTGGCCAACGCCGCTCTGTCGTCCGCCGAGGTGGACGTGGTGGAGGCGCACGGCACGGGGACGACGCTGGGTGACCCGATCGAGGCGCAGGCGCTGCTCGACACGTACGGGCAGGACCGTCCGGAGGGCCGGCCGTTGTGGCTGGGCTCGGTGAAGTCGAACCTCGGTCACACGCAGGCGGCGGCGGGTGTCGCGGGTGTGATGAAGATGGTGCTGGCGCTGCGGCACGGGCTGATGCCCCGGACGTTGCACGCTGATACGCCGTCGTCGCATGTGGACTGGTCGGCGGGTGCGGTGGAGTTGCTGTCCGAGGCGCGGGAGTGGCCGCGCGGGGAGCAGCTGCGGCGGGCGGGTGTGTCCGCATTCGGTGTGAGCGGGACGAACGCCCACGTGATCGTGGAGGAGGCGCCGCCCGAGGACGCTGAGGCCGGGCCGGGTGCGGAACTGCCGGTGGTTCCGTGGCTGCTGTCCGCCCGTTCCCCGGAGGCACTGCGCGATCAGGCCGGGGCGTTGCTGCCGCTTGCCCAGGAGGCGGATTCGGCGGCTGTGGGTTGGTCGTTGGTGTCGACGCGGGCGTGTTTTGAGCATCGGGCCGTGGTGGTGGGTTCGCATGCGGTGGGTCTGGCTGCGGTGGTGTCGGGTGAGCCTGCGGGTGGGGTGGTGTCCGGGGTCGCGGGTGGCGTCGGGCGGACCGTCTTCGTGTTTCCCGGTC
>NZ_JBITRU010000070.1:0-15331 GCF_044540255.1 Streptomyces sp. NPDC086080
AGCGGGTACTTCCTCGGTGCAGGCATCGTCTGGGCTCCTCTCGCAAAACCCATCTGACCCTCCGTCATCTGTTCCCGCATCTCGGGGGAACCTCATTGCGGTGTCTGACGGTGGTGATGAGCCCAGCCTCGCGGAGGGTGGTGGCGTGTTCGCTGGCGCTGGATGCCGCCAGCCCGGTGAAGGCAGCAAGTTCCTTGGTTGAGCAGCCTGGGTGCTCGGCAACGGCGATGAGCACAGTGGCTCGTGTGTGTCCGAGCAGCGCTGCGACCGGGGCGGTGGCTCGCCTGGGGGCGGCCTTGGGTGTGAAGGAGGTCAACCGGCGCAAGGGCTGGTCGTAACTGGCTGGGTAGGTGACGGCGGGCTGGGGCTCGGCGTCGTAGTGGATAACAGGGCTTGTCAGCATGACCGAGGGCACGAGCAGCAGACCTCGGCCTCCCAGGTACAGGTTGTACTGGTTGTCGTCCCTCGGCGTGGGTATCTCCAGGATCGGAGTCTTCCAGCGCATACGTTGCGGATTGACCTGGCTGAGCAACGACTCCACGCCCCCGTGCAGCATCTGCCGCATGCGCACCGACCTGTCGGCGGCGAAGGCGTCAACTATGCCTGACCAGTAAGGGGCGAGGAGTACCTCGTAGAGGTCGCTGAGGCCATCGCATACTTCCCCGAGGAAGGCTGAGTCGGTGAGGTGGCGCGTCAGGGGCGGGACGGTGAGCAGACTGTTTCGAGGGAGAATCGTCGTCAGCGCCGTCCGAATCTGGCTGACCGGTGTCGCGCGTACCTGCTCAATGAGTTCCTCCGGGGCGCCGGCCCTGGGCGTACCGATGAACGTGGGTGACCAACCCCTACGGGGAATGAAGTGCAGGGCCAGGCGTGCCGTAGGGGACAGGTGTGCGAGTGAATGTCGACGCCAGCCGCTCAGCCGAGCCGCCTGATCGCGATCTTGCAGGGTCCGTGCAGCCGCCTTCAGTTCCGCAAGCGGCATCGGGGAATCAGCCACTCTCGTGCGTGCCAAGTCCTCAGCCGTGAAGTGAATACGAAAGACCACGGTCTCCCCCGAAGCGGTTGCCGTCGACAGCAGTGAGGCACAGCCCTATTGATCTTTCCGCTGTGTCGTTGTTCGGTCTACGTCGAATCAGGTCGCGGCTCCGGCCACCGACAGCCCAATCTGGAGCAGGGGAAGGGATGGTGCTGGTGGTCCGGGGGCCACCAGCACCAAGTCCTCCTGGCAGCAGCGGGTAGCGTCCTCGCCCGCCCACCCTCGTGGGCACCCGCCGGAGAGTCCTGAACCACCGGTCGTCGCATCCGGCGCTTCCCCGCCTCGCGCCCTCCCTCGCTCCAGGGCTATTACGCCGTAATAGCCCACCGCGCCGCGCTCCCTCCCTCGCCTGGTGGTGCGCACTCGGCGTCCCGAACTATTACGCCGTAATAGGGCCGCCCCCGACCGCCTCCGACCGGGCTCGGCTGTCCGCGGCCAGCGCTCGGCGTCCCGGCTATTACGGCGTAATAGGGCGAGGGTGGGGGTGGGACCGGGCTTCCGGTGGCGTTGCGTGGGCTTCTGACGGCATGTCGAGGGGTGAAGGTAACGTGTCGGGGACCGGAAGGATCATGAACGTTAGTATGGTGTCCCTCATGAGTTCCCCAGCGACGTCCCACGACCGCGAGAAGGTCGTCTCCAAACTGCCGGGCTGGCTCCGGCAGAACCTCAAGATCAGAGCCGCTCAGCACGGCATCGAGATCCAGGCCGCGGTCGAACAGGGCATCACCGACTGGTGCGACCTGGCCTCCTCCCCCGCCCCGGTCGACACGGCCGGCGCCGATTCCTTCTCCACCTTCCTGCCTCCCGGTCAGTGGGAGGAGTTCCGGCGTATCGCCGCCGACCGCCGTGTCTCCCTCATCCAGGGTCTGGCGCAGGCCGTTCAGCTGTGGCTGGACACCAACCCGGCACCGCATGTGGAGCGCCCCACCATCACCAGGCGCATCGTCGTCTGCAATCAGAAGGGCGGGGTCGGCAAGACGGCCATCACCGCCGGCCTCGGAGAGGCACTCGCCGAGGACCCCGACTCCCTTCACTCCGTCCGTGTCGCCAAGGCCCTGTCCAAGGCCCTGCGGGCGAGCGAGACGCATGCTCAGGACGACGAGCCCGGCGTCGACCCTCTCGACATCGAGAACCTGCCGGGACCCGGGATGAGGGTGCTGCTCGTCGACTTCGATCCGCAGTGCCACCTCACCAACCAACTGGGCGCCTCTCCCCTGCCGATGAACGGTGACAGCCTCACCAACCACATGGCGGGCGACCCCAAGGGCGACCTGCGTGACCTCATCGTCTCCGTCGACGACGAGACCTTCGACGGCAGGCTCCATCTCCTGCCCGCCTGCAACGACGCGTTCCTCCTCGACGTGCGACTGTCCGCCGTGCGCGCCCGCGAGTCCGCCCTCGAGCGGGCCCTCATGCCGCTCGAGGCGGAGTACGACGTCATCCTCGTCGACTGCCCGCCCAGCCTCGGCCTCAGCATGGACGCCGCCGCCTACTACGGCCGACGCCGTGAGGGGGAGAAGCCCGGCCAGTCCGGCGCGCTGATCGTCGTCCAGGCCGAGGACAGCTCCGCCGACGCGTACGAGCTCCTCACCACGCAGATCGACGACCTGCGGGGTGACCTCCAGGTCGACATCGACTACCTCGGCATCGTCGTCAACCTCTACGACTCCCGCCGCGGCTACATCGCCACCTCCTCCCTCCAGGGGTGGGTCGACATAAAGGACCCGCGGGTCGTGGGACTCATCGGCGACCTCAAGGAGCAGAAGGAGGCCGTCCGTATGAAGAAGCCTCTTCTGTCCTACGCGCCCAAGTCACAGCAGGCGATCGGCATGCGCGCCCTGGCCCGGGAGATCTCATGAGCAAGGCCAACCAGCTCGGCGCCGGCCGTTTCGGCGGGGGCGTGCGCCCGGTCAGCGCACGCCGTCAGGCCGTCGCCGCCGCGACGGGGGTCCCCACCGAGGGCGTCGCCCCGCCCACCGAACTCCCCCCGGGCCGTGTCAGCCTCAACCCGGACAACCCCCGCTCGGCGCTGGGTGACCTCACCGACCTGGCCGGCAGCCTGAAGACGCACGGTCAGAAGCAGGCGATCACGGTCATGAACCGCGACGCGTACATCAAGGCCAACCCCGACCGGGAGGCCGACCTGGAACACGACACCACCCATGTCGTCATCGACGGCAGCAGTCGCCTGGCCGCCGCCCGTGAGGCCGGTCTGAGCCTGGTCAAGGTCATGGTCAGCGACGACCAGGGCAGCACCTCGGAGGAACTGCTCGAGTCCGCCCTCGTCGCCAACATCCACCGTCAGGACCTGGAAGAGCTGGACGAAGCCCGCGCTCTGCAACGCCTTCTGACGATCCATGGCAGTCAGACGGCCCTGGCCAAGCGCCTGCACCGTTCCCAGGGCTGGGTCTCCCAGCGTCTCGCCCTGCTCAACCTCACGCCGGAGCTCCAGGCCCGCATCGGCCAGGAGCCCATCGACCTGCTGCGTGCGGTCGGCAACAAGCCGCAGGAGCAACAGGTGGCGGCCCTGGAGGACTTGAAGGAGCAGCGAGCCGCCAAGGAGGCGGAGAAGCAGGCCGCCGGCCGGCTCCGCGACGGGCTCCCCACTCCCCCACAGCCTGCCGCCGCGGACGACGTCACCTATTACGCCGTAATAGAGGACCGGACCGAGGACCAGAGCCTTCCGGCCTCCGCGGACGACGGGGCGGCCGCCCCGGTGGACCGCGTGCCCGAACCACGGCCCGGCGCGGCGACGGCCAAGCAGCGACCGCCGAAGCTCCCCTACGGCGACGGTCCGGCCCTGGCTCGGCACCTCATCCAGGAGATGCCCGGCACCGAGTTCGACAAGATGCTGCGGATCCTCAACGAGCATCACCAGCGGCGCGACACAGCGGCCGACATCGCCGACTCATGAGGGCAGCACCGCTGCCTCGGTCCGGTTCCCTATTACGGCGTAATAGGGAACCGGACGATCCCGCGTGCATGACACGTATGACAAGCAAGACACACACGGCACGGAGCGAGAGTCCTGTGACGGGGCCCGGACAGGGGAGTTGTACGTGAGCGAGGGGAACGGAGCACCCCTGCTGACCCGAGGACACCGCATCCTGATCGGCGTGGTCGTCACCGGTGCCGTCGTCATCGCGGGGATCGGTTTCGCGGGGTCGTACGCGGCGGTCCACGAACTGGCGGTCAAGAAGGGCTTCGGCGACTTCGCCTACGTCTTCCCGATCGGCATCGACGCCGGCATCTGCGTCCTGCTGGCGCTGGACCTTCTGCTGACCTGGATCCGTATCCCGTTCCCCGCGCTGCGGCAGACGGCCTGGCTGCTGACGGCCGCCACCATCGCGTTCAACGGAGCGGCCGCCTGGCCGGATCCGCTGGGCGTCGGTATGCACGCGGTGATCCCCGTTCTGTTCGTCGTGGCGGTCGAGGCGGCCCGGCACGCGGTCGGCCGCATCGCCGACATCACCGCCGACCGGCACATGGAGGGTGTACGCCTCACCCGCTGGCTGCTCTCGCCGATCCCCACGTTCCTGCTCTGGCGTCGCATGAAACTGTGGGAGCTGCGCTCCTACGAGCAGGCCGTCAAGCGGGAACAGGAACGCCTCGTCTACCAGGCCGGTCTCCGCTCCCGCTTCGGCCGCTCCTGGCGCCGCAAGGCTCCGGTGGAGTCGCTGATGCCCTTGCGACTGGCCCGCTACGGCCTCCCCTTGGCCGCGCCGGCCCCGGCTCGCCCGGTCACCGCGGGTACCGACGGGCCGCCCGTACGGTTCACCGTCGAGCGGCCGCCGGTTCCGGCTCAGCGGCGGAGCCCCGGACGTGTGACCGCTGCCGACCGAGGTACGGCACCGGGACGGCGGGACAGCCCTCCGCCGCCTCCCAGGCAGCAGGCACCGCCCGCACGTCCCGGCCCGCCCGGGACCGACGAGGTCGCACGGAAGTTCCTCGCGGAGTTCCGGCAGCGCTCCTTCTCCCCGAACGAGCGGCCTGCCGAGGACCACGACACCGACGAGTCCGACGGGGGCGCCCCCGTCGGCGCGGACCTCCCACCGGGCAAGGACACCGTGCCGGAGGAGCCCGTCACGCTGACCACGGTCGACCGCTACTACCTCTCCTGGACGGAGTACCGGACCGAGCAGGACGAACGGCCCCGGTCCTCGACGCGGGAGGCGGAGCAACTCTCCAGCCACCTCGCGCGCAAGGGAATGCACGGTCGCGGCGGAAGGCCGGTGAGCCCGTCCACGCTGCGCCGCTATCTCCTGGCATTCCGGGTCTACAACGTCTGGGCCGAGCAGAGAACGCACGGCACCGGGATGCCCTCACCCGACGCCGTTGCGCGGGAATGCGCAGCCCGCGGCATCACTGCGCAGCACAAGAGACCCCTCACGCCCGCCTACATCGCCGAGCAGGCCGATGACTTCGAACGGCGCTGGCAGGCCCTCGGCGGCCTTCCCGCGCAGCAGGCCGACCCCGTGTCCCACATGGCTGCGCAATCAGGAAAAGCGCAGGTCAGGCCGTGAATGCGCAGCTTGGACGGCGGACTGCGCAGCCCGGTTCAGGGTGCGGTGAAGACGTCCCTTCCGACCGGGACCCCGTGGCGCGCGTGGTCCGGCTCACGACCCGGGCCGGACCACCACCGGGTCGCTCCCCGGGGACCGGGGCGCCGCGTGGTGGCGACGGGCGCCGAGCGGGCTGAGTTCGAAGACCAACCGTCCCAGCGCAAAAAGGGCGCCCTGCCCGAAGACGAGAATCAGCCACCATCCGACGTCCCAGTACCAGTTCTCGGTCCAGGGCCGTGTGATCGCCACCGTCCCGACGAGGTGCAGGACGGCGATGACGATGCCCGTCCGCCGCTGCCGGGGACACAGGAACGGCAGCATCGCCCAGAGCGCGGAGACCGGCACCAGCCAGGGGGCGAAGAACGGCAGACCTGACATGACGGGCCTCGATATCGGTGGAGAGCGCAGTCCGGCTACCGTCACACCGGTGGGCCCGCAGAACCAGCTCGGCCGGATATCACACGGATCACGATGCACCCCTGACGGCCCACCGGAAACCTGCCCCATGCGGGGCCGACGCTCGGAGGACCGGGCTCGCGGACGCCTTCCGCCACGATGTCCCGGTCCCGGGCACACTTCTTCACCAGCGGCCGCCCGTGGCGTGGAGGGGCTTCTTCATGCCGGCGGTGAGGCCGCTGCCGATGATCTGCCGGATCCGTGATTCCTGCCCGGGGCGGGCCCGGAGCGCGGCGTCCTCGAGGGCCTGCTCGGCCTCCTGGCGGGGGAGCCGTCCTGCGGCGATGAGACCACCGAGGGTGTAGGCGGCGCGGTTGAGAGCGTCGGAGAAGCCTGCCCCTTCGGCCGCCTGACCGCAGGCCTCGACCGGGGCCAGGACCGTGGCGAGGGTGTGGACGCCTTCGGCCCGGCCCCCTCCCGCGGCCAGCACGGCCTGTCGTGCTCTGGGCGGGACCGGCCGGGGAGCGGGGACGCTGGGGGCGGGCAGATGCCCGGTGCGGTCGAGTTCCTGCGCCAGCCACGAGGGCAGGGCGGCGGGTTCACGGGCCTCGCCGACGGGGGTGTAGGTGCCGTGGTCGGTTCTGGTTCCCGGGGCGATGATGTAGCTGCCGTGGGCCCTGATGTCGACCTGCCAGGCCAGGGCGCGGCCGGGGCTGGAACCCACGGAGGACAGCCACTTCCGGTTGCCGGTGGCCCGGTACCAGACGTGGAGTCCACCGGAGGGCGTGCGCACACGCAGGGTCGTGGCGTCCTCAGCGGGGTTCTCCCGGCCTCGGAGGGCGGCGAGGACCCCGAGGGTGTGGAAGCCGTTGGCGAGGCCTCTGAGGTCGATCTGGTCGCCGATGGTGATGCCCGGCAGGATCCGGTCCCGGGCGGGGAGTTCGGCGGGGTGGGCGTCGATGTCGATGACGACCAGGCCGGCCGGGCCGCAGGAGACGCCGATACCGAAACCGGGGTGCTGTCCCCACCACTGCCGGATCCGCTCCTGGTTCAGGGTGGCGGAGTAGAAGCCATGACACCAACGGCCTGCGGGGAGGCAGGGGCAGTCGGCCGGTGCGTGGGCGCCGTTGCGGCACCGGGTGCAGTTCGCAGCCGGGGTCTTGCGGCCGGGTGCCAGGGGGTGAACGGGCCAGCCCCGGCGGGCGCACCACTGGGCGGTGACAACGGGCGCGGCGGCGGGCTGAGTCCTGGACGGGACGGATGCCTGCGCGGGGCCCCTCCGGAGTCCGCTGCCGAGCTCCTGGCCGACTTCCTGCCCGGGTTCTTGCCCGGGTTGTTGTGAGGGGCTGCCGGAGGAGCGCAGCTCAGCAGCAGGCATCGCATCCCTCATCAGCTACTCGAGCGACCCAAGCGACTCAACCACGCGCACAGACTAGCGAACGGCTCCGGTGTCCTCATGGAGTACCTGCGGACACCGGCGGGGCCTGCTCCGGAGCCGGTGATTCCGGGCGCAGCGACCGAAGGAGCGCGGCAGCTACTGAAGGGCCTTCAGTAGCTGCTCTTCGGTCGCTGAGAAAAGGCCAGGTCAGAGGGCATGCCAAAGATCAAAAAGCGACTGAAGCGACTGAAGGCTTCTATCTATCACGCACACGCAAATTCTCTGGGTACCTCATATATAGGCATCTAGAGTCGCTTCAGTCGCTGCTCTCGGAGGAGCACCTCGTTGACCTGCGGTTTTGTGAGCGACTGAAAGAGCGACCGAAGGGTTGTCGGTAGCTGGTTCTTCAGTCGCTGTCCTCTTCCCGGCCCGGAGAGCTCAGCGACTGAAGCAACTTCAGCGACCGAAGAGCAGCGACCGAAGCACATCTCAGCGACCGAACCGAGGAGACCTCAGCGACCGGACCCCCCCTGGGCAGGCAGGCCTGTGTATGAACCCGGCTCACGTACCGCGCGTCCTCAGTCGTAGCGGGCTGCCGCAGTGAGCCGCCCTTGTCGAAGGAGATCCCGAGCACCATGCAGTCAGCACACCGGTACCGC
Source organism: Streptomyces sp. NPDC086080 (assembly GCF_044540255.1). NCBI lineage: Bacteria > Bacillati > Actinomycetota > Actinomycetes > Kitasatosporales > Streptomycetaceae > Streptomyces > Streptomyces sp. NPDC086080. Next base: position 8,032 of record NZ_JBITRU010000070.1, read on the forward strand.
ACCGCCGCCCGGGTCTTTCCCACCGCGGGCCTTGTCGCCCTGGCCGTCGTGCTGGTCGTCGCCGCGCTCACGCGACCGGGCGGGTAGTCCCGAGTGGGGGTACAGCAGGCGGTACCCCCACTCGGGCACAGACGGCAATGACCTCCTGATGCGCCTCTGGTGAGCTGGTCACCTTCGATCGGCTCCAGCTCAGAGGGACGTGACTCCGCCCACGACTGAAGTCGCGGGCTTCCTGTGTCGGTGGCTATGCCACGTCGCAGAGGACCAGCCCGGCCCTGTTCATCACGTTTATCGCGCCGACGTGGTCCGCGTTGGCGGTGAAGCCGCACGCGGTGCATATGGACAGCCTCCACACCTCCGCCACCGCCCCACCCCGGCAGGCCCCGGCGGTACAGACCCGGGGAAGCCCCCGTCGAGGCTGCGGGCGGCCCTGTGCGAGAGGCCCTTGATCTGGTTCTTCTCGCTCACCTTCGCCCTGAGCCGGCTCGCCTGGACGCCGTACGTTCTCTCGGAGAACGGCCTGGGCGTGTGGCACGTCTCCTTCCCGGGATCGGGCGGTGCCAGCCAGCTGCTGGGCGTTCTGCCCGGTGCCTACCTCGGCCCGATCGCGTCGGCGCTCCTGGTCACCTGGGCTCTGGAGAGACGTCAGGGGCTCCGGGTGTGGCGCGGCCGGATGACGAAGCTGAGGGTGGGCGCGCGCTGGTTCCTCGCGGTCCTGGTCGCGGTGCCCGCCGTGCTGACGCTCGCCACCGCGCTGCTGGCCGCCGGGTCCCCGAGTTTCCCTCCCTCGCCGTTCTGGTGGCCTATCTGCCCGCTCTCGCCGTGCAGATGGTCACGACGGGCCTGGCGGAGGAGCCCGGCTGGCGGGAGTTCGCCAGGCCCCGTATGCAGCGCAGGTACGGTCCGGTGGGCTCCACCCTCGTGGTGGGCGTGCTGTGGGGTGCCTGGCACCTGCCGCTGTTCCTCAGCGACTGGAGCGGGCCGCACGTGGACCTGGTCAAGGTGCTGGAGTTCATGGTCACCACGGTCGCCTTCAGCTTCGTCATGACCTGACTGTTCAACCGCTCCGGCGAAAGCATGCCGTTGGTCATGCTGCTGCACACCAGCGTCAACAACTTCATCTCCGTGGTGAGAGAAGCCATTCCCCACCCCGCTGAAGCGGGGCGTCCCCTGGCCAGGTCCTGATGGACGACCACGTCTGACCTCGGCTTTCTGTACGGATCCGCACTGTTGTCAGTGAGGCCCGCTAGGTTGGCCGTACTGGCCGTACTGGCCGTACTGGCGTGGAGGGGGTGGTGGGGATGATGCGTGCCTACAAGTTTCTTCTCCGGCCCACGGTGCGCCAGGAGCAGGCGCTTGCCGGGATGCTGCGGGATCACTGTTCGCTGTACAACGGCGCGTTGCAGGAGCGCCGGGAGGCCTACCGGCACGTCTCGAAGACCACCGTTCGTTACGGTGGTCAGTCCGCGCAGCTGAAGGAGATCCGGGCGTTCGATCCGGAGCGGCAGGGCCGCTGGTCGTTCTCCTCCCAGCAGGCCACGCTGCGTCGTCTGGACAGGGCGTTCGCCGCGTTCTTCCGGCGGGTGAAGGCCGGTCTCACGCCGGGCTATCCCAGGTTCAGGGGTGTCGGGCACTTCGACACGGTGACCTTCCCGAAGGACGGGGACGGCTGCCGCTGGGACTCCACCCCGCACGATGGGCGGACCCGGGTGCGGCTGCAGGGTGTCGGGCACGTGCGTGTGCACCGGCCCGTGCGCGGCCGGGTCAAAACGGTCAGTGTCAAACGGGAGGGCCGCCGTTGGTACGTGATCCTGGCCTGCGACGAGGTGCCTGCTGAGCCGCTGCCCGCGACGGGAGGCATCGTCGGCATCGACATGGGCGTGAGGCACTTCCTGACCACGTCCGACGGTGAGCACGTGGAGAACCCGCGGTTCCTCCAGGTGATGGCAAAGGAGCTGGCCGCCGCCCAGCAGCACCTGGCGACATTTCCCCGGCGTACCAGGCGCCGCACGAAGAAGCACCGGGCTGCCGCCCGGAAGGTCGCCGGACTCCACGCGAAGATCCGTAGGCAGCGGCTCGACCACCACCACAAACGGGCGAACGAGCTGATCCGCGATCACGACGTGATCGCCCACGAGAAACTGAACACCGCCGGGATGACCAAGAGGTCGGCAGCCAAGCCCGACCCCGAGCGGCCCGGCGGCTTCCTGCCTAACGGGGCCGCCGCGAAGGCCGGACTCAACCGCAGCATCCTCGACGCGGGTTGGGGGTTGTTCCTGGGAATCCTGGCGCAGAAGGCTGAGAGTGCCGCTCGCCGCGTGATCCCGGTGGACGCCCGCAACACCTCCCGCACCTGCCCCGACTGCGGGCACGTCGCCAAGGAGAACCGCCTCACCCAAGCCGACTTCACATGCACCGCGTGCGGCTTCACCGCCAACGCGGACCACGTCGGCGCGATAAACGTGATGAACAGGGCCGGGCTGGTCCTCTGCGACGTGGCATAGCCACCGATACAGGAAGCCCGCGACTTCAGCCGTGGGTGGAGTCACGTTCCCTTCGCTGTCCCAGAGCTACGCGGCGCATGCCTTCCTCACCGGCTCGCTCGTGGCCGCGGCCGTCGCTCTCGTGGCCACCCGGGGCCGCCTCGGGCAGTGAACCGCGCCGCTCGCCTCGTCGTGGGACGTCACGACGAGGCGAGCGTCCCGGCACTCGCGTTCCTCATGACTCAGGCTCCGTCGCTCCGGTCGCTGTGGCGGGCTGAGCGGCTTCTCCGCATGGTTGCCACGACCTGCGCGCCCTGTTCGCTAGGCTGTGCCCATCGTTGAGTCGCTTGGGTCGCTGACAGGGGGTGCGCATGTCTGATGAGCTGCTGTTTTGCCGTCACACCTCGTCAATGCGTGGCCCCGGCCCGTCAGTCGCTGTCCCCGTCGACGGCCGGTTCGCGGGCCGCCCCAGGCATCACCCGTTCCCCCTCGGGGACGGCCGATGAACTCGTCCGGCCACGAGCCCGCACCCCTCTTCGACTTCGACCCCGGAGCCGTCGCCGCGCAGATCCGTGCGCAGTCCGGCTCCGGCGCCCCCACGGCCACGGTCTCCCTGCCCGCGCAGGCGGAAGCGTCCCGCGTGGCCGCCGGAGAAGCGACCGCCTCCGGGCTCCTGCCCGACACGCTGTCGGATCGCGGCAATGCCAAGCTGTTCGTCAGGCTCTATGCGAACGACTACCGGCATGTGCCGGGCATCGGCTGGTACCGGTGGGACACCACGCGCTGGCAGTTCGACGAGGACGACACCGTCCTGTGGGCCGCCGGCGACCTTGCCGAGAACATCGCTCCGCACGACACGCGGGGGGTCTTCACCACCACCGCCCTGCAGCAGCACCGTCGTCGGGCCCTGTCCACCACGGGGATGAACGCGATGCTGACGCAGGCGAAGTCGGCTCCCGGGATGGTGCTCAACGCGGCACTCCTGGACGCCGACCGGTATGCCCTGTGCACCCCGGCCGGCATCGTCGACCTGCGCACCGGGCTGATCAAGCGCCCCGACCCCGACAAGGACTTCCACTCCCGTTCCACGACCGTGGGCCCGCAGTCCGTGCCCACCCCGCGATGGACGAGGTTCCTCACCGACACCTTCGGTGACGAGCCCGAGGACCGGGACATGGTCGACTACCTGCAACTGCTGCTGGGGTACTCGATCACGGGGGACGTGGGCGGTCAGGTCCTGCCGTTCCTGTTCGGGTCGGGGAAGAACGGCAAGTCGGTCCTTCTGGACGTACTGATGAAGCTGCTCGGCGACTACGCGGACGCCGCCCCGCCCGGCTTCCTGATGGCCCGCCCCTACGAGGGTCATCCCACCGACCTCGCCGAACTCCACGGCCGCCGCGTCATCGTGTGCTCGGAGGTGAAACCGGGCGACAAGTTCGACGAGGCGCGGGTGAAGCTGCTGACGGGCGGGGACCGGATCAAGGCCCGCCGGATGCGGCAGGACTTCTTCAGCTTCGAGCCGACCCACAAACTGTGGCTGCTGGGCAACCACCGCCCCGAGGTCGGCACCGGCGGCTTCGCCTTCTGGCGCCGTATGCGTCTGATCCCGTTCGAGCGTGTGGTGTCCGACGACCGGAAGATCGACAACCTGGCCGACATCCTCGTCACCGAGGAAGGGCCCGGCATCCTCGGCTGGCTCATCGACGGCGCCCGCCGCTACCTCGCGGGCGACCGGGACTTGACGGGCCCGGAGCGGGTACGGATCGCCACGACGGCGTACGCCGAGACCGAGGACCACACCGGCCGTTTCTATGACGAATGCTGTCTGCTCGGCCCGGACCTGCGCGCGGAGCAGACTGCCCTGTATGCCGTGTACCGGGCGTGGTGCCAGAATGAGGGTGCTCCGGCCATGTCCTCGAGGGCGTTCGCGGCCCGTACGCGGGAACTGGTCGGGCTGGCCTCGCCCAAGGAGATGGTCCTGTCCAACCAGCGCAAGCACTACCCGGGCATCGGACTGCTCACCGACCGAGAAAGGGACCCCGGCGCATGAGTTCCCTGATCACCGAGGACGAGATCAGCTACGAGACCGACCTCGTCTGGCTGGAGGACATCGACCGGCTCGACTACGTTCGGCAGAGCCTGGACCGGCTGCCCACCCGCAAGGGCAAGCCGGCCTACCACCGTGACGGGCGCATGGTCGGCTACGCGCTGCTCGACCCGGCCATGAAGCCCTCGCGGTCCTCGGGCACCTTCCGCCGCCGCGTGTTCTGGCTCCTGCCCCACGACCGCGACACCCAGCCGGACGGCCTGTACGCCAAGGGCGCCCCGGCCGAGGCCGTCGACCCCCACACCCTCGGCCCTCGCATCAAGGGGTACAAGACGGAACGCTCCGAAGGCGGCCCGCCCTCAACGGCCATGCGGGAACTCGGCATAACGCTTCCGCTGTGACCCGCCCCGGCCGCTCCGGACATCGCGGCCGTCCAGGCCGGCTCGGCGGCCCCGGCATTGATCCGGCCCGCCGGGCGGTGGAGGCGCGCCTACATGTAGCCGGCGCGCAGGGCGTAGGCGACGGCGTGGGTGCGGTTGCGCAGGTGCAGACGCTTCATCAGGTCGTGCAGGTCCCGTTTGATCGTGCGCTCCGAGTAGCCCAGCCGGTCGGCGATCTGCCCGGTCTCCTCACCGTCCGCCGCCCAGCGCAGGATGCTCACCTCCCGTGCGGTCAGCACCGTAGGACGGGGCGAGCGACCCGCGGCGGCCTGGGGGAGGAGGCTGCTCACCTGGTCCATCAGCGCCCTGACCAGGTCGGCCGGTATGTCACCCTCTCCGCGGGCGACGGCGGTGACGGCCCGCACCAGTCGCGGCCCGTTCGCCTCGTGCCGCCAGACGACGGCTCCGATCCCCCCGGCGACCACGTTCGACAGACCGGACTGCCGGAGCCTGCCCGTCACCAGCACCGCGCGCGGGCCGTCGGGCGGTGCGGCCGCACACCACCGCGTCACCGTCTCGTCGTCCGCCGAGTCCGCCACCAGCAGGGGCACGGTGCCGGGCCGCGAGCCGTCAGGAGTCAGCACGATGGCCCGCTGGTCGCTCAACTGGGCCCGCGCCCCTGCCTCGGACAGCGGGTCCGAGGCGTGGAGCAGGACCGGGATCGGGTGCTTGCCGCCGAGGGCGTGGGAAGGCATGGTCGGGGATCTCCCAGGTGGACGCGTGGTGTCGGTGGGCGTCCGCCGGACGTGCCGGTGCGGCCGGTTGACGGCGGACCTCCCCGTCCGGCTGGACGGCGGCCGCAGGGCTACGGTTCACCTCCCCGTCCCACCCGGCTCCGCCCACCCCACGCCTTCGGGCACCTGGTCATCGCGCACACGGTGTACGAACGGCTCGGGAAGTAGTCACCGGCCGCCCGTGAACCGTCACCGCGCCGACGTCGTTGGGGCAGATGTCCGGTCGTTCACTCCCTTCTCTTCCCAAGGTGGATACATGCCCATTGACGACTACACCGGCGGCACGGCGCAGGACTCGCCCGTTCTGGTCGTGACCACCAACGAAGTGCCCGGACACGAGGTGAAGCAGGTCATCGGAGAGGTGTTCGGGCTCACGGTGCGTTCCCGCCACCTGGGCTCCCAGCTCGGCGCGGGACTGAAGTCGGTGATCGGCGGTGAGCTGAAGGGCCTGACCAAGACGCTGGTCCAGACCCGGAACGAGGCGATGGCACGGCTGGTCGAGGCCGCCGCTGCCCGCGGTGCGAACGCCGTGCTCGCCATGCGTTTCGACGTCACGACGGCACAGGACGTCGGCACCGAGGTCTGCGCCTACGGCACGGCTGTGGTCATCGCCCCCTCCGCCTAGGGGGTGTCGGAGCCGGGGGCGGCCGGACCAGTCCGGCCGCCCCCGGTGTTTTCCGCCGCCAGGACGTGGTGTCCGCGACCCGCTGCTGCTCCTGCTCCTGCTCCTGCTCACTGACCATGGGCGGTGGAGTCTCTGCACCCAGGGTTCGAGGCGGCAATCGTTCCCCGGCGTGAGGATCGGGCGGGGGTCCCGGCCATAGTCTCGATCACATCGGGAAGGCGGCCGACCGACCACCGGACCCCCGCACTTTCCCGCACATCGACACTCCACTCGAAAGCACGGGGATCACCCATGTCCAAGCGCGTTCTCGTCCCGTCCGTCATCGGCGTCGTCGCCCTCGGAGCCGTCGCCGCCGGCGGCTACGCCATGGCCTCCGCCGACACGCAGCCGACCGTGAAGAACAGTTCCGCCCATTACGCCGCTCCGTCCCAGCAGGGCGCGGGGAAGCTCTCGTACTCCGCGGAGGTGAGCGACGACTCGGGTGTCCGCGAGGTCAGGGTCATCGCGTGGCCGGCCGCCTCGAAGCTCGACCCGACCGAGGCGGAGATGCGGTACGTGGACAAGGCCAAGTGCCGCAGCACCTCGGACGAGACGTCCCGCTGCACCTACACGCTGAAGGTGACGCAGCAGGAGGCGGCAGACCTGGAGAAGGGCACCTGGAACGTGTCGGTGCTGGCGACGGCGAAGGACGGCGACACGACGTTCGTGCCCCGCGCGGCCTCGTTCGACGTCACCCGATGACCCGTCACCAGGGCCGGACACCTCGGGGGGCCGGCCCTGGTGACACCACGTACGTCGCCGGGACGGACCGCACGCCGGCCCGGCGCCGCCGCACCACCCGTCCGTCCGCCCGCGCACCTCACCGAAACGGAGAGGTCTCTTGACTTCCTCCCCCTCCTGAAGGAGGGGGATTCCTACGGCTCGCGCCGTGGGGTTTTCTGCTTCATCGCCGACTGCCCGCCCGGAGTACT
>NZ_JBITRU010000071.1:0-15178 GCF_044540255.1 Streptomyces sp. NPDC086080
CCGCGAGGTCTACCGCGCCCTGACCACCACACCAACGGAACGAATCACCCAAACCGACCTCGCTCCTGCCGCTTGACAAGCATAGGAGCATCCCCGGGAGAAACGCCGGAATCCGCTGTGCCCCGCCCTCACCGGGCGGGGCACAGCCGTGTGCGGGGACGGGATCGGTTCCGCCGATTCCGCCGATTCCGTCAGTTCCGTCAGTTCCGTCAGCTCCGTCAGCTCCACGGTTCGATGACCGTGACGCCGGCGCCCGGTGCCGTTCCCATGGCGGCGAGGGCCTGGGGCGCCGCGTCCAGACCGATCACGGACGTCACCAGGAGGTCGGGGCGGAGCATCCCCGCGCGGACCAGTTCCAGCATCGGCGGGTAGGTGTGCGCGGCCATGCCGTGGCTGCCGAGGAGTTCGAGTTCCAGGGCGATGGCGCGAGCCATGGGGACCGGTGTGGTGCCCGTCGGTGAGGGCAGCAGGCCGACCTGGACGTGGCGGCCCCGGCGGCGCAGGCCGTTCACCGAGGCGGCGCAGGTGGCGGGGGCACCGAGGGCGTCGAGGGACAGGTGGGCGCCGCCGCCGGTGAGATCGCGGACCGCCTCGGCCGGGTCCCGTACCGCCGACGCGTCCACGCACTCCGCCGCGCCGAACCGTCGCGCCAGATCGAGGGCCTGGGGCGATACGTCCACGGCGACGACCCGGGCGCCGGCGGCCGCCGCGATCATCACCGCCGACAGGCCCACCCCGCCGCAGCCGTGCACGGCGACCCACTCCCCCGCCGCCACCCGGCCCTGCTGCACCACCGCCCGGTAGGCGGTGGCGAAACGGCAGCCGAGCGAGGCGGCGGTCGCGTACGACATGCCGTCGGGGACCGCGACGAGGTTCACGTCCGCGTGGTCCAGCGCCACGTAGTGGGCGAAGGAGCCCCAGTGGGTGAAGCCGGGCTGGGTCTGCCGCTCGCACACCTGCTGGTCGCCGGCCGCGCACGCCGGGCAGGAACCGCAGGCGCAGACGAACGGCACGGTGACCCGGTCCCCGGCCCGCCAGCCGGTGACCCGCGCGCCGACCGCTTCGACGACTCCGGCGAGTTCATGGCCGGGGACGTGCGGAAGCGTGATGTCCGGGTCGTGGCCCTGCCAGCCGTGCCAGTCGCTGCGGCACAGGCCGGTGGCCTCGACGCGGACCACGACTCCGCGCTCCGCGGGCTCCGGGTCCGCGACCTCCCGCACCTCGGCCGGTTCCCCGTACCGCTCGAACACCACCGCTCGCATGCCTGGTCCCGCCTTCCGGTGAGCGTCAGTCGCTTCCGGCGGAACGGTAACCCCCGGGCGGGGGCGTACGGTCACGAGGAGGCCTTTGGGACACCCAGCCCGCACGTCCGGAGCCGACGCCCGCCGACGCGGACATGCCCGCGATCCCGCCCTCATCGTCATGGATTTATACCCCCTAGGGGTATAGTCTGACTGTAGTGGCCCCCTGGGGTCCCTCCTGTCAGCACAACCCCATCCCTACGCCCCGACGAGGAGCAACGACATGACCTCCCAGACCGACATCCAGGGTTCCGTCACCACCGTCTACAAGGTGAGCGGAATGAGCTGCGGGCACTGCGAGGGTGCCGTCTCCGGTGAGATCTCCGCGATCCCGGGCGTCAGCTCGGTGGCGGCCGTGGCGTCCTCCGGTGAGGTGACCGTGGTCTCCGCGGCCCCGCTCGACGAGGCGGCCGTCCGCGCGGCTGTGGACGAGGCCGGCTTCGAGCTGGCCGGCACGGTCTGACGCGAGGCGGCGGCGCGGCCGCCCGAACCGGGGCCGCGCACCCACCGCCCGGCGTGCGCCGGCCGTACCGGACCACCCGTTCCGTACGGCCGACGCACGCCCCCTCCCGCACCGGTTCCCGGACGTTCCTGGAGTACGGACATGACCAGCACCACTGCCCGCGAGGCGCCGGCCGCCGCCGAGCAGCAGCCGGCCGCCGCGCAGGTCGAGCTGCTCATCGGCGGGATGACGTGCGCCTCCTGCGCGGCCCGCGTCGAGAAGAAGCTCAACCGCATGGACGGCGTCACCGCCACGGTGAACTACGCGACGGAGAAGGCCCGGATCACCTACCCGCCGGGCGTCGAGGTCGCCGACCTGATCTCCACGGTGGTGCGGACCGGCTACACCGCCGAGGAACCCGCGCCGCCCGCTCCCGCGCGGGAGGGGGACGACGAGAGCGGCGCCCCGCAGGCCGACCCCGAACTGGCCGCCCTGCGCCGGCGGCTGACCATCTCCACGCTGCTCGCCCTGCCCGTCGTCCTGCTGGCGATGATCCCGCCTCTGCAGTTCGACCACTGGCAGTGGCTCTCGCTCACCCTCGCCGCACCCGTCGTGGTGTGGGGCGCCGCCCCCTTCCACCGGGCCGCCTGGACCAACCTCCGGCACGGCGCGGCCACCATGGACACCCTGGTCTCCGTCGGCACGCTCGCCGCGTTCGGCTGGTCCCTGTGGGCGCTGTTCCTGGGCGACGCGGGCACACCCGGTATGCGGCACCCCTTCGAGCTCACCGTCTCCCGCACCGACGGGGCCTCGATGATCTACCTGGAGGTGGCCGCGGGCGTCACCGTGTTCATCCTGCTCGGCCGCTATCTGGAGGCCCGCTCCAAGCGCCGCGCGGGTGCGGCCCTGCGGGCGCTGATGGAACTGGGCGCCAAGGACGTGGCCGTCCTGCGTGACGGGCGCGAGGTGCGGATCCCGGCGGAGCGGCTGGCCGTGGGCGACCGGTTCGTCGTACGTCCCGGGGAGAAGATCGCCACCGACGGCACGGTCATCGAGGGCTTCTCCGCCGTGGACGCGTCCATGCTGACCGGCGAGTCCGTCCCGGTGGACGTCACCGTCGGCGACACCGTCACCGGCGCCACGGTCAACGCGGGCGGCCGGCTCGTCGTCGAGGCCACCCGGGTCGGCGCCGACACCCAGCTCGCCCGGATGGCGAAGCTGGTCGAGGAGGCGCAGAACGGCAAGGCCCAGGTGCAGCGGCTCGCCGACCGGATCTCCGGGATCTTCGTCCCGGTGGTGATGCTGATCGCGGCCGGCACCTTCGGTCTGTGGCTCGGCTCCACGGGCGACACGGTCGCCGCGTTCACTGCGGCCGTCGCCGTCCTGATCATCGCCTGCCCCTGCGCCCTGGGCCTCGCCACGCCGACCGCGCTGATGGTCGGCACGGGGCGCGGTGCCCAGCTCGGCATCCTCATCAAGGGCCCGGAGGTGCTGGAGTCCACCCGCCGGGTCGACACCGTCGTGCTCGACAAGACCGGCACCGTCACCACCGGGCGGATGTCCCTCCAGGAGGTGTACGTCGCCGAGGGGGAGGACGAGCGGCTGCTGCTGCGGCTGGCGGGCGGCCTGGAGCACGCCTCCGAGCACCCCGTCGCGCAGGCGATCGCCGCGGGCGCCGAGGAGCGTGCCGGTGCGCTGCCGGAGGCCGAGCGCTTCGAGAACGTCCCCGGGCGGGGCGTACGCGGGCGCGTGGAGGGCCACGAGGTGGCCGTGGGGCGGCTCGCCGACTTCTCCGGGGAGCTGCCGCCCGAGCTGGCCCGGGCGAAGGACGAGGCCGAGCGTGCCGGGCGTACGGCCGTGGTGGCCGGCTGGGACGGGGTGGCGCGCGGTGTCCTCGCGGTCGCCGACACCGTGAAGGAGACCAGCGCCGAGGCGGTGCGTGAACTGCGCGCGCTCGGGCTCACGCCGGTCCTGCTGACCGGCGACAACCGGGCGGTGGCGGAGGCGGTCGCGCGGACGGTGGGCATCGACGTCGACCAGGTGTTCGCCGAGGTGCTGCCCGAGGACAAGGCCGAGGTCGTACGGAAGCTGCAGGCCGAGGGGCGCAGCGTCGCCATGGTCGGCGACGGCGTCAACGACGCGGCGGCGCTGGCTGTCGCCGATCTGGGTCTCGCCATGGGCACCGGCACGGACGCGGCGATCGAGGCGGGCGACCTGACCCTGGTGCGGGGCGATCTGCGGGTGGCGGCGGACGCAATACGGCTGTCCCGCCGGACCCTGTCCACCATCAAGGGCAATCTCGTCTGGGCCTTCGGCTACAACGTGGCCGCCTTGCCGCTGGCCGCCGCGGGGCTGCTGAACCCGATGATCGCCGGTGCCGCCATGGCGTTCTCCTCGGTCTTCGTGGTGACGAACAGTCTGCGGCTGCGGGCGTTTCATTGAGGTCTCAAGTTGGGCTGAACCCCTGGAGTCCGATAGGACCCTCACATAAGCTCTTCACACGGCTCGCGCATCTTCCTTACGCTTGAGTCCCGTGAGCGGTTTGCGGGCCCCTGCGCAGGTTGGGGAGATACGCAAGAGACGCAGATCACAGTGATCTGAAGGTAACCATCGAAGGGGTTCGAAGGTCTAAGTTGGCACTGTCAGGCAGCGTCTTGGGGGGCGTTTCCTGACAGCTGGGGATGTCTTGGGGGACTTACCCAGAGATTGCGTTGCCGGGGCACGTACCCGCCGGGGAGCTTTGAGCGGCCCTCCCGAACGTGCGTTGTCCCGGCAGACCGCACACCGACGAGTGCGGCGGGTTCAGGTCCGTCCGTGCTCACACAGCGATTCAGGCGCTGTTCTCACAAGCGCCCGGCCGGATCCCGTGGGGGGAATCCGCACCGGGACATGGGAGGGCGCCCCGGTACGTCGGCCCGTGGGGGGACCGGCGGCCGGGGCGCCTTCTCCTTTGCTGCCGTACGTACATCACACCGACGAGGGCGCGGTCTTCCGTGCGGCTCGCGGCTCGCGGCTCGCGGCTTCGACTTGCGGCTTGCGGCTTGCGGCTTGCGGCTCGGCAGCATGCCTGAAGGGGCGCGGGGAACTGCGCGACCGGCCACGGACCGGCCGGCAGCCGCCCACACCCCTTCAGCAACGAGCTATCAGGCGCACGGCGCACCGCGCACGCCTCACCGGCACGGTGTCAGCGCTGCTCGACCGGGATGAAGTCGCGCTCGACGACGCCCGTGTAGATCTGACGCGGACGGCCGATGCGGGAACCCGGCTCCTTGATCATCTCGTGCCACTGGGCGATCCAGCCCGGGAGGCGGCCGAGGGCGAACAGGACCGTGAACATCTCGGTCGGGAAGCCCATGGCCCGGTAGATCAGGCCGGTGTAGAAGTCGACGTTCGGGTACAGGCTGCGCGAGACGAAGTAGTCGTCGGAGAGCGCGTGCTCCTCCAGCTTCAGCGCGATGTCCAGCAGCTCGTCGGACTTGCCGAGGGCGGACAGCACGTCGTGCGCGGCGGCCTTGATGATCTTGGCGCGCGGGTCGAAGTTCTTGTAGACCCGGTGGCCGAAGCCCATCAGACGGACGCCGTCCTCCTTGTTCTTCACCTTGCGGATGAAGGAGTCGACGTCGCCGCCCGCGGCCTGGATGCCCTCGAGCATCTCCAGCACCGACTGGTTGGCGCCGCCGTGCAGCGGGCCCCACAGGGCGGAGATGCCGGCGGAGATCGAGGCGAACATGTTCGCCTGCGAGGAGCCGACCAGACGCACCGTGGAGGTCGAGCAGTTCTGCTCGTGGTCCGCATGCAGGATGAGCAGCTTGTCCAGGGCGGAGACGACGACCGGGTCGAGCTCGTAGTCCTGCGCGGGGACGGAGAAGGTCATCCGCAGGAAGTTCTCGACGTAGCCGAGGTCGTTGCGCGGGTAGACGAACGGGTGGCCGACCGACTTCTTGTAGGCGTACGCCGCGATCGTCGGAAGCTTGGCCAGCAGGCGGATGGTGGAGAGGTTGCGCTGCTGCTCGTCGAAGGGGTTGTGGCTGTCCTGGTAGAACGTGGACAACGCCGAGACGACCGACGACAGCATGGCCATCGGGTGGGCGTCGCGCGGGAAGCCCTTGTAGAAGTTCTTGACGTCCTCGTGCAGCAGGGTGTGCTGCGTGATGTCGCCCTTGAACGCGGCCAGCTCGTCGACCGTCGGCAATTCGCCGTTGATCAGCAGGTAGGCGACCTCCAGGAAGGTGGAGCGCTCCGCGAGCTGCTCGATCGGGTAGCCCCGGTACCGGAGGATGCCGCCCTCGCCGTCGAGATAGGTGACCCCGGATTTGTAGGCGGCGGTGTTGCCGTAGCCGCTGTCCAGCGTCACCAGACCGGTCTGGGCGCGGAGCTTTCCGATGTCGAAGCCCTTGTCACCGACAGTGCTGTCGATCACCGGGTAGGTGTACTCGCTGCCGTCGTACCGCAGTACTACAGAGTTGTCGCTCACGTCTTCCCTCACCGACCTAGTGCCTCATCTTCGAGGTGCCCTGATGTCTCCACCATCCCCCACTTGGCGCAGGAGGGTGCACTCGGGGTCGACCATCGGGCCTATTCGCGGCACTGAGTGCCGCCAACTTGCCCATCCTGCCCGTTGCGTTCGCGATCCGGAAGGCCTCTGTGACCTTCGTGACTCATTTGATCGATCATTTTTTGGTGACAGAGCGCTCACAGGGCCGCATCGGCCCGCTGAGAGGTCGTCGGACCGGCGAGGCGGAAGTCCAGGGCCGTGCACCGGCGGCCCGCCGAGACCGTGCGCACCGCCTGCCCGATCGCCTTGCGGGAACCTACGAGGACGACCAGCCGCTTGGCCCGGGTGACCGCCGTGTAGAGCAGATTGCGCTGGAGCATCATCCAGGCGCCGGTGGTCACCGGGATGACGACCGCCGGGTACTCGCTGCCCTGGGAACGGTGGATGGTCACGGCGTAGGCGTGCGCCAGTTCGTCCAACTCGTCGAAGTCGTACGGCACCTCCTCGTCCTCGTCGGTCAGTACCGTCAGGCGCTGGTCGACCGGATCGAGCGAGGTGACCACGCCCACGGTGCCGTTGAAGACTCCGTTCTCCCCCTTCTCGTAATTGTTGCGAATCTGGGTCACCTTGTCGCCCACGCGGAACACCCGGCCGCCGAACCGCTTCTCGGCGAGGTCGGGGCGGCCGGGGGTGATGGCCTGCTGGAGCAGCCCGTTGAGCGTGCCCGCACCGGCCGGTCCCCGGTGCATGGGCGCGAGGACCTGCACGTCACGGCGCGGGTCGAGGCCGAACTTCGCCGGGATGCGCCGGGCCGCGACATCGACGGTGAGCCGGCCGGCCTCCTCGGTGTCGTCCTCGACGAAGAGGAAGAAGTCCTTCATCCCGTCCGTGACCGGGTGCTGCCCGGCGTTGATCCGGTGGGCGTTGGTCACCACGCCGGACTGCTGCGCCTGGCGGAAGACCCGGGTCAGCCGGACGGCGGGCACGGGGCTGCCGTCGGCGAGCAGATCCCGCAGCACCTCCCCCGCCCCGACGCTGGGCAGCTGGTCGACGTCCCCGACGAAGAGCAGGTGGGCGCCCGGAGGCACCGCCTTGACCAGCTTGTTCGCGAGCAACAGGTCCAGCATGGAGGCCTCGTCGACCACCACCAGGTCGGCGTCCAGCGGCCGCTCCCGGTCATAGGCGGCGTCGCCGCCGGGCTTGAGCTCCAGCAGCCGGTGCACGGTGGAGGCCTCGGCCCCGGTCAGCTCGGCGAGCCGCTTGGCGGCGCGGCCGGTCGGGGCGGCGAGCACCACCTTCGCCTTCTTGGCGCGGGCCAGCTCCACGATCGACCGCACGGTGAACGACTTGCCGCAGCCCGGCCCACCGGTCAGCACGGCGACCTTCTCGCTCAGCGCCAGCTTGACGGCGGCCTCCTGCTCGGGGGCGAGATCGGTGCCGGTACGGCCCTTCAGCCAGCCGAGCGCCTTGTCCCAGGCCACGTCCCGGAACGCCGGCATCCGGTCCTCGTCGGTCCGCAGGAGCCGCCGCAGCTGGGCGGCGAGGGCGACCTCGGCCCGATGGAAGGGGACGAGGAAGACGGCGGTGACGGGATCACCGCCCTGCGGATCGGGCACCTTCTCGCGCACGACCCCGGGGTCCTCCCCCGGATCCTCCGGCTCGGCGGCGAGTTCGGCGAGGCATTCGATCACGAGCCCGGTGTCGACCTGCAGCAGCTTCACCGCGTCGGCGATCAGCTTCTCCTCGGGGAGATAGCAGTGCCCCTGGTCGGTGGCCTGCGACAGCGCGTACTGCAGTCCGGCCTTCACCCGGTCGGGGCTGTCGTGCGGGATGCCGACGGACTGGGCGATCTTGTCGGCGGTGAGGAAGCCGATGCCCCAGACGTCGGCGGCGAGCCGGTACGGCTGGTTCTTCACGACGGAGATCGAGGCGTCGCCGTACTTCTTGTAGATGCGCACGGCGATGGAGGTGGACACCTCCACGGTCTGGAGGAACAGCATCACCTCCTTGATCGCCTTCTGCTCCTCCCAGGCGTCGGCGATCTTCTTCGTCCGCTTGGGCCCGAGCCCCGGCACCTCGATGAGCCGCTTGGGCTCCTCCTCGATGATCTTCAGGGTGTCCAGCCCGAAGTGCTGCGTGATCCGGTCGGCGAAGACCGGCCCGATGCCCTTGACCAGACCCGAGCCCAGGTAACGGCGGATGCCCTGCACGGTGGCCGGGAGGAGGGTCGTGTAGTTCTCGACGTGGAACTGCTTCCCGTACTGCGGGTGCGACCCCCAGCGCCCCTCCATCCGCAGCGACTCCCCCACCTGCGCGCCGAGCAGCGCGCCGACGACGGTGAGCAGGTCAGCGGCGCCTCGGCCGGTGTCGACGCGGGCGACGGTGTAGCCGTTCTCCTCGTTGGCGTACGTGATGCGCTCCAGCACGCCTTCGAGCGTGGCGAGCCGACGCTGGTCGCCGGGGGCCGTGGGTGACGGGTTGGACATGATCCGACGGTACCGGTGGGGTGTGACAGGGGGGCGGGGCTACCGCGTCTCGTCCGGGCGGGGGTGCGCGGGGCGGTGGTGCTCGGTGACGGCGGTGAGCAGGCGGGTGAGTTCGTCCCGCTCACCGGGAGCCAGGGGGGCGAGGAGTTCGCGCTGCGCGTCGTCGATGAGCGCGTCGAGGCGTTCGAGGCGGCGGCGGCCGGCGGGGGTGAGGGTGATGACGTTGCGGCGGCGGTCGGCGGGGTCGGGGTCGCGGCGGACGCACGCGGTGTCCGCCAGTGCGTTGAGGACGGCGACCATGTCGCTGCGGTAGATGCCGGTGCTGCGGCTGAGCTCGGCCTGGCTGGCGGCGCCGGCCTCGGCGAGCGTGACCAGCACGGCGAAGTGCCACTTGTGGGCGCCTTCGGCGGCCAGGCGTTCACTGACGAGCCGGTCGGCGGCGAGCGCGGCCCCGGCCAGCAGGCGGCTGGGGATGGCGCGCAGCCGGGCCGGGGCGGGCTCGGGGGTCGGGCTCACGGGCTTCCTCCACGTCTTGTGTTAGTGACACTAACAGCCTAACTTCATTAGTGGCACGAACGTTCGTCTCCCAAACCATTACTCTCGGAGTGAGACCGTGATCAAGCCGTTCCGCATCGACATCCCCCAGGCCGACCTCGACGACCTCACCGACCGCCTCTCCCGCACCCGCTGGCCCAACGAGGTCGCCGACGCCGGGTGGGACTACGGCTTCCCGCTGGCGCGGCTGAAGGAGCTCGCCGAGTACTGGCGCACCGGCTACGACTGGCGTGCGCACGAGGCCCGGCTGAACGAACTCCCGCACTGCACCACCGAGATCGACGGCCAGACCGTCCACTTCGTCCACGTGCGGTCCGCGAAGCCGGACGCGCTCGCGCTGCTCCTCACCCACGGCTGGCCCGGTTCGTTCCTGGAGTTCCTCGACGTGATCGAGCCGCTGTCGCGGGACTTCCACCTGGTGATTCCGTCCATCCCGGGATACGGCTTCTCGGGCCCGACCCACCGGCGCGGCTGGGACATCATCCACGTCGCCCGGGCCTGGGCCGAGCTGATGCGCCGCCTGGGCTACGAGCGCTACGGCGCGCAGGGCGGTGACTTCGGCTCGGGCATCTCCCTGGCGCTCGGTGCGGTGGCACCTGAACAGGTCGTCGGAGTGCACGTCAACTACCTGCCCACCCGGCCGGACCCGGCCGCCGGCGTCGCCCTCTCGGACACGGACGAGGCCCGGCTGGACAAGGTCCGGCACCTGATGGCCCACCGCCCGCCGTACCAGGCGCTGCAGGCCACCACCCCGCAGACCATCGGCTACGCGCTGACCGACTCACCCGTGGGCCAGCTCGCCTGGATCGCCGAGCGCTTCGCACAGTGGACCGACCCCCGCTCACCGGTCAGCGACGAGCGGATACTCACCGACGTATCCCTCTACTGGCTCACCGCCACCGCGGCCTCCTCGGCACGGCTGCACCGCGAGACGGCGCGACGCACCGAGCCGTGCCCGGTGCCGGTGGGTGTGGCGGTGTTCGCGCACGACATCACCCAGTCGGTGCGACCGCTGGCCGAGCGGCTGTATGACGTCCGGCACTGGACGGAGTTCGAGCGCGGCGGCCACTTCGCCGCGATGGAAGTCCCGGACCTCCTCGCGGGGGACGTCCGGGACTTCTTCGTCGCCCTCGGCGGGGCAGGTTGAAAGCTGCTTTGTACGGGGCTTGCCGGGAAACCCCATCCACGGGTTTCGGCCGAATGCTTCTCCGGCCACGGCGGGACCCGGTCGTCCGCCATCCACGGCCGTATCTCCCGGGCCTTACCAACGGTGTGGCAGCGGGTCATCGCCCACCGCACCCGCGCTCTCGGGTCACGTCTCATCAGGCGTGGAGACCACCGCGTTCCAGACGACCACGTCCACGGTGAGCTTCAAGGGATCGGGGGCGTACTTGCGCACTTCGACCCAGGCCCAGCGCCGCTCTGTCGTCACCACACAGGCCGTGACACCCGACCTCAGGTCGTCCCACTCGATCGTCCCTACCAGCGCCGTCTGTGCGTAGCACGTCGTCGGGGAGCGCTCCTTGCCCGTCGTCACGATCAGCCGGGGAGCGTCCAGCCCTCCGCCGAACCCGTTCGGGTCCAGGTAGAGGTCCGCTCCCTTGTGGGTGAAGGTCCTGGCGTCCCAGTTGGGGGCGTCCGAATCGAGATCGAGGCTGATGTCCGCGACCATGTCGATTCCCTCACCGGAGCGAAGGACAGAGTCCTGGGCCGGCACGACGTCGTCGACGGGATCGCCTGTCGTCGGCTCCGTTGTGGGTTCGGACGACGATCTCGTCTGCTTGGTTTCGGTGACCGTCACCGTGGGCGTGGGTTCGGGTGCACCCACATCCACGCGGACGGTGTCGGTCAGGATGGCGACCCCTGCGGTGATCGCTGCCGCGATAATCGTTGCCGTCGCGGTCAACGCAGCGGCTCGAACCCGTTCGAAGCGGTGACGCGGATGACCACCACGCTCCCCGTCCGCGGGGCCGGGCGCGCCTGCGGGGCCATTGCCCTCCGGCGTCGTTCCCCCCGGTGCACTGCCACGTGATCGCACGCCATCTGGTTCAGGCACGGTTCCCCCCGGCTGCTGAGCGGATGCGCACGGACCGCAACAGACCATCGCATCGCAGGCTTTCATGAATCATGCGAGCGTAGCGGGCCTTGAGCGACACAGAGGGAAAAGACCGAAATAATCGGATGGCCTGCCGGCCGCTGCACTACCCTGTCCGCGCGCCTGGGTGATCAGTTTCGTGGAGTCGAGGAGCGAGGCCCACAGTGAGGCCCGGCGTGGACCTGAACGGCCGTCACCACGTCCGGTGCACGGTTGCCTTGCTGCCGGTCACCAGGCTTGCCGGCGGAACGTCCTCGGCCACGACCGCACCGGCGGCGACCACGGCGTCACGGCCGATGCTGACGCCGGGCAGGATCGTGGCACCCGCACCGATCCACACGTTCTCCGCCACGTCGATGGGCGCGCCGGTGAGGTACAGCCGCCGCTCCTCGGGATCAACGGGGTGGCCGCTGGTGATGAACGTGACCTTGGGTCCGATCATCACGCGCTCGCCGAGCCGGATACCGGCGTAGTCCAGGAATGTGCAGTTCTGGTTGATGAAGACGCGCTCGGCGAGATCGAGGTTCAGGCCGTGGTCCGTGTAGAAGGGCGGATAGATCGTGACTCTCGGCGGCAAGGGCTTGCCGAGGATCTGCTCGAACAGGTGCGCCTTGCCCGCTTCATCCCCGAAAGGCAGGACGTTCAGGCGGGAGGTGAGTTCGGTGACCCGCAGGACCCTGTCGGCCATGGCCTGGAACTCGGCGCTGCGGATGCGCATGAGACGGTCGCTGGGCATGCTGCAGATCCTCTCTGCGGAACGGATCGATCATCTAACCACCCGGCACCGCACGGCTGTTCACGACCGTGTCGGCCTCCACCGAGTGACCGGCAGGTCCGGGAGGCGTACACCGAGACGTCGCCGCTGTCCGCCCAGCAGCCGGCGTCCACCTCCTCGAAGCCCCGGGTGACCGTCGCCCCGGCGGGCCGGGAGCCGAGCCCCGCCGCCCTGCGCGTGCGCTGGTCGCCGCCGGGCACGCTGCGCATCGGGGCGTGGGACGCGGTGGGGACGGACGTCGAGATGCTCGCGAAGGTGCTGGAAGCCTTCGCCGGGTACGAGCATTCAGGCCTGGAGGTCGCCGGGCTGCGCCACGTGAGTCACCCCGACGCACGGGTCCCCCGCGGTCGCCGACGCCCTGTTCACGCTGCTGGACGAGGACGGCACCTCACCCGCCTGGAGGCCGCCTACGGCCTCGCCCTGCGCGACGACCCGCGCACCGCCGAGGCCATCGGGCGAGTAGGAGACGACACCTTCGCGGACGACCACCGGTGGTGCACGCTGTGGCGCCGGCAGTACGACAGGGAACACCCGGCCGCCGGGTGACGGACCCCACACGACTCGTGTCCCATCCGGTCACAAGATTGCACCACAAGCGCACCGGGTCGAGCGGGGAACAGCGGTGAACGTGCCCAGTCCGACGAGGGCGAAGTCGATCCGTTCATCCAGGTCAGCGCCCGGACCGGCCCCAATTGACCGTAGCTCCCCAAGCTGAGAACACGAGTCTGATTCTCGTTGCCCGCCCATGAAGAAGGCCCAGGTCAGCGACCTGGGCCTTGCTGGTTGACGAGAGCTTGGGCGCGTGTCTCAGGCGACGGTGTACTCCGCGTCCCCGAAGTCTGCGACCACCCGCAAGCGACCGCCGAGCGCTTCCACGTAGGCCCGGAGAGTCGCGACCTCCGCGCGATCCAGCTCACCGTGCTCGATGGCGGAGACCCGCGGCGCCGAGACTCCCATCGACGCGGCCACTTGGCGCTGAGTCAACGCCTGCTCACGCCTGACCTCCGCGAGCTTGTGAGCACGCACTTCGGCGGTCAATCGGTCCATGGCCGCTTGCTTCTCCTGAGGCGACCGCACCGGCAACCCCGAGGCCGCACGCCGCTCGCGCGCCCTGCGCTTGGTCTCCTCCCAGCTCACGGTGCTCATTCGTACTCCCTGGTTTCAAGACCGACCAGATGTGCCTGGTACCGCTCTTCGGCAAGCGGAATGTTGATGTCGTACCAGCGCTGCCAGTTTCCGGCTTTGTCACCGGCCACCAGCAGGACTGCCCGGCGCACCGGATCGAAGGCGAAGAGGATGCGGATCTCACTGCTCCCGGATGATCCTGGCCTCAACTCTTTCAGATGATGGTTCTCAGCACCCTTGATCCGATCCACCAGCGGACGGCCGAGCGTCGGGCCCGTTGCCGCCAACATGTCGATGGCGTCTTCTACCTGTTCAGAGCTGTCCCAGTCCTCTTCGGCCAGCGCCTCGAACCACGCCGCGACCTCCCCGACGAGAACCACTTCCCATTGAGCCACGGCCACAATATTAATGCAAGGGTTAACCTCACTGTGGTGGCCGACCCGGTAGGAGCCGACGCTCGGAGTGCACGCCGGGCAGGCTCGGACAAGACCTGCCAGTGGTGTGGCCCGCCCCCGTAGATCACGAGGCGGAACGCCATCCTGGCGTTCGCCCGGAAGGTTCAGGGATCGGTGTCGACGAGAGCTGAGCGCGCCACGCCTGGTCGAGGCCGGCACGTTGTACGCCTCCGTCGCGCAGCAGCCGATGGAACTGGGCCGGATCGCGGTGCGGAACGCGTTACGCGCCGCCGACGGCAAGAACGTGGAGAAGATGGTGAAGGTGCCCGTGAAGGCGGTCACCAAGGAGAACGTCGCCGACTTCGAGGGCTGACGTCCGGGATCGGGGAGCAATTCATGTACGACTACGACCTCCTGGTCGTCGGATCGGCCAACGCCGATCTGGTGATCGGTGTCGAGCGGCGGCCGGGCGCCGGGGAGACGGTGCTCGGGTCCGACCTTGTCGTCCACCCGGGCGGCAAGGGCGCGAACCAGGCGGTCGCGGCCGCCCGGCTCGGTGCCCGTACGGTCCTGCTGGCGCGGGTGGGTGACGACGGGCACGGGCGGCTGCTGCTGGACTCGCAGCGGGCCGCCGGGGTGGACACGGTGGGTGTGCTGGTGGGCGGGGCGCCGACCGGGGTCGCGCTGATCACGGTGGATCCGTCGGGGGACAACAGCATCGTCGTCTCCCCGGGCGCCAACGGCCGGCTGACGCCGGCGGACGTGCGGGCGGCCACGAGCCTCTTCCACGCCACCCGGGTGGTGTCCACCCAGCTGGAGATCCCGCTGGAGACGGTCGGGGAGGTGGTGCGGAGCCTGGTCCCGGGCAGCCGGTTCGTACTGAACCCGTCCCCGCCGCAGCCCCTTCCCGCCGAGGTGCTGGCGGCCTGCGACCCGCTGATCGTCAATGAGCACGAGGCGAAGGTCATCCTGGGCGACGCGGGCGGAATCAGCGACGAACCCGAGGACTGGGCACGGCTGTTGCTGGCCAAGGGGCCGCGTTCGGTGGTGGTGACGCTGGGCGCGGAGGGTGCGCTGGTGGCCTCCGCGGAGGGCGTCGCCCGGGTGCCGTCCGTCGCGGTGCACGCCGTGGACACCACCGGCGCGGGCGACGCGTTCACGGCCGCCCTGGCCTGGCGCCTCGGCGCGGGCGAGCCACTCGCCGAGGCGGCGGCGTACGCGGCCCGGGTGGGAGCGGCGACGGTCACGAAGGGAGGCGCGCAGGTGTCCTTCCCGACGGCGGAAGAGGTCGCTGCCCTGTGAGAAGAGCAGGGAATCCTGAACCGGCAGAAAGCCGCACGAAAACCCATGTGGGGCGAGCAACTCCTCGGTGAGGCCGGCCTGGTGGCAGCCGGGCCTCACTGGGGTGGCGTCCGGATGCTCCTATGCTTGTCAAGCCACTGGAGCAAGGTCGGTTTGGGTGATTCGTTCCGTTGGTGTGGTGGTCAGGGCGCGGTAGACCTCGCGGGC
>NZ_JBITRU010000072.1:0-12473 GCF_044540255.1 Streptomyces sp. NPDC086080
CCGCGACCTCCACCGCCACAACGATGCCTTCGCCGCCTACGGCATCTGACCGACCGGCACGAAAGCGGACATCACGGCACTACGCCGGGGCCGTGCCGACGACTCCACGGTGAGATAGGCCACGTCCCGCCGGTCGAATACGAGAACAACCACTACCTCGCAACCACGAAACCCCAGGTCACACCCAACATCTGAGATCTCTACCGAACCCGGAACGGTTCAGTCAGCTCACGTTGCCATCAACTACTGCCGTCACCCCGTGCAGAAGCCCCGCCAGGGCGCACCTGGCGGGACTTCATTTGTGTTGACGCTAGCGGGTATTCCGCTTACTCGTTTACCTCACGCCTGTCACTCTCCAAAGACAGGACTAAGCCAGACATGAACCAGATCGTCAGACATTTCCGCTGGCGATCTGGACGAACTTAGCGTCGGTGACATCATTCAGATGAATGGCGACCCACCTGGATGATGGGTTATATGAGTCGAGGCTATGAACATCTTACTCAACGGTCCAGGACCCCTATTTGTTGCGGGCACCGAGGCCACCTGAAGCCGTTCTCGCCAACCAGTGCGGGCGCCGCACCCGGGACACTGAAAGGATGTCCTATCACCAGAATTCCGGCTCTTGCCATTCAACGCATTGCGGACGCTGCCCCCCGGATAGCAGGAATTCCTTAACGGCTTGACGCACGAGGTTGAGGGGAATTTCTGAGCGACTCGGGAATTCGGTCGAATTTCCCATGATCGAGTAGGTAGATTCCCCGCGCTTTGTCGAGGGGTCGAGCGATACCCAATTCCCCTCGTCCATGAAGGCAAGTACTCCGCGCCGGACTTGCCCATCGACCCCAACCAGCAACTCGTGGTCAGGGACACCTGCCGGCATGAGCGGACGTGCCAGGCTGTGCAGTGAGGCCAAGTTCTCCGATGGCCCGCTGGCGACTAGTACGTCGATCAGGTCGTCAACATCGCTCGGACTTTGAATCAAAGCCGGGTTATCTCCGTGCTCACTCCGGTAGTAGGCATGCACTTTACTGTTCGTCACTTGGCACCTCCATAGGAATGTTGATTATAGCCACCCCTCCCGTTGGGCCAGTGTACGGTGAGCTGCCTATTGCCCAAGATGGCGTCTAGGACTCTGTGGCAACCCAACGGCTGCGCACACGGGCCAGCTGGGTTATTGATTACGACCTCTGCCCTATTTACGCCATCTCGAATCATGACAGCGGCCATTTTCTGTTCAGCATCGCTCGCGCGAGCAGACTTTGCAGCACCCTTCAAATACCCCGCCTCTCGAAGCCGATTATTGACAATGTCTATCAACTCGGCGTCTGCCTTTTTGTTTCCACTGACGACGCGAATCACGCGCCCGGATGAAGTGGAGCCAACTCCGACTGTCTGCCCCTTCGCAACGAATTTCGGAAGCACGCGAGTGGCAAGCTCCCTAAGGCTCGCGGCACCTTTTCCGACGCCCGCGACTCGCGTCCACCCTGGTCCTGGACTCCAAGGGACGACGTTTTCTTGGATATCGACATACTCGCAATATGATCCGTCATCAGTACACCACAGGCGCGGATCAGATTCTCCGAGGAGCTGCCCGGCGACCCACTTGATCGCCTTCATAACAGGATCTTTACCGGCCTGCTTATAGGGGCCAGGAAGTGGTGATGGGCCAGGGCTGGGAACTGGAGTGGCATTCGCATTGGCGCTATTAGAAGCGCCGTCTACATCGGCGCCTATCCACCCGCTTGAAGGATATCCAGGAGACGGACCGTCACTTCCGGGACTATCACCGTAATTGAGCCCATTCCCGTGGTGATCTGAGGGCTCGGGCATGGGGTCGCCGTCGTCCGGGCATTCGTCTCCCCCTCGGCCGCAGGCAAGAGCCAGGCCTGTGGGGTCGCTGTAAGTTAGCGGATTTTGGGCGGCGTAGGTGTAGCCATTGAGCGTGTGCGGCTTATCGACTTCCAGAAGTGGATCAACGCTGATGAATTGGCCGAGGGTGGGGTCGTATTGGCGGGCGCCGATGTGGGTGAGACCGGTGGTTTTGTCACGGGGCTTACCAAGAAAGCCCTTGTCGTCAGGCCAGGTCGTGGTGTCGCCAGCGGGTTCGCCGCGGTCCGCACCGAAGGGCGAGGTATAGCGCTTGGTGAACGTTTGGGTAGTGTCGGGGTTGATGGCAAGGCTTGCCGTGCCATGGTGATCGCCAGTCAGGTAGGTGAGGGTGCCGGTGCCGGATTCGTTGGAGCGGACGGCTGAGGTGATATCGCCGACGGCGTAGTAGCGCTGGGCCCAGGTGGTGCCGTCGGCACGGAGATGGAGTTCGGTGGCGCCGGCGTACAGCACCCGCTCACCCCCGGCGGTGCTACGGATCAGGAGTTCACCGGCGGCGTCGTAGAGGTAGTCGGTGGCCTTGCCGTCCTCGGTGAGTCTGGCGAGCTTGCCCTCCTCGGACCACGCGAGATCCTGGGGCGCCTTCACGCCGGGGCGTTTGACGGTGTTCCCGGTCGCGTCGGGGGTGTAGGTCTTCTCGGGGACGGCGCAGTCGCCCTTGGTGGTGGTGCCGGTCAGGAAGTGGGGCTGATCGGTCTTGGTGTAGCAGTAGGTGGTCCGGGTGTCACCGGCGGCCTTGTGCGTGGTTTCGGTGGTGCGCTGGCCGGCCTCGTTGTAGGTGTAGCTGGTCCAGTACGGGGCCGGGCCGGACAGGCTGCTGGTGCTGCGGACATCGGAGCACTTCTGGGAGCTGGGTGTCCAGGCTTCGGTGAGGCGGCGGTGGCCGTCGTAGGCGAAGCACTGGGTCTCGGCGCTGCTGGTGCCCCCCAGTGTCGTGGGGTCGGCGATGGAGGTGACGTTGCCGGCCTGGTCGTAGGTGTAGTTGAGGTCCTGCAGTTGGTAGCTGTGGGTGTCGTCGGTGACGAAGCTGCGGATCAGGCGATCGGTGCCCTGTTCGTAGCGGTTGTTGATGTAGGACTTCTTGTGGTCGGCCGTGTTGGCCGTGCCCAGTGTGAGCTGGGTGGGCTGGCCGATCTCCGAGTAGTCGGCGTTCAGGAGGTAGCCGGTGGAACCGCCGACCGAGGTGACCTGCCCGAGCTGGTTGTAGTCGTAGTCGACGATCTCGGAGGGCAGGCCCCCCAGAGCCGGTTCTTTGGTGTGCTTGAGGGTGCCGTCGAGGTTGTAGGCAGTCTCGAACTCCAGCGTCGCCGGCGCACCGGCCTTCACGAACGGATCGTCGGCGGGGAGTGTCAGTTCGCTGACCACCGGGCGGGACAGCGTGTCGTACGCGGTGACCGTGTCGGTGTACGCCTGGCCGCTCTTCCCACCCACGTAGCGGGTGTTGCTGTCCGGCAGGCCCTTGAGCAGGGTGTCGTAGGTGGTGGCGGTGAGCTGGTTGGCGTCGCTCTTGGCTCCGGCCCAGGTCCCGGTCGAACGGCCGAGGGCGTCGTAGGCGGTCAGAATCGTCTTACCGCGGGAGTCGGTGGACTTGACGGCCCGGTCGAACGCGTCGTACTCAGTGGTGCTCTTGCCCTGGTCCGGGTCGGACGCTGTGATCTGACGGCCGAACAGGTCGTAGGTGTAAGACCACGTGGCGTCGTCCGGGCCGGTGATCTGTGTCTGCAGCCCGTCCCGGGTGTAGTGGAACTTCGTGGACGCGTAGCTGGTGCCGGGGCCGTCGCCGTACTGAGGGTCGGTCGGGGCGCTACCTGCGTATTCACGGGTTTCGAGGGTGCGGCCGCGGATGTCGGTGATGGTGCGGGTGGCGGTGCCGCCGTCCAGTGCGGTGGTGGCGGTGGAATCCCCGGTGTAGCTGGTGGTGGTGGACCACTTCTCGACGCCGAAGACGTGCAGGGTGGCCTTGGTGGCCCGGCCGGCCCCGTCGTAGACCGTGCCGGTCTGCTTGGGCGCCTCACCGTATTCAGCGCGGGTGTAGGTGCCGTTGGGGGTGCTGGTCGTGTCGAAGATGTCCGCGTGGGACTCGTAGGGGAGACCACGGGTGTCGTAGCGGGTGTCGGTCAGCAGACGGCCACCGTGGGGTGTCTGTGACTGGGTCTGCAAGGGGCGCAGCAGTGCGTCGAAGATGGCGTAGCTGGTGGTGTAGGTCTCGCCGTCCCTCTTCAGGGTTGAGGAGGAGACCCAGGACTGCCGTTTGTTGTCCATGTGGTAGGCGAACTTGGAGCTGGGGCTCTGGCTGGCGCTCGAGCGGTTGGGGAGCCACACGGAGGTGAGCCGGCCGAGTGCGTCGTAGGCGAGTTCGGTCTTCTTCAGGTTCGCGTCGTAGGTGCGCAGTGCCTGGCCCCGGCGTGGGTCGAGGAAGCTGGTGGCCTTGTGCCCGAGTGGATTGGTGGTGATGGTCTTGGTGAGCGGGCCGGCGGTGGGCGGGGTGTAGGCGGTGGTGGTCGGCTGGCCGTCCGCGTCGGTCACCTTGGTGATGCGGCCGAGAGCGTCGAAGTCCGTGGTGGCGCTGCTGGTGATCGTCTGCCAGCCCGGGCTGCCGGAGGCATAGCCCTTGGCGCGGCCGGTCCAGGTGACCAGGCCCTTGGCCGGCTTCATCGACTCCGACCACGTGCTGGCACCGTCGTAGCCGACCGCTGTGTCCGCGAGGACGTCACCGCGGCGCTTGTCATCGGCGGGCAGGTCGAGTGCGGTGTCGGCGATGGAGCACTCCTTGCCGACGGTGCGGGTGCGCGAGACCAGGCTGTTGATGCCGACGTCCGGGTTGCGGGCGTACCAGGTGCGGGTGCAGGTCTCGTCTCCGCTCAGGCCCTTTTGCCCGTAGTCGTCGACCTCTCTGATCATGCCCAGGTCGTCGTAGCGGTTGGTGATGACGTGGGTGCGCCAGGACTTCGAGGCGGTGAGGTAGGTGCTGGCGTAGGAGGTGTTGGGGCGTGTCCAGCGCGCGGTGTGAGCGGCGGCGCCGGGCACCGTCTGCGTGGCGGTGTTCTTGGAGGTGTAGTTCGTGTACGAGGTCGAGATGGGCTGACTGCCGTTGTAGGCGACCTTCTGCAGCATCTGGCCCGAGTACTGGTCGCTGTCGGTCAGGGCGGGGAAGGTGACGTCGGTGTCCATCAGCGGCCCGACGCTGACGGTTCTGGTGGTGCCGTCCTTCTTCTTGTCGCCGTGCATGCCCTGCAGATAGCGGGAGACCGTCTTGGAGCGAGTGGTGTCCAGCGCGCCGGCGTACACGGTGACATCGCGGTAGCCGCGCCACTCGGACCAGGTCCGCTCGTCCTTCGGCGTGAACGGATCGTCGGCGTAGTGCCATGCGGCGCCCGAGTAGTCGTAGGCGTTCTCGACCGTCTCGTTCTGCCCGGTCGGATCGGCGACACCGACCGCGAGTACACGGTATTTGTGGAACCAGTCCACGGACGCTTCCGTGGCGCCGTTGATGTTCCAGTACTGGGGGTAGCAGGAACGGGTGTTGGAGTCCTGTGCGGCGCCGAGTACCTCGCTGCGCCTGCACTCCGGCGCCGACAGCGTCACCGTCGTGATCGCCCCCGTTTCCGAGGTGATCGTCTCGATGCGATGGCGCGTGAGCGGCAGGATGTCGTCCGTACCGTCGACCCGGTTGGGGCGCAGCTGGTAGGTGAACACCACAGGGTTGACGTCGATCGCGGTGCCGGCCTTGCCCGTCCGCTTGATCGATTTGAGGACCAGGACGTGGTCGGTGGTGTCCCCGATGTCGCCGGCGTCCTGGTATTCCTGGGTCAGGGTCCATGAGTCGACGGGGTCGTGCTTGCTGGTGGTGGCGTTCCACGAAAAGGTGTGGATGTTGGTGAGGCGCTTGCGGGTGAAGAAGGTCGGTCCTGCGGCATTGCATTCGGTGTCGCCACTGGTGCAGATGCTGTCGAAGGGGACGTCGGGCCAGTGCTTGGCCGTGTCCTCGGTCAGCTCTGTGCAGTCGCTGACGGTGCAGCGTTCGGCGTAGGAGAAGGTCACCTTCGCATCGGCGTCATCGGTGAACAGCGCTCCCTTGCGCAGCCCGTACTTGATCTCCTTCAGATAACCACCACGAGTGTAGGCGGCGTTGGCGGTGGTGGCCTTGTTCTTGGGGTAGTGGTTGGATTCCTTCGTGTACCAGTAGGTCGAGGCGTTGCCTCGGGTGTCCTCGACGTAGTCGAGGTTCCACCGCCAGGCTTGGGTCAGCGAGCGGTCGGCGAAGATGCTGCCCTTGTCGTAGCCGGGTTCGCCGGTGTCGTCGCCGAAGACGGGTGTCGTCCACGTGGAGTTGGTGCGCTGGTCGGCTGCCCCGTCGAGCTTGTTCAGGCCGAACACGTACTTCGTGCCGTCGCCGGTGATGACGGTCCAGTACTCGCCGTTGTCGTCCCCGTTGTCCGCGCCGGTCGAGCGCTTCACCGTGGAGGCGTCGTCGTTCTCCAGGCGATGGGCACCGGTGGTGTTGTCCTTGATGATGCGGCTGGACTGACCGTTCAGGACGAGGCGGGCGTTGTCGTACTTCCAGCAGCGGTCGAAGATCTTGTCGTGGCCGTCGTCGTCGCAGCTGCCGTAGGTGCGCTCGATGTAGGACTCGGTGAGGGTGAACCCTTCTCCGACCGAGGTTCCCTGGTTGTTGGTGGAGGCGGTACGTCCGTCGATGCTGCCCGAGTCGTACGACAGGCCCAGGCTCGGTGTGGGACCGGCCGCGGCTGGGGGCAGGGTGAGGCCGTAGTTCCAGGTGAACGAACCCGAGCTGCCGCCCGCAGCCCACGACGATGACGGAGCGAGTCCGGTTGCGGAGTAGTCGCCGGTCCCATTGGGTGACTCCCCCGCACCTGCCGCCGCCGCGGTCACCGCGAACACGGTGGCACTGGTGAGTCCGCTCGCCGAGGCAAGCTGTGTGGTGACGCCGGACTTGGTCCCGGCAAGCGGGACCTGCGCGGAGACGGTCTGCTGTGCTGAGTCGTTGGCTGAGGAGAGCGGGGTTTGCTTACGACATTCGGCCTTGTGCGGGGTCGTCAGCGCGCAGGCTGGGAGCTGCACCAGGCTCAGGCGTTCCGACCAGCCGCCACCGATCATGGACGCGAAGTTGCGGTAGTCGACACTGACTTCCGCCGTACCGGCGGTGTCGGCGCTGGCTGTGAAGAGGACACCGGTGATGCCGGTTTTGCGGGCGGCTTTCTGGTCGAGGACCGTGAAGTCCACGGACCCTGCTGCCGCCGTCATGCTCCGGGTCTTCACCGGCTGTGCGGCAACAGTCGTTCCCGCGAGGTCCACCTTGGCCGCTTTGTTCGCGGAGAGTGTCGTGGTGGCCGTGTCGGGCTTGGGCCAGGCAGCTGTCTGCTCTTGCTGGGCCTTGCGTGCTCGCTGTTCGCCGGCCTTCTTGCTTTCGGAGACCTTCTGGCGTGCCTTCTTCGCGCCCAGGCTTTTGACTTCTTCGACCTTGCTCACGCGGGGTTTGGGCACATCGGGGCGCCCCAGGCCCTGCTCGGCAGCCATCGCGGCCGGCAGCTGACCGACTGGGGCCAGCAGCGCCAAGGCCACCGCGGGCACGACGAGGCGTCGCCCCCACCGCCGCGCACCCCCCGCACCTTTCCTTGAGGTGCCTATGCCAAATGTCATGAGTTTCGTACCCATCCGGTTCACAAGAGCTGGAAGATCAATCAGGTTGCGGCAGCGGCCGGAGAATCCGGCCGTGCGGTGGTTGGGCAGCCACCAGGGCTGCCCAACCACCCACTGCAGGTCAGTCGCCCACCGTGGCCTCGATCTGCTCGGCGCTGGCCATCGCGCCTGCCCACAGGCGCACCTCGGAAATCCGAGCGGGCAGGAAGTGCTTCCAGCCACCGCTCGCGTATGCCTTGCCGAGGGCGAACTCGCCACTGCCGATCTGTGCCGTGTATGCCTTGGCGTCGCCGTTCTGGCTGTAGCCGATGTAGAGGCTGATCGTGCCGCCGACCGAATCGTGCACACCGGTCAGCCGCACGACGCTGTCCACGCTCGCGGTCTCTTCGGAGGTGACGGAGGAGAAGGTGCCGTCGGACTCGAGACGGCCGAAGTGCCATGTGCCCTCCGGCACCGTGGTCTCCTCCATGGTCTCCTCGTCCATCACGGTCTTCTTGCCCGTGAGCTGGAACCACAGGCCCCATGCGGAACCGTCCGCGGTGCGCTGGCCCGCAACCTGTCCGATGTAGCCGACGTCCTTGGTCAGCAGCTTCGCTCCGTCCAGGGTGACGCCGGTGGTCACCGTGAAGGAGCTGCTGCCGTCGACCACAGGGCCGGCGGCCGTGGCCTCGTCATCAACACCGTCGAGGACTATCTCGTCGTCGGTGACTGAAGCACCTCCGGCCAGACTGAGGCTCTTTCCGTAGGAAGAGACGGTGTCCTTGATCGTGGTGCCGTCGACGCCGCGGGTGGGGTTCCAGTCCGCGATCAGTTCCACTCCGGCGAACTGTTCCGAGACCAGCAGCCTGGCGTCATTGGCGATCTCCTCCGACGTGAGCGTGCGCTGCCAGACCGTGACCTCGTCGATCACGCCGTCGAAGTAGTCGACGTAGTTGCCACTCCACTTCGCCCTGCCGATCTGCAGGCCGCCTGTGGCCGACCAGGGCACACCGGCATCCACCTCGGACTGGAACACTCCGTTGACGTAGAGGCGGACCTTGTTGTTGTCCGCGTCGAAGCTCGCCGTCAGATGCGTCCAGACACCGGTGGGGCTGGTCTGCTTGGCGCGGGCCTTGTTCCAGGTGTAGGTGCCGTCCTTCGAGGTCAGCACCCGCAGACTCCAGTCCTTGATCCCGTCCGCGCCGTAGGAGACGTAGAACGGGCTGCTGTTGCCGCCGTCCTGGCTCAGCACGGTTCGGGTGCCCGTCGCACCCGGTGTCACCCGCGCCCACGCAGAGATGGTGTATGAGGAGCGGGTCTCTACTGCAGGGCCGCCGGTCGCCGCATGACCGCCGGCACCGTCCAGCATCAGGCCCTTGTCGTCGACCGGAGTCATCAGCGGCTGCCCCTGCGCGTCATGGGTGATCAGACCGCGCCGCCCGTAGTTGGGCCGGCTCGCACCGGTGCTCAAGGTCGCGTCGTCCTTGCCGTCGTCGGTGGCCGCGTCGACCGCGACGCCGTCGGCCTCGTCGAAGTGGTAGCGCGCGATCGGCCCCGCTCCAGCGGCGACCAGGAAGTCGACCGCGCTCCAGGCGCCGTAACGGCCGACACTGTCCTTCGCCCGGACCCACAACGTGTACGTGCCCGTCTGCTGAGGAGTCAGCTGCACAGTTGCGGACGACCCGTTGATGGTCGGCCAGGTCGTCATGCCCGACAGCGTGTACTGGTACGACACGACACCGGTGTCACCCGTGGCGGGTTTGAAACTGAACGTGCCCTTCACCCCTGGGCCGCCGCCGGCCGCGCAGGCGTTGCTCGCACAAACGGTGTACGGACTACCTACGGTGATCTGCGGAGCCTTGGGTGCGCTGGAGTCGATGATGAAGTAGCACGGGCTGGTGTAGCCGGTGTTCTGCCGATGGCCGCCGTTTTCGTAATAGGAGAGGGTCAGGGCCTTCAGCCGGTACTTGACGCCCTCTTGCAGTGTGGGCAGGCTGCGCGTCTGTTTGACCAGGTTCCCCACGTAGCCGGTGGTCGGTCCGTCCACATCAGTGTGGGCAACCGTCCAGGACGAACTGCTGTACTTCTCGGTGCGCCACCGGATGCGCAGACTCGCGCCCTTCTCGCCGCCGGCCGCAGTACGGGGGCGGCCCTGGACCTGTGGGGTCGGGTCGGACACGATGCTGGGGTTGGCCGCGTCCGTGGAGCAGACGAAGCCAGAGCCGGAGACCATGCCCACCTCGGTGGGCGTAGCGGGTATGGCCACATACTTCACGTCCAGCACGGCGTCGTTCTTGAACCGCTTCCAAGCCGCGGTATCCGACTCGTCGTGCGCCCGGATCTCCAGCGTGAGCCGCGAGAACTTACCCGCCGCGAAGTTCTTCACGGTCGGAGTGAGGTTCTCGTTCGTCTCCTCCGGGTTGTCGTTGAACTCGATCGCCGCATCCGGCAGCCCCGGACTGCACAAGTCGCCCCGGCCCGCCGACACATGCCGATCGCCCATCAAGTCCAACGCCTTGGGGCGCGAGGACCAAGTGGTGGAGGAGGAGATGTTATTGGTGCGGACCAGGTCCACCCAGCGCGGAGCGCACTGGAACGCCCACGGCTCAGTGACCCGGAACGTCGCGTCCAGGACGTGCTTGCCCTTCAAACTCGCAGGCGAGAACTCGAAGTACAGCCTCTGCACATACCCCGGGCCGCAGTAGTAGCCGCTCCAGGTACCGCACTTGCCGGCACCCTTACCCATGCCGTCGTCGCCATTGCCCCAGCCGTAGGACTCATAGCCGTCCGATCGCAGCAGCGTCCGCTCCGACTCACCCCAGGTCACCGATGGGTCGATGAACAGCGGAAACGCAGAAGGGTCTGTCTCGGCAAGGAGTTTGCTGTCGGGGGTGATCGACAGTGTTTCCTTGCCGACCTCCACATCCATCGTCGCTACCTGATCGCCCTGTCCCGGCTCCACACCGGACCCGGACGGGGCCGACTCGGCGGGGTCGGACGGGTCCGACTCGGCTGGGACCGTCTCGTCCACCGTCGCACGTGCCGCCTGAAGTCCAGATGGCTGCGCAAGCGCCTGGCCCGCCGAGTTCCACATACGGGCGGGCGGCGCCTTGAACACCGTCTGGCCATTCGGATCAACCGCGGCCAGGCTCCCCGATGTGCCTTCCTGGACCTCAAGCCCGGTCGTCTTCAGGCCGAAGGTGAGCTTCTTCAGCTGCTCGCCGGCTGCAGCCTCAGGGGTTTTGACCACCAGGACATGCTGGAAGCTCTCCACCGTCGCGGTGACCTTCAAATCTACATCCGGCAGCACGTTGGCATACACGGCACTCGCACCGTCCAGCCTGGGTTCGGGCAGGCTGCCTGGCCAGCTGAGCTCGATCGAGCGGCCCTGGCTGGCAATCCGCGCCAGCGGAGCCTTCCCGCCACCGTTGGAAAACTCGATCTGCGGAGCCGCAGCCTTGGGCGCGATCGAACCATCCGCGCGCTTCTCCAGCGTCGCATCCGGCTTCTCCCAGCCCCCGCCCGGCTGGGACACGCGTACGGGAACCGACGACTCCTGCAAGGTGAAGGTGTAACCGTCCGGATTGGCGAAGACCGTGGTGCGTTCGGAGCGCTGCTCCGTCACCTCCACTCGCTCACCGGACTCCTGAGCCTCCGCGAGTGCCTTCTGCCCCTCCGACAGTTCTCCGGAGTCCGCCGTCGACGCTGATGCCCGGGCTGCGGACGGCTGCACCAACGCTGTGGCCAACAGCGCCGCAACCGCTGCACCTATCACTGACACCCCGCGGTACGTCCGACTCCCGCGACGACGTTTGGGCATGACTGTGCCCCCCGTCCTGAAATCCACAGCCCCTACCCCAGAGTTTCAAAAGTTTCACAAGTGACGCAGAGTCAAAGCTGTTCACCCGGCAGAGTCAAGTGCACTGTCTTCCAGGGGCGTTAACACACGGTCTCCGAATGGGAAGTTTCATTTGGATTTGTACGGTTTGACGCCACCCCCTACATACGCCCATGAAGCAAAGCTCTAAGTAACCAGTCGGCCGGAACCGAAGGAAGCAAAGCTTCGACTGGCCGGATTTCATCTCCGAAATAGAACCGCAAAGCTGGACTAAACTCTTCAACGGCCATGCGAAACCATGACCCTCCTCACTCCATCCAGTCACGCTGAGTGAACAAGGGATGAGATCCTGCCAGACGAATGACTCTGTCTCACATTCGATGGTGCCGCAGCACGCCGCTATCCGATGAGAATGCGGTGACGAAGAAGGGTGAAGCCTGGTCGTCCGTGCACCTGACACCCGAACCGCTTGATCTCGGTGTTGGCACCCTCAGTGGAGCCACCGCTGCACGGAACCGTGAGCACGACGATCACCGCGCCCCGGTCACGGCTAACCCCCGGGAAAAGGGATACAACTGCGGCTGAAGACCCCGGCAAGTGGACATGAAAAGACCCCCTCCCTGAAACAGCAGGGCGGGGGTCTTCCTCATGGAGCGCCGGGCAGGCCTTGCACCTGCATTTCCCCGCAGGAAGCGGGGCGTCTTTCCTTGGACCACCAACGCATAGCCCACCACCGGCAAACCGGACGGCGCGCTCAAGATCCACTCTACCGTAGTCACGGCACGCCGCGCACATCCTGGACGGCTCCCGCCAACCCGCTGATCAACACCCGGGGCCTGGAGCCGCCCTTGTCCTTCCACCCGTACAGCGCCACACTCTGATCGCCCTGGCGCCGGAGCTCTCGAACACCGCCTACCGGAACCTGCTGATCGACTACGCGTGCGCAGGGCCGAAGCTGTCTCGCAGGCTCGTGACCAAGGCCCGCCGCATCCGCAAAAACTGAAGACACCGGGTCTATCAGGAATTAGGTGTGATTCGTCTGTTTGGCCTACGAGTTGGTGGGTGGGCTGTTCGGCCTACACTCGTCCGGCAGTAAGGCGGCCGT
>NZ_JBITRU010000073.1:0-11319 GCF_044540255.1 Streptomyces sp. NPDC086080
GCGGGTACTTCCTCGGTGCAGGCATCGTCTGGGCTCCTCTCGCAAAACCCATCTGACCCTCCGTCATCTGTTCCCGCATCTCGGGGGAACCTCACGTACAGAACACTCGGAAAAGTAGGCAGGCGTTTCCGTCTCATACGTATGCCGTCCTTAGCTGAGTGGCGGCCCCGGCATATCCAACGAGGAGGACTGATGCCGCCACAAGTGAACAAAGTGGGAGATGCAGGATGGGTGGTGCGTGCGGCGATCCGTGCGCACCACCCCAGGCGACGTCACCTGCCGGCTGGCACCTCGGTGGGCACGCCGAACCAGGAGCCAGCGAGTTCCTCGATCTGGCTGTCATTCAGGGCGCCCTGGAAGGTCCACACGTCGTCGACCATGCCGGGGAAGTGATCGCCCCATGCCCCGTCGGTCTTGGAGCGACCAATTTGGAGGGACTTGGTGGCCTTGAAGGCCGACGTGTTCTCCGCCCAGGAGGTTTGGTCCCCGCATGCGTTCTCGTCGGCCTCCCCGTCACTGTCGTCGGCTCCGCAGGAGACCACCTGGAGGACGCCGTTGACATACAGGCGGGCCTGCTTGGCGAAACCGTCGTAGGTGACCGCTAGGTGGTTCCATTCCCGCGCGTCGAAGAACTCGCTGTTCGCGACATGCACGACGGACGCATCCGTGCCGTCCTTGTCCGGAAGCGCCAGTTCCCAGCGCCCCAGACCCTCCGGGTCCACGGGGTCCGGCACAAACCGCACGGTGAAGGCACTCTGAGTGGAGCCCTCGGCGCTGATCAGCGAGACGCCGTCCTCGGGCAGCGCGGCAGCCTGCGCCCAAGCGGTGACCGTGTAGCTGGCGCTGGTGTCGAACGGAACGGACGTCGTGGACGCGTAGCCCTTCACGCCGTCCAGTTCCAGGCCACCGAAGTCAATGAAGGCAGTGTCCGACTTCGTCGCCCCGTCGTTCAACGTGAGCGCGCTGCCGCCGGCCACCGCGTTCGGAGTCGTCACAGGGCTGGCGCCGTCGACCTCCTCGAACATCCACCGGCTCTTGATCAGCGGCCGCTGCTTGAACATCTGCTGTACCTCGTCGGCAGAGACCGGCCGGTCCAGGACCCGTACGTCGTCGATGGTGCCGGGGAAGTGGTACTGCGTCGCCCCGCTGAAGCTTCCGGCCCCGATGTACATCGACCTGTCGGCGAAGAAGGGGCTGTTCTGCGGGACGGAGCCGGCCTTCGTGCCGTTCACGTACAGGGTGAGGGTGTTGTCGTCCGTGTCGTGCACGCCGACCAGGTGCGCCCACTCCCCGGCGTAAGCCTTCGCGCCGGCGGGCTGCATGACACGGGTGATGCCCGCGTCCGCCGAGTCCGCGGTGTACTGGGCGAAGGCCCACTGCTGGGCCGCAGCGGAGTAGTACAGCTCCATCCCGGGCCGCTCCCTGCCCGCCTGCAGCGCCACCACACCGCTCTGGGACGACAGGGAGTCCAG
This sequence comes from Streptomyces sp. NPDC086080, assembly GCF_044540255.1. Lineage (NCBI taxonomy): Bacteria > Bacillati > Actinomycetota > Actinomycetes > Kitasatosporales > Streptomycetaceae > Streptomyces > Streptomyces sp. NPDC086080. The sequence goes on from NZ_JBITRU010000073.1 coordinate 1,473, forward strand.
CTTGGCCCACGCCGAGACGGTGAAGCTGCGGAAGGTGTTCACATGCGGGGCGCTGGTCTCACCGACTTTCCCGTAGCCGGTGGTGCCGTCGAAGTGGGCGGCCTTCCCGGCGACTCCCGGCACGCCCGTGGTGACCGTTCCGTGGTAGGTCGCCGGGATCACTGCGCCGTGTCCGACGATCTCTGTCGCGTCGGCTGCCTCGTCCAGGGGGAGCACCGCGATCGCGGGCGGGCCCGGGTCACCGACGGTCTGCTTCGCATACAGCTGGGTGACTTCGCTGTCCTCCAGTTGCCGGCTGAAGATCTGCACGTCGTCGATGGCGCCGGAGAAGAAGTTGCCGGGCGTCCCGCTGTAGGAACCGGCCCCGATCCGCAGACCGCGGCGGGCGTTCCAGGGGGTCGACCATGCCTTCTCGCCGACCAGTTGGCCATCGACATACAGGCGCAGCCGGTCCAGGGTCGCGTCGTAGGAGCCGGCGACATGCGTCCACTTGCCCACCGTGACCGGGGCGGGCGCGGCGGCCTTCGCCATGACCGATGTGGCACCGGCGGCGTCCGACGAGTGCTGGTTGAACACCCAGCCGTGGACCGGGGAGTAGTAGAGCTCGGAGCCTGCCATGATGTTGCCCGGCTGGGTCGCCACCACCATCGAGTGGGTGGACTGCTCGTCGAAGTTGACCCATGCGGAGACGGTGAAGCCCTGGTTGGTGTTGACCGGTGAGAGGTCGGTGTCGGCGTAGCCGTCCGTACCGTTGAACCGCACCGCCGTACCTACGGCGCCTTCGACTCCGGCGGTGGTGCCGCCGAGGAGTCTCAGGGTGCGCGGGGGTGTGGATCCCTCCGCCTGGCTCGCCCCCGCGCCCTCATCCATCTGCCATGTCGCCCGGTCGGGCTGGCCTGCCTTCACCCGGTACTGGTAGGTGCGGATCTCGCTGCCGTTGCCGGCGGAGTCGAAGGCCTGCGCGGTGAAGAAGTTCACGCCGGGCTCGGCCGGCAGCACCTTCACGATCCGTGCGGCGCCACCCGATGTGGTGATCTTGTTCTTGGAGGTCGGGTCACCGTTGATGCCGTACCAGTACGTCGTCACGTCCGAGTTGACCCCGTCGACGGTGAACGACCCGTACTGTCCCACTCCGTCGTACCAGGGATCTTCGGGATTGACAGGATCCGACTCCGGGTACTCGCCCGAGCTCACTGTCGGTGCCTGGGGCACGCTGGTGTCGTAGACGAAGTAGCACGCCGACGCATCCCCGGCATGTGACCACGGTGAGTACTGCGCCCCGTCGAAGACCCGGGCGTACCAGCTGACGGTCTTGTTCTTGGGGATCGTTGACGGCAGGGAGATCGTGAACGAGGAGCCCGACGCCTTGCCCGCCGCGCGGGTGGGACTCCAGGAGCCTCCGTCCCACTTCGCCTGGAACTGCACGCCGACGTTGTCCCCGTCGGGATCGGTGACATCGTTCGCGCGGATCGTGCCGAGGGTACGGACGCGGGCGAGGGAGGACGGGCTCTTGCAGGTACCGCCGTACTCCATCGTCAGCTGCGACATCTTCAGCTGGGACGGCGGACGGTTGTACTTCACCCGCAGGAATGCTTTGTCCGAGAACCGCTTCCAGCCGTACCGGTCGTCCTCACTGGCGGCGCGCAGTCCGAACGTCATCGTCGACCACTTGCCGTTCGCCGCCTCCTGGACCGCCGACTTCACGTCGAATTCCGCGTCCTTCGCGGCGCAGCCCGTGTAGCCATAGGCGAACGGCTCGGCCGCCAGCTTCTTGATCCAGAATCCAGCGGCGTTCTGGGAGTTCCAGGTCGTCGACGACGAGATGCCCTTCGTGCGCCACAACTGCACTTCTCGCGCCGTGCAGGACGCCGAGTGCACGTTGCGGACCACGAACTCCGCCGACAGAACCGTTTTGCCCGCGAACTTCGAGGTTGGGACGCGGTAGAAGAGCCGCTTGGTGTCATACGGTGCGCAGTAGTCCCAGCCGCAGTAGCCGAGACCTGCGTCCGACTTACCGTTGAACTTCCACTGAGGCGACGACGCCCAGTACTTCGATGCCATGGTCCAGGCCGAAGCACGCGGGGAGTACCACTGCGGGTCGATGAACACCGGGTACTCGGTGTCCTCCCCCTTCAGTACGTCCTGGTCCGGCCTGAGGACCAGTTCCCGGCCGCCGGCCGGGAGGTCCACGGCGACGGGGGCGAGCTTGGCGGACTCCGTGGGGCCGGGTTCACTGTCGTCGGCGGCCTTCTGGGCGGCCTCGGCCGACAGGGCAGCGGTACGGACCTGGGGAGTTGTACCCATGGCAGCGACCTGATCAGTGTCGGTGTCGGTGCCCGAGTCCCACATCAACGGCTTCGGCGCCTCGAACACCGCGGTGCCGGCGCCCTCGTCGAGCGCTGCCAGGCCGCCGCTCTCGGTCTCCCTCACCTCCATGCCGTCGGTGGCCATCTGCAACCGCAACTCGGACAGTGCGGGACTCTCCGCGGCTTCTGCCGATTTGACGACGAGCAACTGGGTGAACCCGTCCTCCTGCGCACCCATGCGCAGATCCACATCCGGGAGTACGTTCCGGTAAGTCGCCGTGGCGCCGTCCAGATCTGGTTCGGGCAGCCTGCCGGGCCAGGACAGAGCCAGCTCCCGGCCTGCTCTGTTCATCCGTACCAGTGGTACGCCGTCCCCGCCGCCGGAAAACGTCAGCCCGACGGTGGCCACCTTCGGCACGACGGTGCCCTCATCGGTCCGCGCGAGGTCGGTATCGATGTCCTTCCACTCACCGCCGACCCGGACCCGGACGGGACGCAGATACTCCCGTGCCTCCAGATCACCCTCTGGCGTCACAAAGACGTCGTGGCTCTCACCGCGCATCGAGGTGATCTCCACACTGCGCCCGGTCTTCTTGGCCTGTGCCCGAGCTTCCTTCTCGGCGGGCGGGACCTCTCCTGAGCCCAGCGAACCGCCCTGTGGCCCCTGTGTGCTTGGTGCACCCTGGGGATCGGATCCCACCCCGCCGGACGCTGCCGCCGCGCCAGGCATCAGTCCCACCGCGAGCACGGAACTCAAAGCGATCGCCATGATTCCCCGGACGCCGCGCAAACGCGCACGCGTCTTCATCTCCACATCCCCCCGACACTATGAACATTTTGTGAAAGTTACTGGTCAGGAGGGAACTTAACGCACCATCACAAGATCGGTCCAGGGTAAACTCTGTCCGTCGGCTCCTCGTTGGGCCGCCTGATGCAGCGCGGCACCCAGTGGCCACGAAAGCCGAGCCGCTCAGCGGTAGAGGGGGACAGCTGCTCGGCGCTGCGCGCGCACGGGGCGTACGCCGCTGTCGGGGATCAGGGTGCCGTACGACCTGGCCACGCGGGGACGGACGGTGATTGTCGGTAGCGGCTCGTCTCGGCGGATCCCCCGGACGCCCAACGTTTCCTGTCGCCAACTCCGCCAGGAGTCGCCTTCATGCTCAGTTCATAAGGTCGCTGCCAGCGCTCGCGCCACGCCCAGTTCCGCTCGCGCGCCCAGCAGTTGGGCGGCGTGGAGCAGGCTCCGGCGGGAGGTCATCCCCCGCTCCAGCGCCTCGCTCACCGCGGCGTCCAGGATGTCCTGGTCTCGCTGGCCGCCGCGCACTCGGCGATGGCACGCGACGGTGTCGTCACCCGGTATCCCATCCGGTCCTCGATGTCCGACCGCGTCAGTTCTGCGCGGTAAAGGATCACCGCATCCGACTTCTGCCGGAATCCGCGGGGGACGGTGAGATGGATACGGCCGGGGTTCGCCGTGCCTAGGTCATGGGTCGCGAGGGCAGTGGCGTGGGAGACGACTGCTCTCCCCTTGCTCCACAGTGGTGGTTTTGTGTTTCACTCGCCCCGCATCTCCCACAGCAACAACTCCGCCGGTGCGTTCGCGGCGAGTGCCTCGATGTCCTGGGTGTCCGTGAGGCGGGCGGCGTCGCCAGGGCCCAGGTGCTCTCCGTCCAGGTGGACGTCGCCGCGCACCACGTGGACGTACACGTACGCCCCGTCCGGCACCGCCGTCCGCTCGCCCGCCGAGAGTCGGCGGACGTGGAGCATCGCGCCCGCCTCCGGGAGGGCGTACGGGGTGGAGTCGGCTATGCCGCGGACGACCTCGTAGCAGGGGTCGCCGCCGGGGGTGAGGGGGGCGAGCCACATCTGGAGGAAGGTGAGAGGGGCGGAGCCCGCGTTGCGTTCCACGTGGCGGACGCCGGACGCGGCGCTCAGGCGCTGCACGTCGCCGGGGCGGATCACCGTCTCCGTGCCCGTGGAGTCGCGGTGGGTCAGCTCGCCCTCCACCACCCATGTGACGATCTCGGTGTGGCTGTGCGGGTGCTCGTCGAAGCCGGCGCCGGGGGCGAGGCGCTCCTCGTTGCAGGCGATCACCGCGCCGAAGCGGAGGTTGCCGGGGTCGTAGTGCGGGCCGAAGGAGAAGGCGTGGCGGGTGTCGATCCCGGCCGCCGGATCGCCGCCCCGGTAGCGCTCACCCGAGCGTCGTACGTCCATCACAGGGTCCACGGTAGGCCCTGTGACACGCGAGGCAGTCCCGATAAGGCAGTCTTGTCCCCGTGCCCGAACCCGAAACCAGTACCCACCGAGCCGCCGCCCGCCCCGCCCACGCGCATGCCGCGACGCTGAAGCGGCTGGAGAGGTCGTCCGGCACGCTCGCCGCGCAGGCGATCGCGCGGATGGACGAGACGCTGTCCTGGTACCGGGCCATGCCCCCGGAGAACCGTTCCTGGATCGGTCTGGTCGCCCAGGCGGGCATCGCCGCGTTCACCGAGTGGTTCCGGCGTCCCGACGCCCCGCAGGCCATCTCCACCGATGTGTTCGGCACCGCGCCGCGTGAGCTGACCCGGGCAATCACGCTGCGCCAGACCGTGGAGATGGTGCGCACCACCATCGAGGTCATGGAGTCCGCCATCGACGAGGTGGCGGCGCCCGGCGACGAGAGCGTGCTGCGCGAGGCGCTGCTGGTGTACGCGCGGGAGATCGCGTTCGCCACCGCCCAGGTGTACGCGCAGGCCGCCGAGGCACGGGGTGCCTGGGACGCGCGGCTGGAGTCGCTGGTGGTGAACGCAGTGCTGAGCGGCGAGGCCGACGAGGGGGCCGTGTCGCGGGCCGCCGCGCTGGGGTGGAACTCGCCCGAGCATGTGTGCGTGGTGCTGGGCACCGCGCCGGACGGTGACTCCGAGCTGACCGTGGAGGCGATCCGGCGGGCCGCCCGGCACGCCAAGCTCCAGGTGCTGACCGGGGTGCTCGGAGACCGGCTGGTGGTGATCGCGGGCGGCAGCGACAACCCGATCGCGGTGGCGAAGTCGCTGATCGGACCGTATGCGGCGGGTCCGGTGGTGGCCGGTCCCGTGGTGCCGGACCTGCTGGCCGCGACCCGGTCCGCGCAGGCCGCCGCGGCGGGACTCAAGGCGTGTGCGGCCTGGCAGGACGCCCCGCGCCCGGTGCCGGCGGACGATCTGCTGCCGGAGCGTGCCATAGCGGGGGACCCGTCGGCGCGCGAGCAGTTGGTGGAGGAGATCTACAGACCACTGGAGGAGGCCGGGGCCGCACTGCTGGAAACGCTCAGTGTGTATCTCGAGCAGGCGAGCAGTCTCGAAGGCGCGGCGCGGATGTTGTTCGTTCACCCCAACACCGTGCGTTACCGGCTCCGACGTGTGACAGACGTCACCGGTTGGTCACCCTCCGATGTACGCTCTGCGTTCACCCTGCGAATCGCGCTGATCCTGGGGCGTCTGGCCGATGGCGATCTTCAGTCCTAGTCTTTTGTCGAGGCTCCACAAAACCCCCTGCCGTTCTTCGTCCCTGTCCCCACGGGCGGCCGCACCCGTCCCCAAGAGAGAGTGTGAGAGTGCTCGTACTCGTCGCTCCCGGCCAGGGCGCTCAGACGCCCGGCTTCCTGACTGAATGGCTCGAACTCCCCGGTGCCGCGGACCGCGTCGCCGCGTGGTCCGACGCCATCGGACTCGACCTCGTCCACTACGGCACGAAGGCCGACGCGGACGCGATCCGCGACACGGCCGTCGCGCAGCCGCTGCTGGTCGCGGCCGGGCTGCTCTCCGCCGCCGCGCTCGGCGACGTGGCACCCGGTGCCGTCGCCGGTCACAGCGTCGGTGAGATCACCGCCGCCGCCCTCGCGGGTGTCCTCGACGACACCGCCGCGCTCTCCCTCGTCCGCAAGCGGGGTCTGGCCATGGCCGACGCCGCCGCGATCACCGAGACCGGCATGGCGGCGCTGCTCGGGGGCGACCCCGAGGTGAGCGTGGCGCACCTGGAGAAGCTGGGCCTGACGCCGGCGAACATCAACGGCGCGGGCCAGATCGTCGCGGCCGGCACCAAGGAGCAGATCGCGGCCCTGGAGGCGGACAAGCCCGAGGGCGTGCGCAAGGTCGTCGTCCTGAAGGTGGCCGGCGCCTTCCACACGCACCACATGGGCCCCGCGGTCGACACGCTGGCGAAGGCCGCCGAGGCGCTGACGCCCGGCGACCCCAAGCTCACCTACGTGTCGAACAGGGACGGCGCCGCGGTCGCCTCCGGTGCCGAGGTGCTGGAGCGCCTGGTCGGCCAGGTCGCCAACCCGGTCCGCTGGGACCTGTGCATGGAGACCTTCAAGGAGCTCGGCGTCACCGCCCTCCTGGAGGTCTGCCCCGGCGGCACCCTGACCGGCCTCGCCAAGCGCGCCCTGCCCGGCGTGAAGACGCTGGCCCTGAAGACCCCCGCCGACCTCGACGCGGCCCGCGCGCTCGTCGCCGAGCACACCGCCTGACCGCCTTAAGGAGCCGACCCGCATGGCGAAGATCAAGCCCAGCAAGGGCGCCCCGTACGCGCGCATCCTCGGCGTGGGCGGTTACCGCCCCACCCGGGTCGTGCCGAACGAGGTGATCCTGGAGACGATCGACTCGTCCGACGAGTGGATCCGTTCCCGCTCCGGCATCCAGACCCGGCACTGGGCCTCGCCCGAGGAGACCGTCGCCGCGATGTCGATCGAGGCATCCGGCAAGGCGATCGCGGACGCCGGGATCGACGCCTCGCAGGTCGGCGCCGTCGTCGTATCGACCGTGTCGCACTTCCGGCAGACCCCGGCCATCGCCACCGAGATCGCCGACAAGCTGGGCACGCACAAGGCCGCCGCCTTCGACATCTCGGCCGGCTGCGCGGGCTTCGGCTACGGGCTGACGCTGGCCAAGGGCATGGTGGTGGAGGGGTCGGCCGAGTACGTACTCGTCATCGGCGTGGAGCGGCTGAGCGACCTGACCGACCTGGAGGACCGGGCCACGGCCTTCCTGTTCGGTGACGGCGCGGGCGCCGTGGTCGTCGGCCCGGCCCAGGAACCGGGGATCGGCCCGACCGTGTGGGGCTCCGAGGGCGACAAGTCCGAGACCATCAAGCAGACCGTGCCGTGGTCGGACTACCGCGACGGGACCGTCGAGAAGTTCCCCGCGATCACGCAGGAGGGCCAGGCGGTGTTCCGCTGGGCCGTGTTCGAGATGGCGAAGGTCGCACAGCAGGCGCTGGACGCGGCCGGGATCAGCCCGGACGACCTGGACGTCTTCATCCCGCACCAGGCCAATGAGCGGATCATCGACTCGATGGTGAAGACCCTGAAACTGCCGGCGCACGTCATGGTCGCCCGTGACATCCGCACCACCGGCAACACCTCGGCCGCCTCGATCCCGCTCGCGATGGAGCGGCTCCTGGCGACCGGTGAGGCGAAGAGCGGCGACACCGCGCTCGTCATCGGCTTCGGGGCGGGTCTCGTCTACGCCGCGACGGTCGTTACCCTCCCCTAGGCACTCCGTGCCGGATGATCGGTCCGGTACGCGAGGCAGCACCGTTTCATCCGCTGGAATCTGGAACCACAAAGAAGGAGCGCCATCATGGCCGCCACTCAGGAAGAGATCGTCGCCGGTCTCGCGGAGATCGTGAACGAGATCGCCGGCATCCCGGTTGAGGACGTCCAGCTGGACAAGTCCTTCACCGACGACCTGGACGTCGACTCGCTGTCCATGGTCGAGGTCGTCGTCGCCGCCGAAGAGCGCTTCGACGTCAAGATCCCGGACGACGACGTCAAGAACCTCAAGACGGTCGGCGACGCGACCGATTACATCCTCAAGCACCAGGGCTGAGCCCTGCCGGGCTTTCCGGGTCTCCTGACTTCCTTCCGCCGGTACTTCACTCCGTCGGTACGGGAGGCCCGGGGGTCGGGAGCCCAGGCCCCGCCACCCGGCGGTGGCGCCGTACGAATCCTCGTAGATCCGTTGGAGAAAGAATTCCGATGAGCCCGACCAATCGCACCGTGGTCGTCACCGGTATCGGCGCAACCACACCGCTGGGTGGCGACGCGGCCTCTACCTGGGAGGGGCTGGTCGCCGGACGTTCCGGCGTCAAGCTCCTGGAGCAGGAGTGGGCCGCCGACCAGGCGGTCCGTATCGCGGCACCGGTGGCCGTCGAGCCCACCGAGGTCATCCCCCGGCCGCAGGCCCGCCGCCTGGACCGCTCGGCGCAGTTCGCGCTGATCGCGGCCAAGGAGGCGTGGGCCGACGCCGGTTTCGAAGCCAAGGCCGGCGAGGACCCGAACATCGACCCGGACCGGCTGGGCGCAGTCATCGCCTCCGGCATCGGCGGTGTGACGACCCTGCTGGACCAGTACGACGTGCTGAAGGAGAAGGGCGTCCGCCGCGTCTCCCCGCACACCGTCCCCATGCTGATGCCGAACGGCCCGTCCGCGAACGTGGGTCTCGCGGTGGGCGCCCGCGCGGGTGTGCACACGCCGGTCTCCGCGTGCGCGTCCGGAGCCGAGGCCATCGGCTACGCCATCGAGATGATCCGCACCGGCCGCGCCGACGTGGTCGTCGCGGGCGGCACGGAGGCGGCGATCCACCCGCTGCCGATCGCCGCGTTCGGCAACATGATGGCGATGTCCAAGAACAACGACGACCCCGAGGGCGCGTCGCGTCCCTACGACACCGGCCGCGACGGCTTCGTCATGGGCGAGGGCGCGGGTGTCCTGGTCCTGGAGTCCGCCGAGCACGCCGCCGCGCGGGGCGCCCGCGTCTACGCGGAGGCGGTCGGCCAGGGCATCTCGGCCGACGCGCACGACATCGTGCAGCCGGAGCCGGAGGGGCGGGGCATCTCGGCGGCCCTGCGGAACCTGCTGGACCGGACGGATCTGGATCCGGCGGAGATCGTGCACGTCAACGCGCACGCCACGTCCACGCCGGCGGGGGACATCGCCGAACTGAAGGCGCTGCGGAAGGTGTTCGGGGACGACGCGGACCACTTCGCGGTCTCCGCGACGAAGTCGATGACCGGTCATCTGCTCGGTGGAGCGGGTGGGGTGGAGTCGGTGGCGACCGTGCTGGCCCTGTATCACCGCGTGGCGCCGCCGACGATCAACGTCGAGAACCTTGATCCCGAGGCCGAGGCGGCGGCGGACGTGGTGCGGGGGGAGGCGCGGAAGTTGCCTGTGGACGGGCGGATCGCCGCGCTGAACGACTCGTTCGGGTTCGGCGGGCACAACGTGGTGCTGGCGTTCCGGTCGGTGTAACGGCCGTTGGCTGTGTGAAGGGCTCCTGCCTCTGGTGAGGTGGGGGCCCTTTGCCGTGCGGCGCGGTGGGGGCGGACGGCGCGGTGGGGGCAGACGGTGGGGTGGGGGCAGGCGGTGGGGTGGGGTGGGAGTTTCTTCGCCCCCGCCGCCCCTTCCCGTCCCGTCCCGGGGGGGGGGGGCCCCCCCCCCCCCCAGGGCCCCCCCCCCCCCCCCCCGGGGGGGGGGGGGGCCCCCCCCGGGGGGGCCCCCCCCCCCGGGGCCCGGCGCCCCCCCC
>NZ_JBITRU010000074.1:0-11021 GCF_044540255.1 Streptomyces sp. NPDC086080
ATCTTCAGTCTTCACACACCGATGATCAGCGGTGGCTGTACCTGTCTCTCAGCCGACCCCACCGGCAAGATCACGATCTACGGCTGGAGTACTAGATCAAATCCGGCGCAGGAGTCAGGGCACCTTTCTGGTGAGCGAGCGTACAGGGTGGGACCGCGGTCTGTCTGTGACGGCCGATGGGAAAGGGCTGGTCGGGCATGCAGGGGTGGTGCTGCTGCGCAAGCTCGCCGACCGCGTCGGCCTGACCGACGCGCTGGCGGGAGTGCTGCCGTCGGGCACGACCTCGTCGTGGCGGGACCGGGCAACCGCGCTCGTCGGCCTCGTCGTCGCGATCGCGCTCGGCGCCACGAATCTGCTGGAGGCCGAGCAGCTCCAGCTCCACCACGGCTCCCTGTTCGGACCGGCAGTGTCGGACTCCACGCTGCACCGGCTGCTGTCCACGACGGACGAGACGAGGCGCGCACAGATCGCGAAGGTACGACAGCGGGTGCGTCGCCATGTCTGGACGCTGCTGCACCTGCGGCCCGGCGGCTTCCCGTATCTGACCGTCGCGGGGCGGCATCTGAAGGGCTGGATCGTGCTTGGCATGGACGCCACGGTCATCACCGCGGCCTCCAGGAAACAGGGCGCCACCGGCACGTTCAAGGGCACCTTCGGCTTCCAGTGCGCCATGAGGCGCTCTGACGTATCCCCGGCTCAGCCGGGAGGAACTTGGGAGGAGGTTCCTGGGCCTGATGACTTACCCGATCCGGAAACGGTGACGGGACAAGAGCATGTCAGGAAACTGACGGCCGCGCCGAGACGCTACGGGCGGTGCGTCAGGTGGCCCGCGTGACATGGCGAAAGCTGGATTGCCTGAACCCTAATCCCCAGCGGAGGCAACGAAGACTCCACCGGCACGGCGTCCGATGCCGGTGTCGTCGTCTGCGGCGGTTTGATGGTGTGGCCGCCGCACCTTCCGGACGGCGACGCGACGCTCAGTCAGAGCGGTCAAGGGGATGAGTGGGGCGCCTACATCACGCTGTTACGTACGTCGGAGACGAACATGGGATCGCCTACGGGACGCGAGTCCTAGTGTCCTGAGTCGTTAGTTCGCTTGCGGTTGTAGGGTGGGGCGGTGCCTGGTCCCAAGCCGTTGCCGCTGGAGTTGTCCGATCACGAACGCCGGGTGCTGCGGGGCTGGTTGCGCAAGCGGACCGCCTCTCAGGCGCTGGTGCTGCGGTCGAGGATCGTACTGGCGTGCGCGGCCGGCCTGTCGAACGCGCGGGTCGCGGATGACTTGGGTGTCTCGCGGGAGACGGTGCGCAAGTGGCGGTCCCGGTTTGCCGCGGACCGGCTGGAGGGCCTGGTGGACCGGCCGCGGTCGGGGGCGCCGCGGAAGATCACGGACGAGCAGGTCGAGGCCCTGGTCGCAAGGACGCTCGATCAGGCGCCGCCGACGGGTGATTCGCACTGGTCGACGCGTTCGATGGCTGGGGCGGCGGGGATGTCGCAGTCGGCTGTCTCGCGCATCTGGCGGGCGTTCGGCCTCAAGCCGCACATCGTGGAGACCTGGAAGCTGTCGACCGACCCGCAGTTCGTGACCAAGGTCCGCGACGTGGTGGGCATTTACCTGTCCCCGCCGGAGAACGCCCTGGTCCTGGCGGTGGACGAGAAGTCGCAAATACAGGCCCTGGACCGGACCCAGCCCGTGCTGCCGATGGCGCCGACCACGCCGGCGAAGATGACGCACGACTACGTTCGGCACGGCACGACCAGCCTGTTCGCCGCCCTGGACATCGCCTCCGGATCGGTCATCGCCCAGCACTACCGCCGCCATCGCCACCAGGAGTTCCTCCGCTTCCTGAAGGTCATTGACGCCGCCGTCCCCAAGGACCTCGAACTCCACCTGGTCCTGGACAACTCCGCCACCCACAAGACCGAGCCGGTCAAGAAGTGGCTGCTGCGTCATCCCCGCTTCCATCTGCACTTCACTCCCACCTCGGCGTCCTGGCTCAACCTCGTCGAGCGCTGGTTCGCCGAGCTGACCTGTCGCAAACTCCGCCGCTCGGCCCACCGCAGCGTCATCGAACTCGAACGGGACATCCGCGGCTGGATCAACGAGTGGAACAAGAACCCCAAGCCGTTCGTCTGGACGAAAACCGCCGACGACATCCTCGACACCCTCGCCGCATACTGCACACGAATTAACGACTCAGGACACTAGCCTCGAAGTTTCGTGACGGTCCGCCGACGGAGTCGGTGGACCGTTCTTGTTGCTGTGGGCTGAGGCTGGGCAGGCCGAGGACCCGAGTGTCGTCTCGGGAGGGCGCCGGGTTCCACTGCTCCGGGTGTTGAGGTGCTGTCGTAGGGACGGGTGATTTCGCTGGTCAGCCGGGGTCGGGCAGTTGGGTGAGCCGGTCGAGGGCTGCGGTGATGTGACCGGTCCAGGGCCAGTGCCGTGCCAGGCGGAGGATCCGCCGACGGCCGGTGGTGACGAGCTGTCCGGCTGTGGTGAACAGGCGGAGCCGCAGACGGCGGGGTTCCCAGAGCCTGGCCCTGCCGGTAAGCGAGAGCATCGGCATCCAGGCCAGCAGGTCGAGAGCGATCTGCACGATCTCCAGCCAGATCCGGTTCTGCGCGGTGCGGTGCAGAGGAAGATTCCGCAGGCCGGTGGCCCGGGCGGCCCGGATGCGGTCCTCGGCCCTCGCTCGCAGCCGGTGACGGAGCTCGAGCTCGGCGATCGGCCGGCCGACGGTGTTGGTGGCGAAGCAGGTCAGCCGCATGCCGTCCGCGTCCGTGAGCCGCAACTGGGCCCCGGGGTGCGGCCGTTCCTTCCGGACGATCAGCCGCATCCCCTTCGGCCAGCCGTCCAGAACGTCACCGGTGAGTTCGGCGACCCAGGCGCCGTCGCGTATCTCTCCGTCCGTCTCGACGGCCGGCGTCCAGGCCGATGCCGGAACCTTCAGCACATGCTGGTGGACCTGCTCGGTGATCATCATGCCGACCGAGTAGGACAGCCACCGTCCCCGCCGGGCGAGCCAGGCGACGAAGTCGTGGGTGCCGCCCGCGGAGTCAGTGCGGATCAGGGTCCGACGTCCGCGCCGGTACTTCTTCGGCAGCTGGGCCAGGGCCAGTTGGGCGGCGGTGATGTGGTCGGTGGCGGTGTTCGAGCCCGCGTTCCCGGGCCTGAGCAGGGCTGCCACCGGCTCTCCGGTGCCGCCCGGCCCGTGATCGACGAACCCCATCAGCGGGTGGTGCCCGTAGGTCCGCTTCCAGGTCGGGGCCGCGTCCTCCTTGTCGGAGTGCGCGATCACCAGCACCCCGTCGAGATCGACGGTCACCGTCCCGTCCGCGTCGGGCGCTTCCCGGCCAGCCAACTGCCAGACATATCGGCGGACGTCGGCCCGCGCGGAACGGATAGCCTGCAGAGCCCGGTCGCCGGAGGCGGCGAGGGTGTCGATCAGGCGGGAGACCGTCGGGTCGGAGGCGACCGGCCCGAACATGGCCGGCTCCGCCCGCAGCATGCCGACATCGGCCAGGCAGTCCCCGCCCAGCGCCACCGCCAGGGCCACGTCCAGCAGGATCTTCCCCGGATCGTGGACGGCCCGCGGCTTCCGCCACGGCGTCAGCGCCGCGGATATCGCGGTGTCCAAACCGGCCTTGCGGACGGTCTCGACCAGCAACACGCCCCCGGCCTGCGAGACCACCGCCCGGCCGCCGCCCTCGATGCGGACACGCGGGTACGACCCGATACGCTTCTTCACCTGGAGAGTGCTTCTTCCCATGCAGCCAACAGGACCCTAGACAAGTCCCATCGTTGCAGGTCAGGAGCACTCTCCGCTTATTTGATCAAGCCTCGGACAACCCCGCCTCGTGAAAGCGCGAGGCTAGGGCGACGGAGTGCCCGTAGTAGTCGCAGGGGTCACGGCCTGCCGAGGAGGACGGTAACGCCGTCCGCAGGGCGAAGGGGCACAGGTGATCGGACATCCCGGTCTGGGAGGTATGCGAAATGCAGAGCGCCGAAACGGTGCTGGGTGTCCTGCGTGACCGCGGCAGGCGTGGCCTGCCGTGCGAGGAGCTGTATCGACAATTGTTCAACCCGCAGTTGTACCTGTTGGCCTACGGACGTCTCTACTCCAATCAAGGAGCGATGACGCCCGGGGTGACCCAACGTCGCTTCCTTGGTCGTTTCAGGGTGACTGTGGTCGTGGTGTGAGTGGGTGGAGCTGGACGGTGTAGGTGACGCGTTCGGTGGCTGGTTGATCTGGTTGGAGCGTGGGCCAGTTGACGTGTCGGGCCTTGGTGGCGCGGGGTGATCGGCGGCCGGGCCGTGGCTGGGTGACGGTGCGGATCAGGTCGGCGCCGATGTCACGGATCTTGGCGGTCAGGCGTCGAGGGGGGAAAGTCCGCCCCGACGGTGCGCTGGGCGGCGTGCAGGGCGTGCTTGAAGCTGATCTGGGCTGGTGGGATGCCGTCCTGGGCCGCGCTGTCGGTGGCCAGGTGGCGTACGGACTGGTAGACGCAGAGCATTGCCCACAGTTCCTGGGCGACCATTTCGGGGCTGTTGGAGCGCAGGGTCGCGGTGCGGCCGCCGCGTTGCTCGACCTTGATCGACCGGTAGATCGTTTCGCTGGTCCAGCGACGTGCGTAGAGCTCGGCGAGTTCGGTGGCCGGGGCGGTGTCCGGGTCGAGGAGGGTGGTGATCAGGCAGAACAGTTCCGAGGACTCGGTGGTGGAGCCGTCGGCGCCCTCTGCGGTGCTGTGCACGGTGTACTCGATCACCCGGACGGTGATGCGCTGTCCGCGTGGCCCGTTGAGGCGGGAGAGATAGGTGCCATCGTGAAGTACCTCGATGACGGGCAGGGTGAACGACGCGCTCGCGCGCCACAACAGCTCAGCGCCCCGGCCCGCGGCTGCGGTGAACAGGCCGTAGGAGGGGAAGCCCCGGTCGGCCAGCAGCAGTGTGCCCCGCTCGATCATCGGCAACAGGCGTGTGGCCAGGCTGCGTTCGTCGACTGCCAGGGAGTCGAAGACCGCTGCGATCACGGCCAGGGTGCCGCACTCGACCAGGGCCAGCAGCCGCACCTGTGGATAGGGCCCCTGCCGGGCCCCGGTCACAGGCCGGGTGTACGCGGCGGAGTTCGCCGCGCTGTCGGGGACGTTGAAGGTGGTGCCGTCCAGCGAGGTCAGGCGCAGGTTCCGCCAGAACACCCCCGGCGTGGCCGGCGTGCCCTGCGCTCCGCGCACCCGGTCGAACAGCACCCGAAGCGTCCCCGCCCCCAGCCGGGAGCGGGCCTTGGTCAGCGACCCTGTCGATGCCGGACGCCACTTCTCGCCCCGCTTGAGCGGCCAGTGCTACACCAGCTCCCGCAGCACCCCGCCGTACCCGACCGAGGTGAACAGCCACATGGCGAGGGTGAAGTAGACCACCAGCCGCGCGGGCAACGACTTCACCGCGCGTTCCCGCGCACCGGCCTCCTCGATCGCGAAGTCCACCAGCTCCGGCGTGAACGTCCGCGTCAACGCGCCGATCCGTATCCGCTCCGGGAAGCCATCCCCCACCACATGATCACGAGCCATAAGCCCCGGATCCTAAACGATCACCGGGCAAGGAAGCGACGTTGGGGCGTGAGGACGGGGGAGCAGCACGTGACCGACCTACTGGACACACTGAAGCAGTGCGTTGATCGGCTGGGCCGTTACCGCAGCCTCGGCCGCCGGGTGGGCGAGCAGAACACGAAAGCCGGCCTCATCGAACCAGTGATCGCCGCCCTGGGCTGGGACGTGTTGGAGCCAGACGAGGTACACCGCGAGTACCGACGGCGAACGACCGACAACCCCGTCGACTACGCACTGATCCTCATGCGCATGCCCCGGCTGTTCATCGAAGCGAAGGCGATCGGGGAGAACCTCGACGATCCGCGCTGGGCGAACCAGACGATCAGCTACGCAGCAGTCGCGGGTGTGGAATGGGTTGCCCTGACCAACGGGGCGGAATGGCGCGTGTACAACGCTCATGCTCCGGTTCCGGTCGAGCACAAGCTCTTCCGCACCGTGCGCATCGCTGACGACGCCGACGCTGCCTTCGAGCTGTTGTCCTTGCTGAGCAAGGACAACATGCGCGACAACCGCATCCAGGAGCTGTGGCGTAGCTTCTTTGTTGACCGCGAAGTCAACCTCGCTCTCAACGACTTGTTCGCCTCCGGCGAGCCTCCCAAAGACCTCATCGATCTGCTCGCCAAGCGCGTGCCGAAGTTGCCCCACGCGGACCTACGGGCGAGCCTCCAACGGGTACGCGCCACCTTCGACTTCCCCCGCGCGGCGGTAACTCCAGCCATCTCCGCGCCTCTGGCGGCACCGGTCCCCGCACCTCGACCAGTCGAACCCTCGTCTGTCGAGTCCTCCATCCCCAAGTCCCGAGCGTCGGGGCAACCACCTCTGACGAGATCGCGGAAGACAGCAGTCAGCGAAGATGAGAAGCACGTAGGCTTCCAGGAAATGATGGCCGCCGGCAGAGTGACCCCCGGGGCGACCTTGCACGGTGACTATATGGGCCAACGACACACCGCAACCGTGTTGACCACTGGCCAGATCCGCTACCAGGAGAAGGTTTACCCCTCGCTGTCGGCTGCCGGGCGAGCGGTCAAGCTCCACGTCAGAGGCCGCAATACCCCTGAGTCCACCTTGTCCACCGACGGGTGGGACTTCTGGCATACGACAGACCCAGTCTGCGGCGACGAAGTATCCCTAAAGGGACTACGACGTCGGGTGGTCCACGCCCAGCGTGACCAGTGAAAGGCTGCGCCCTGAAGGCCTTTACGGGCGTGCGGGCCTCTACTAGGAGCCCTCACCGTCAACCCGTGACACTTCTGTCGGGCCCTGACGCCGTCGAACAAGTGTCACTGGGGTGACGGTGAGGCCGGTACCCAGCCAGGCTCGGGGTCGTCTACGCGGATGAGGACCGCGGCGAGGTGGTCGGCGGTGGTGTAGGGGACGCGGGGATCGGCGAGGAAGGCGGCCGGTTCGATGGTGCGCGTGACCATCAGCGGCAGAACACGCCAGGGCCGCTCGCCGTCGATGCCGCAGGCGACTGCCGCGCGGGATGCGTGAGCGGCGACGGTGGCGGCTTTGGCGAGCAGCTTGTCGCGGTAGCGGGCGGTGAACTTCTTGATGTGCTGCTGTACGGCGTGCGAGGCGACGGCCCCGGTGGGGTTCTTCGCCTCAATCACCCACAAGCGACCTCTGTCCGGGTCAGCGACCAGCAGGTCGATCTCGCCGGCCAGGCCCGGGACACCGAGTGCGGCGGCGGTCCTTTCCAGCAGGCGGAAGCGATGGGGCAGTTGCACTGCGCGGGCGGCGTCCCGTACGTCCTGTTCCAGGCGTTGGTCGAGTTGCTGGCGGTGGCGGGACAGGGCCTGGCCGACGGGTGTGGGCAGGCCCGGGTGCGGCAGGCGGCCCTCGTCAAGGTAGGCGGCGTAGGCCTCGCGGGAGGCGTGGGCGAGCCAGGGGAGGACGAGCAGCTCCTCGCCGTCGGTGATGAGGGGGTGAGTCAGGGGCCGGGTGCGGCGCTCGACTTCGGTGTAGGAGTGCTCACCGGTGCCGGCGGCGTTGCCGGGATGCAGGCGCAGGTGGTCGACGGCAGCGTGCAGGTGGTCGGTGGGAAGGCGGGACCAGGTGGCGCTCTCGTTGATCAGAGTCTCGGTGGTCACCATGGCGATGCCGCTGTCGCTGGTGAGCCAGTCCGCGGCGGTGGCAAGGACGGCTCCGATTGCGTCCAGACTGCATCCCCAGTGCTCGATGAGCAGTCGGTCGGCGTGGGCGAGCTGGCTTCCCGCAGGGAGGGTGGCTGCGGCGAAGTCGCTGGGGGCCCGGGCGGCCGTGTGGGCCAGGATGGCGGCAGGGTCGAGGGGTGCGGGCTCGGCGTTGACGGCGGCGTCGATCATCCGCTGCTGGCGGGCGCGGTGGTAGGCGTCAGCGTCGAACCCGAGAGGTGCACCGGCGGTGTCCTGGGCTTCTTCAGTGGCGGTGCAGGGATCGGTGGTGAGGGAGAACAGGCCGCTGGGATCGATAGTCAGGGACACGTCGTGCAGGCGGCGTGCTGCGGCGACCGCAGTGATGCCGGCGTCGAGGACGAGTTCGGCGAGCGCCACGAGCTCGGCAACGGCGAGTACATCGACGGGCTGGGCGCCGGTGGGCGCGGTGACGAGGGCTTGCTGCAACAGCAGTTGGAGCGCGGACGTGGCCGTGGCGGCATCCTCGTACCGGCGCCCGGCCTCTGCGGTCCAGTTGCTGGCCCACGGGGCCGCGAGGTTGGCGGCGGTCTCGGCGAGCGTCCGGGTGCGGTGCGACCAGGCGGCGTTGAGGTGCCGCGCTAGTTCACTGAGCAGCGCCGGCTCGTGCCCGCTGATCTGGTCGGCGAGGGCCTTCTCCAGTACGTGCAGGAGCTGCTCGGCGGGCCCGCCGGGGCGGCAGGCGTCGGCGCCGTGCCAACTGCCGACCGGCACGCGGGCACGCCGGAGGGCCGCGGCCGCGGTGCGCAGAACGCGGGCGTGCAGGTGCGGAGTGCGCGGCAACGTGTAGGCAGGGGCGGTAGCGGGCCAGAAGGTGGTGATGCCGGTCAGGCGCAGGAGGGGGTGAGCGGTGTTCCAGGCCGTGGTGAAGGCGTCGGCGTCGGTGCCGGGGCCGCCGCCGCGGCCGGTGCGGACCTGGGTGATGAGCTCGTGGACGAGCCGGCCAAGGATGCGGTGTCCCTTGTGGCCGTCACCGGCGAAGGCAGCCAGCAGCAGCGGGTCGACGACGATACCGATGCGCGCGGCCGTCGGGTCAGCGCCGGCACGCAGCAGGAGCCGCTCCCCCACGTCGACGTCGTCCACGCCGTCCAGTGCGTCGGCGGGGAGTTGATGGGGCTCGTCGGAGACGGTCACTTCGACGATGAGGGGCGCACCGTTGGGGAGCGTCGCGTGCGCGGTGACCGGATCGAGGGTGGTGAGGGTGGTGCGCAGGGAGTCGGCGAGGTTGGCCATGGCGCTCACGTCGAGTAGAGAACTGGGCCGCCGCGAGGGGACAGCGACGATGACGATCGGGGGAACGGTGGCTGTGCGGATCAGGAGGGATCCGTCGGCGGAGTGATGCTCGAGGTCGGTGTAGGTGCTGGCGCAGCCGAGGTCCGACGGGGTGCGCCGGGCGCGTTGGAAGTCTCGCACGCTGGGCAGGCCAGCACCGCTGAGAAGGAGGTCAGTCTCGGCGTGCGCGGCAGCGCGTTCCCAGACCTCGTCGTGGTCGGCGGCGTAGGCGGTGCCCCCCTGGCGGTCAGGGCCGGGAAGCAGCAAGGTGGCCTCGCGGTGCCATTGCGACCATGCGTCGAGGGCGTCGTCGTAGGCCACTGCCCGGGCGCCGGGGTGTTCGGTGAGATCCAGGACGAACAGTGCCAGCAGCGTCACGTCGCCGGCGCATTGGTGGAGGATCTCGGCGACTTCCTCGACGTGAAGGAAGGCGGTGTCGTTGATCAGTTCGGGTCCCAGGAGGCGCGGTCCGCCGTAGACGACCAGGCGGCCTCGCCCCGGTGGCGTCTCGGCGAGAGCGGCACGGCCCTCCTCCACGCGTGGACCGAGCGTGCCTGTGGTGATCGCGCTGACGACGGCGATGTCGTAACGGTGGGTGGGCGAGGACAGGCGGCACACCGGGTCGGGGCGGGCCGGGATGTGGTCCAGGCCAAGAAGTTGGGCGAGCCGGGCAACGGTCGCCTCCTGCAACCGTTCCTCGGCCACGGGCAGTTTGTCCGGCGGCAGTTTGTCCAGGAGACGAGCGACGGCAGGGGCGATCGCGTCGGTCGCCGCCCCGGCGGGGACGGGCAGGCGTCGGCCGTGTGCGGTGACGGCCAGCGCCGGGCCGAGCAGCGGGGTGTCGGGGTGGTAGCGCAGTGGCAGGGCCTTGATCGGGCGGGTCAGCCAGTCCAGGGCACGATTAGCGCGCTCCGGGTGCTGGCAGACAGGAAGCAGGTCGGCGGGGTCGGCGGTCGCGATGAAGGTGGCGGCCTCGACTTCGGCGGGGGTGAGATGGCAGGCGACCTGCCCGTCGCTCTCCCCGGTGATCGGGTCGGGCCAGGCGGGGGTGAGCGCGGTCAGGGCCCGGTCGGTGAGGCGCAGGGCCAGTTCAAGGATATCCGCGACCCCGAATCCGGCGGCCGCGCGAAGGGGTTCGTCAGTGGCATGGGCGGTGAGCTGCAGGCTGCGCAGAACGAGCAGGGGGTGGGCAAGCTGCCCCGGGTGGACCAAAAGCCCCTCATTCGCGAGGCGGTGGCGTACACAGGCGCGCAGGTTGCTGGGGTGGCGGCCGGTGAGGACTCCGCGTCCCGGAGCGGCATCAAGGACGGCCTTGACCAGGACGGGCAGGTCCTCGGCGCCGACGGATACACCGGGGCGGCGCGGAGTGCGCAGTACGCGGGTGAACATCAGCAGCAGGTGGTCGTGGAGGCGCTGGCAGTCGGGTGAGGCCAGCGCGGCCTGGAGCAGCACGATCAGGGAGTCAGTGGAGTACGGGGCCAGGGCGCGGTCGAGGGCCTTCCAGTCCACGCGGCGGTGTGCGGCGGAGGTGGGCGTGTTCGAGGACATGGTGGAGTTCCTGCTCTGCTGCCTGGCTGATCCGACGCGACAGCCTTGCAGGCGGGTCGCCGCGCGTGGGACGGGTTTGACCGATCTCCGTCGGTGTGCTGTGCGTGGTCAGGCCCATGCGGCCTCACCCGGCAGTTCGGGCTGGTGTGGCACGGGGTTTCTCGGTGGCGGGAAGGCTGGGCGGTAGGGGTCAGCCAGGTCCCAGCCGCGCCACCGCTCGCCGGGTACGTCAACACCGCCGCCGGACGCCGAGCCCACACCGAACGCCACCGCGTCCTCGCCCTCTACGGCATCACATGATCAACCGGACATCCAAGGCAAACGCCGGAGCCCTGGGAGCTGCCGAAAAATAACTCCTCGGCATTCGTGGGCTGTTGGGTCGTAAAATGCGGTGGTGTCGGAGGGGACGAAGGCGAAGTTGGTGGATGT
>NZ_JBITRU010000075.1:0-10999 GCF_044540255.1 Streptomyces sp. NPDC086080
CCCCACCCGTATGCGCCCAGCGGTCCGCGACCACCCGATCGAGACTCCCGTTCGAAACGCATCTCTCAAGATCGGAACGACAACAGCTTCTGAGCCGAGGTGCCCACTGAGCAGCTACCAGTCAAGGAGCCGCTGTACGGGCCCGCTGGGCGCCCCTCGGTCAGAGCAGTGCCTGAAGGGCGCTCAGAGGGCCGCCCGCGGCCTCGTGCTGTGGGTGCTGGCGGAACGGGGCCAGGGGTGCGAAGCGGGGTCGGCGGCCGGAAAAGCGAGGTGGTCGGTCGGGTCCGCCGTCGTGCTGGGACGGCGGCGGCCGGGCATGCGGGTTGAGGAGCTGAGGCGTACCCCATCCCAAACAGTAGTTATCCCAGTTGAACTTTCACCTGGGTCTCCCACTTGGATCTGTCACATGGATCTTTCAGCGGCTCTCCCATACACCCGCTGGGACGTCCATGATCAGCCGCTGGTACATCAGACATCGATAGGCTGGATCGTTTGGGATCAGAGGGCCCAGCTGGCTACCTTCTGGGGCATGAAGACGACGACGCCCGCCAAGCGGGACATGCAGGAGACGACCGCGACTGGGCGGGACACTCGTGCGGCGGTCCTCACCCGTTCGATCCGGGCCAACGTGCCGCTGCGCAAGACCTTCGTCCAGGCGAACAAGGGGGCCGCCAGCCGCCATGGGCCCCTGAAGGACTTCGTGACCGGCAGGGACCTGCGAGGCCTCAAGGCCTACCTGATCATCGTGGCCGCGTGCAGCAACGGGGACAACGGCTGGTCGACCACGCACGACAGCGCGGTGTGGGCGCGGCTGATGGACATCCACGAGACCGCGACCGACCAGTCCGCCCGTACCGGTGCGTGGCGGGCTCTGCGCCGGCTGCAGGCGCGGAAGCTGATCGAGTGCAGCCGCAGCGGAACCATGATCACGGTCACTCTCCTGCGCGAGGACGGCAGCGGGAAGTCCTACGACCGCCCCGTGGGCGACACGGAGGAGAACCGTTTCCTGCAGATCCCAACCACGTTCTGGACGCTGGGCCGTGACGAGGTCCTGGATCTGCCGGCCCTGGCCCTGTTCTTGGTTGTCGCCCGCGAGAAGAACTGGTCGACCTTCCCCGCGGAGAAAGCCCCCGAGTGGTACGGCTGGTCCCCCGACACTCACGAACGCGGGCTGAAGAAGCTCGTCGCCCTTGGGCTCGTCGAGCGACGCGAGCACCGCACCAAGGCCCCGCTCTCCCCGCTCGGCTTCACCATGGTCCACCAGTACCAGCGCACGGCCATCACACGGCCGCGCAAGCCCAGGAAGACGGCCGCAGCTGCTGGGCGGTGATCCCGGCCGACTTGCGGGCCGCAACCCCGCCATCTCGCACTCTGCTGTCCGTCTGGCACCCCGCGATGCACGGGGTGTGGGCGCCTCGTGCTCCGCGTTCCGCCTGCGGACCGTCCGCAGGCATCCCAGGGAGGAAACCATCATGTCCACCGGTACCAACCAGTCCCAGCAGCCGTCGGCCACGCAGCCCTCGGGCATGGACCCCGTGCTGCTTCTGGTGCTGGGGATCGTCTTTGTCCTAGTCCTGGCCGCCACGCTCTACCTGTGCCTCGTTCACCCCTCGTTGACCGGGCCGATCGGGGCGGTGGGCGGGGTGGCCTCGGCGCTGATTGCCGCGTTCGCCGTGGCATTCGCCCTGCGCCGGAGCTGACGACCGGCGGGCTGGGCGGCTGCGATTGTCAACGGGAACCCTTCCGGGTCTTGGCCAGCGGCAACCATGGGCTGATGGCACGAGGCCCACTCCAGGACGCTTGTCCTGGGGCCTGGCCGTGTACTTCGGTGACCATCCGATTCACCGCCCGGCTGGCTAGCGGAGCATCAGGCCCATTGCATGCCGAGTTCTCGTAGTGCGTCCAACTGTTCAGGGGTGAGCTTGTCGCGACGGGTCTTGGTGTTGGAGACCCATACGCCCAGCTTCACGATCACCGGTTCACTCTCGCCGTCGACCACGATTTCTTCGCTATGGCCGCGCGGCACCGGCCGGTCCACGCCCTCTCGCTCTACCCACTGTGCGAGGGCCGTCAGGCTGCGCTGGAACGCCTGCTGTGCCCTGTTCGGGCCCTTCGTCGCGCCCTTGGCCGCCGGAGCCTCAGCGGGCTTGATGTCCAGCCTGGACAGCCGTTCCTGCTGCTCGGTGGACAGTTGCGCCCAAGCGGCCGGCTGGGTCTGCCGCTGGAGCCACCGTCCGATGTCGTCGCCGTCCATGAGCACGCCGGGTGCGATGTCGGGCAGGTGGCCGTCGGCGTCGACGAGGTCGGCGAGGACGCGGTAGTGGCGTTGCCAGTCCAGGGGCCACGGGCAGTCCCAGTCCGGGTCGATCGCGGTGAGCTGCGCCGCACGCTGCTCCGCCCGCTTCAGGTCCTTGCCTAGGCCGTTTTTCGCGCCCTTGCGCCGCAGGTTGGCCATGTGCTGCCCGACGGGCACCATTGCCTCGCCTTCGCCCCAGACCGCGTCCTGCCGGGGAGCGAGGTGCCCCGTGGCCCGCCGGTAGGACCGCAGCGCGGCGAGCTT
Organism: Streptomyces sp. NPDC086080; assembly: GCF_044540255.1. Lineage (NCBI taxonomy): Bacteria > Bacillati > Actinomycetota > Actinomycetes > Kitasatosporales > Streptomycetaceae > Streptomyces > Streptomyces sp. NPDC086080. The sequence continues at coordinate 2,561 of NZ_JBITRU010000075.1, forward strand.
GGTCTCCCAGGCTTCTTCGCCGGGCTCCCAGACCATCCCGGCTTCGGGCACGTCCAGTAGTTCCTTGCGGTGGGGATCGAATTCACCGGCGCGCAGCGCTTTGCGCTGCTGGTGCACCCACCGCCCCAGCGGAAACGTCTTCGTCGCGCCCACCTCGACCTCAACGTCGTAGGGCACGGCGTAGAGGCCGGTGATCTCGTTCTCCTTCCGCCAGCGGATCAGGGCTTGGTAGCCCTCCAGCCACACCAGCGACTCGGGTCGGTACACCCGGGTGCGCAGGAACGCCGCGATGGCGGCTGCGTCCCGGGGAGAGGAGAAGTGCAGCAGCGCCGACTCGACCGCACCATCGGTGTCGTCGTGCTCCTGGTCCTCGCTCACCTCGCCGCCGGCTCCGACGATCTGCCCGTCTTCGTCACGCCGGAGGTGCACCTTGCGCTGCCCGTGGGTGAGGGCGCGGGAGGCGAGTTGCTCGACCAGACGCTCATCGTGGGAGCGCAGGCCTTGGAGGACGGCTACGAGGGGGCGGAAGCTGGCGGAGGCGACCATGTCGGTCGGGTCCTCGCCGGGCTGGAGGAAGACGGGCACGATGATGCGGGCGACCTTGGTGGTGCCGTCGCGGTTGGGCCGGAGCGCGCGGCCGATGTTCTGCACGATCTCGACCTGTGAGCCGCGGGTGTCGGCGAAGCACACGGCCCCGACTCCCCGCTCGCCGGTGATGTCCACGCCTTCCCCGAGCACGCGAACGCTGGCGAGGAAGGCGCGGTGGACCCGGCGTCCGGCCGCGTCGATGCCGTTGGCGAACTGCCTGATGACCTCGCGCCGTTCGGTGACGAGGTGGTCGCCGCACAGCCACGCTGACCAGACGCGGTCCGGGGGTACGTGGCGGCCGGCTGCTGGTATGCAGGGGAGTGTCAGTTGGACGTCGTCATTTAGGTGTCAGCGGCGCAAGCCCGGTGACCTGGCGGTTGGCGCTGACGCGTGGTGCTCATCTGGTACTGACATGACTGACGAAGGGGCATGTCGTTCTCGTGCAGACCGCTATAGCGGTTGCTGGGTTTGCGCTGGTCAGAGGCGTTACATGCCCGGAGTGTCGGAGTCCGGCCAGAGCGCCGCGACGCGTTCCTCCATGGAGGAGATGAGGATCCGCTCGGGACGGCCTGCAAAGAGGTAGAAGAGTGATTCCGGGACGTAGCCGGGGCGCCGGAACCAGTTGCGGACCTGTTCGCCGCGTCCCTGATCATCTGCGATCTCGCCGAGGACTTGTTCGGTGTCCTGGTAGATGTGGGCACCGCGCAGCCGCCCGGCCGATCTGCTGATCATGAATTCCTGTAGTGGGGCCAGCCCGCCGCCCGGGCCGGGGGTCCGTCCCCAACTGCTGAGCGACGGGGTGGACATGAGGATGTCGTTGACGGTGTTAGTGGTCTGGGTGTGATGCCACACCTCCAACAGTGTGGCGTGACGTCCTTGGTTGATGAGGTGGTCGGCGAGGTTGGTCAGCAGGCGGCCGGTCAGCATCATGTTGCGGCGCACGTCCACGGGCACTTGGGTGCCGAGTACGGCCAGCGCGCCCTCGCGCAGCAGGAGATCGGTGATGGAGACGGCACTGGCGCCCCGGGGAGCGACGTGACAGGCGCTGAGCACGATCACGGGCGGGGCATGTTGCAGGCCGAGCTCGATGTGCGGTTCGTCGCCGATGACGATGGCTGCCGTGTTGCCAACGAGGGTGCCGTGCGCGCTGATGATCAGCATGTCTGGTGTCTGCTCGCTGACGGCCTCGCGCAAGGCATCCAGGGAGAGCGTCTGCACCGCGTGGATACTCAGCCCCTCGACGTCCTTCAGGGTGTCCTGAGTGATCCGCCAGCCGTCTCGTGAGATCTGGCCCACCGGGTCGCTGGCAGGGATACATTCCGCCACTAGTACGCGGATGCGGTTCTTCCACTCGATGCCGCTGGCGACGGCACCGGCCTTCTGCACGGTGCGGGTCAGCGGCAGCAGCGGCTCGTACGTCAGGGGCAGGCGCGCCGCCAGCGGGGCGGTGTCGCCGGGCATGGTGGCAAGGCCCAGCGGGAAGTTGGAGAACACCGTGAGCATCGACGCCCGGCTGATGGCCTCCATCACCGGTTCGGTGAACAGCGGCCTGACGACGGCGTTGAGGCGGCTGAGCAGTTTCTCCACCGAGCGGGGGCGGTCCGCGGCAGAGTCCCGGAAGTGCTTTTCCAGGTCGGCCAGCAGCGTGAACGCGCTGGGGGGAACGGAGGGCATCATCAGTCCCAGGCTGTCGTTGGCGACGGCCCGGTGGGTCAGCGTGTACTCGATGGCCGCCCGTTCGACGTGGGCATCATCGCGTTCACCGATCTCGGTCGACCAGGTGTCGCCGGCGTCCAGGGCCGCGAGCGGGCAGACGCGGGCTTTGCGCAGCTGAGGGGGGTAGGCGCCGCGTACGTATGCGGGGGCGACCCCAGGCAGCGCCAGAGCAACCGGCAGCCGTAGTCGTGCCTTCTCCTCAACGACCGTCCGTCCAAAGACCGGTTCGGCTTCTTCGACAGTCAGTCCCTGACGCTCCAGTCGGGCGGTGGCCGCGACGAGCGTGTGCCCCTGCAGGGTGCGATGAAGCAGCGTACGTGGTTCCTCATCGGCGGGCGCATCGATGTCCCAGCCCATCCGGCGAGCCATGAGACGCCAGGGCAGGTCCAACGCGGCCAGGTCCAGGCGGCGGCTGAGATTGACCTTCCCCGCCAGCGGAGGGACGTCGGGGTATACGCGCTCCTGGATGGCCTGCCAATGTTCTACGAGACTCGCGTCGCCCAGAGATGAGAAGGAGGCGACGGGGAGTTCGACCCCCAGCGTGACCGCTCCCCGTGCGGTCCGCTCGACGAGCTCGTCCGGGCACAACGCCAGCATCGGCCGCCACCACGGGGCCAGAGCCAGGCTGTCGAGCGCGGTGACGGGAACGGGCATCACGTGATGTCCCATCGCCAGCTGCTGCAGGCCCTTCAGCTTCCACGCTTCAAGGTCGACCAGGTCTCCTCGTGACTGCGGCAGATGCAGGCAGTACCACAACCCGGGCAACGCCCGGGCCACGTCGCGTGCCAGTGCGTGAGGGATGGCGAATTGATCGGGGTCCTCAAGCGGTGCGTCGATGACCGGCGAGATCTCTGAGGGAGCCGTGCCGTCCTCCGGGTCGAACACCACGAGGTAGAGCAGATGTCTGCCGGCATCCGGGGGTTGAGGGGCTGGTGTCGTCACTCCTAGAGCCTAGTGCTGTGCAAGGGCTCCCGGGGTTCACCTATCCGCCTGCGGCATCCTGCAAGGAGGGCACCTCCGGCCGGAGGTCCTCCGTCGATGGCGAGGTAGGTGCCTCGGTCGCCCGCGAGCACGGTGACACGGCGGCCCTCAGGTCGTCCAGCGCCCACGCGGACCCGGCGGCGCGAACATAAGGGTGCCGAGCCCGGTTGTACGACGCCTCCTGTCTCAGGGAGGTGTCGTACACATCCCGCAGCCGGGCGTCAGCGCGGTCCCGGGTGGGGCTCGGCTGTCGCATCTGTGGCCGGCGCGCCCGGAGCGAGACCAGTTCGCTGCCTGAAGCGCCGCCTGACGCTGCGCGCTGCGACCAGCGTGAGTGCTGCCGCAAGGCTCGCTAGATATTCGGCTGCGGCTGCGCCGAGAGTGTTCACTGGCCGGCCGCCGGCACCAGGGTGGACGGGCTTGCCGCGGCACGGTGGCGCAGCCCCAGTCGTCTCAGCTTGCGGCGCACCCGGTTGCCGAACGCATCCGGATCGTCAGCGCCGCCCAGAGCCGCGGCCTGGGCCCATGTCACGCGCTGCGCACCGTAGGTCATGGCTACGGCTCTCTCCATGGGTGGCAGATCCGCGAGCACGGCAAGGACGCGGCAATCGTCCACCTCGCCGTGCAACAGGCCGTTCTCCGGGCGCCGGTCATCGCTGACCACATCTCTCAAGGACACCCCCGACGCGACCGGGGCCTCCAGCAGCCGCACCGTGCGGCCGCCGGATTTTCGCTCCCAGAGCGGCTGTAGACAGCGATGTTCCCGTTCGGTATGGCGGTGGAGCAGCTCCATGATCTCGGCATCGCCACTCAGGTGCCCGCCAAGAGCCTCAACCCAGTCACCCAGTAGGGCCATCTCCACGGCCGCGCGCCACGCGTGCGGTCGGCCAAGATGGAGCCACGTCCGAGAGAACTCGTCCACGGCTGCCGTGTCACCCTCGATGCAGGCGTTACGTGCCACCAGCGCGGCCATGACGGCTTCGCGGGTGGTGAATGCTTCTGGTCCACTGAGCTGTTGGGCGAGCGTGTGCAGGACGGCAGCGATGAAGTTCACGGGGGAGTGCCTCGCGTCGGTGTCCTTTCTCCGCCGCCCCCTCTCCATCAAGGCGATCCAGACGTCCTGGGCGAAGGCCCCGTCCTGTTCCTGGTCGACGTTCACGGCGTCATCGGGCAGACCCCGTGCCCTCCACATGCGCGCCATCTCATACAGGTGGCGCACGACAGCCCTGCGGGCTACCTCACCGGCGCCGGGCACGGGTGTGGTCACTTGCCTGGCCATCCGGCGCAGCCGCTCGAGCACCCGGGAGGCCGCAGGCCGAGCCTGCGCCAGCCAGGTCCCGTGCTGCACGGGCACCGGTTCGATTCGCAACGCATACACCGCCTCGTGCACGGTCTTTCCTCTCGGGCTCGTCCGGTTGAGAGCCGGACAGCCCGCCTGCCCATCGCGGGGGCAGTCCGGACAGAGGTAGCGAAGGTGGGCGTTCCGGTCCATCAGCTGTTCCTGCGCGTAGCGCAGGAACCGGATGGTCCGCAACGCCAGTGCCTCGTCCTCGGGCGTGCAGACCTCGATCGGTGAGGCGAAGCGGGCAGGCAGGCGCGTGGCCCGGTCCTGGGTGTCGACCAGCAGGCGAAGCACCCAGCTCTCCAACGCGGCATGAAGCGCCGGGACGCCGACGCGGTCATCGTCCTCGAGATCCGAGTAACACAGCAGGACCATGTGAAGCTCCTTACCTGTAGCGCATGATGAGGCTGCTATCCCTAAGGGTCGGCCTGAAGGCGAACCGGCAATCACCCCGCACCTTTCTCAAGTGATCTACGTCACGCTGCGGTTCTAGGAGGGCCCCAGCCCTTGGAGCTCGGGACGAGCCACGCCGCTGTATCGGGCGGCCGGGCCGGCAGGTCCGCCCGACGGGTCGCGACACACCGGGACTAGGCTGCAGTTGACCGCACCCTCCATCCACCACAGGGCGCTCCCCGCCCGCCGACAGTAGACCGCTGCCCCACGCCCGGTGCAGCGGGTCGCAGAGCACAGCCTTCAACTCTCCGGTCTCCGTGGCGTCTTGCCCGGTACACGGGTTGGCGGCAGAGCGGCCACAGCAGCGTGGCGGAGTTTCGGGCTCGTCGCGCAGCTGGGGTGTGGATGTTGGTGTATGCAGACTCGAAGGGCGCTGGCTGCAGGTGCCGAGCGGGGAAGCAGAGGATTAGGGTGGCTTGTGGCGAGCGGGGCTTTCGAGGAGCTGCAGACCGGCCAGTTCGGGCCGGCCACGTTTGATCTGTTGCGGCGGCTGGTTCACCAGGTGCGCCGCGCCTGACTTACGCTCGCCGCGCCGCGCGGGGGCGTCCAGGCTGAGCCGCGCAAACACCGGCCGGAGCACCGCCTCCTTGCGCGAGACAGAGCCTCTCCTCGCACGGGCGCTGGCCGCGTGCCACTTGGCTTGGCGGCCTGCCGAGATGGCTTTTCTGTGATGTTCGGCAGCCCTGGCGCGAAGGGCTACTGCTTTCGTTTCTGCTTCTGTTTGGGAGTGTCCTTCGTGCCGCGTGGTGGCCGCTTGGCGTTCGGGTGGATCGAGCGTTGAAGTTCTGACGCAGGCCGCAACGACTGCAAGGTGGCAGTCAGCGCGGCGTCGAGCGGCCCGATGTGTCCGTCGTAGAGGGCCCCGACGAGATCGCGAGTCGGTTCGTCGTAGAGGAAGACGACGCCACGCGGCAGGCCGAGCTGATGCTTCTTGGCTCGCAGGTAGCCACGGAGGCTCTTCTCGGCGTCGTCGGGGTCCTGTCCAGCTGGGCGTGTCGCCCACACGAACAACCATCCTTCGGCCGGATCGACGCTGGCCGTGACGGGCACCGTCATGCTGCGGCCCTGGCCGTTCGGGCGCGGGTTGCTGAGGAGGATGTCACCATGGCGCGCGAACTTGTGCTGGGCGGGCGTTGCCAGGGATAGCAGCGTCGCGCCGATGCTGAGCCATCCGGTGACGTTCCATGACTGCAGTTGGTCGAGGAGAGGTGCGAGTGGCGAGGGCACCATCGCCGGCTTGGGTGCGGATCCGGAACCTGTGTCATCACGTCCCTTGGTGTGAAACCACTTGTCGAGTACGTCGGTTCGGCTGGTCAGGAAGGTCGGCTTCTGTGCCCTGTAGCGGCGCAGCTCGGCCGTGGTCGGCTCAGGGAGGAACGGAAACGCGGTACACACCTGTGCCGGGTCGGGTTCGACCCAAAGGCCCGCCTCGAAGAAGTACAGGAACAGGTCCAGTTCGTCCGGTGCATGGAACATGACGGTGACATCAGGGTTGCGGCGCCGACGCAGGTAGAGGAGAAACTCGGCCGGGCGTGTGACGAGTTCGGTGATCAGCTCGAGGTCGTGCAGGGACACCGTCCAGGGGATGTTGTCAGGGGTGAGCAGCCCAGCCCGCACCAGCTCTGCGGTGGCGGTCAGGACGGTCGAGAGGTCGTCGAGACTGACGGCGATGGTGTGGATCTCACGGATGTGGCTGAGGTCGACCCAGCCTTCGTCTTCGATACGTAGGCCACCGTCCCGCTCGAGTGCATCCCGCATTCGGGCGGACTGCTCGGCTGCTTTCGTGATGATGCTGGTCAGATCAGTACGAATCCGTGTCGTCTTCCCTCCGCGGGACAGCGCGCTCAACGCGACGGCCTTGTCCTCCACGATGAGGGCGACGTCGTCGAGGACGATGAGGTGATCGCCCTCGACGCGCTTGGTGTACTTCGCCGGGTCAGCAGTCTCGGCTTCCTTGTCATTCGCAGGCACGTAGTACTCGAACGCGTCCCGGAAGTGAGCCCCGGGGAGTACGCGGTCGAGCGCGTCGCGCGTGCGGGACTCGAGGAGGTCTCCGCGATGCTTCGCGTACTGGCTCCATACGGGCGATGTCTTCAGATGCTCTTCGAGGGTCTCCCGGACGGCGAACACGCTCAACGCCGGGTGCGGCAGCATGAAGCGCCCGTTGTCGGCGACGACGAGCGGCCGGCTACGCAGCGGGTTCCTGCCGGTGGTGAACGCATCAATGACGTCCCCAGAGTTGGCCGTCCCGAGGTCGAGGCGGAACCGTTCGACAACGGCCCCCACACGTTCAACAGCAATGCCCGTGCGCGCGACGACGTCGTCGATCGCGACCGTGGCCTGGTCGCCGTCGGGCTCGAACATCGACATGACACTGGACCTGGCGAGTTCTGCAAGCCCGTCGTCCGCCCGGCCTGCCTCCACCGCGGCCATCGCGTCCAGTACTGCGTCCCCCATCGCTTTGAGGCGGTCATTCAGACCAGCCTCCTGCAGGTGGTGGCATGCGTCGAGGACAGCCAGGGCGTCGGTCGCGTCGAAGCCGAGTTCGGCGTTCAGCGCCGCGCGGACGCTCGGGTTGCCGTCGAGAAGCGCCAGGTTGGTCGTTGCGACCATCTCCGGGTAGGACGAGTTACGCATCCACACCTCGGCGCCACGTATGAGCATGGACACGAGGGCAAGCTTGTCGGTCGGGTCAACAGCGGCGAAGGACCGTATCTGCGCAAGGCGGAGGATCCTGTCGAGTTCGTCCTTCGCTTCGGAGACGAAGTGGCTCATCTCCTGGTCCTCGACTGCGGGGGCACCAGCCGTCGCCGAATCTTGCCTAGCGCCGAGAGCGACCAGCGCCAGCAGTTCCAGGTACGCGGCGCCCGCCTCCGCAGTGACGGGCGTCTCGCCTTCGCGCGCCATCGGCAGGAACCGCTGACGAGCCACCTCGATGAGCCGGATCGCGTCGAACCGCCCCAGCTTCGCGACGAACTCGTCGACAGCCTTGTCGAATGCTGCGTCGACCGCCGCCGCAGGATCATCGCCAGCAAATGTGGCCATGAGCGCCATCAATGCAGTCAAGGAGTCCACCATCACTTGCGCGTGCGGATCGAACGCCGGCGACGTCGGACCGGAACGGCGCTGCCTCCTGTTGCGCGCTTCACGGCGTTTCGATCGGGAACCCATGAGCCAACCTCACCACATATCGGGACTGATCAGCGAACGGTTCGGGTCCGCTTCGATGAGCTCGTGCATCCACGCCCGCTCGCCCCGTTCGCCTAGGGTCTGTCCGGCGGATCACTGGCGGAGCCAGAGCCGGATTGCTGCGGCGGTGACGGTGCCGTGGAAGACGTAGGCCCGCTTGTCGTAACGAG
>NZ_JBITRU010000076.1:0-10946 GCF_044540255.1 Streptomyces sp. NPDC086080
AGGGCGAGGTCATCAAGACCGTGCCCGAGTCGAAGATCGTTCAGACGCTCATCGAGGAGGCGATGAAGATCGCCGAGCAGATGGAGAAGGACGGCATCGTGTCGGGGGAGCCGGCCGTCACCGTGAGCTGAACAGCACGGAATCTTCGAAGGGGGCCCGAGCATGACGATCCTGGAGAGCATCCGGCAACCACGCGACCTGAAGGCGCTGTCCGAGTCGGAACTCGGCGAACTGTCCCACGAGATCCGGGAGTTCCTGGTGCACGCGGTGTCCAGGACCGGCGGCCATCTCGGACCCAACCTCGGGGTGGTGGAGCTCACCGTCGCCCTGCACCGGGTCTTCGAGTCGCCCGTCGACCGCATCCTGTGGGACACCGGCCACCAGAGCTACGTCCACAAACTCCTGACCGGCCGTCAGGACTTCTCCAAGCTGCGCGGCAAGGGCGGCCTGTCCGGCTACCCCTCGCGTGAGGAGTCCGAGCACGACGTGATCGAGAACAGCCACGCCTCCACGGCCCTCGGCTGGGCCGACGGGCTCGCCAAGGCCCGCGAGGTGCTGGGGGAGAGAGGTCACGTCGTCGCGGTGGTCGGCGACGGCGCCCTCACCGGCGGCATGGCCTGGGAGGCGCTCAACAACATCGCCGCCGCCAAGAACCGGCCGCTGATCGTCGTCGTCAACGACAACGAACGCTCCTACGCCCCCACCATCGGCGGTCTCGCCAACCATCTCGCCACCCTGCGCACCACCGACGGCTACGAACGCGTGCTGGCCTGGGGCAAGGACGTACTCCAGCGCACCCCCGTGGTCGGCCGCACCCTCTACGAGGCACTGCACGGAGCGAAGAAGGGCTTCAAGGACGCCTTCGCCCCGCAGGGCCTCTTCGAGGACCTGGGCCTGAAGTACCTCGGCCCGATCGACGGCCACGACATCAAGGCCGTGGAGTCCGCGCTGCGCCGCGCCAAACGCTTCCACGGGCCCGTCCTGGTCCACTGCCTCACCGAGAAGGGCCGAGGCTACGAGCCCGCCCTCGCCCACGAGGAGGACCATTTCCACACCGTCGGCGTGATGGACCCGCTCACCTGTGCGCCCCTCGCCCCCTCCGGCGGTCCTTCCTGGACGTCCGTGTTCGGCGAGGAGATCGTCCGGATCGGCGAGGAACGCGAGGACATCGTGGCGATCACCGCCGCCATGCTGCGCCCGGTGGGCCTCGGCCCCTTCGCCGAGCGGTTCCCGGACCGGGTGTGGGACGTCGGCATTGCCGAACAGCATGCGGCGGTGTCCGCGGCGGGCCTGGCGACCGGGGGTCTGCACCCGGTCGTGGCCGTCTACGCCACCTTCCTCAACCGTGCCTTCGACCAGCTGCTGATGGACGTGGCACTGCACCGCTGCGGGGTGACCTTCGTCCTGGACCGGGCCGGTGTCACCGGCGTCGACGGACCCTCGCACAACGGCATGTGGGACCTGTCCGTCCTCCAGGCGGTCCCCGGCCTGCGCATCGCCGCGCCCCGCGACGCCGACCAGCTCCGTGCCCAGTTGCGCGAGGCGGTCGCCGTGGACGATGCGCCCACCCTGCTGAGGTTCCCCAAGGAGTCGGCCGGCCCGGCGATCCCGGCGCTGGACCGGGTCGGCGGCATGGACGTGCTGCACCGGGCGGGCTTCCCCGAGGTGCTGATGGTCGCCGTAGGTGTGATGGCGCCGGTCTGCCTCCAGGCCGCCGAACTGCTCCAGGCGCGGGGTATCGGCTGCACGGTGGTGGACCCCCGCTGGGTCAGGCCGGTCGACCCGGCCCTGCCGGCGCTGGCCGCCGGGCACCGCATGGTGGCCGTCGTCGAGGACAACAGCCGTGCGGCCGGGGTGGGTTCGGCGGTGGCGCTGGCCCTGGGCGACGCCGATGTCGACGTACCCGTACGGCGGTTCGGCATTCCGGAGCAGTTCCTCGCGCACGCCAAACGCGGTGAGGTGCTCGCCGACATCGGGCTCACGCCCGTCGAGATCGCCGGGCGGATCGGCGCGAGCCTCGCCGTCGGCGACGCGCTCGCGGAACAGCCACAGGACCGACAGTCCACCCAGGACCCACAGGACCCACAGGACCCTCAGGACCCACAAGCCACCCAGGCCACCCAGGCCACCCAGGCCACCCAGGCCACCCAGGCCACCCAGGACCCACAGGAGCACCAGGAGCACCAGGTATGACCACCGCGAAGTCCGCTTCGGACGCGTCGCAGACGGGGGAATTCGACCTCGGTGCGCTGCTGGCCGAGCGCGGGGCCGAGCGCTACGAGCTGCACAGCCGGTACCTCAACCACCAGCTCCCGCGCATGCTGCACACCATCGGCTTCGACAAGGTCTACGAGCGTGCCGAGGGCGCCCACTTCTGGGACGCCGACGGCAACGACCATCTGGACATGCTCTCCGGCTTCGGGGTGATGGGCCTGGGCCGTCACCACCCCGTGGTCCGCAAGGCGCTGCACGATGTCCTGGACGCCTCCCTCGCCGACCTCGTCCGCTTCGACTGCCAGCCGCTGCCCGGCCTGCTGGCCGAGAAGCTGCTCGCGCACAGCCCTCACCTGGACCGGGTGTTCTTCGGCAACAGCGGCACCGAGGCGGTCGAAGGCGCCCTGAAGTTCGCCCGGTACGTGACCGGCAGACCGCGCGTGCTGTACTGCGAGCACGCCTTCCACGGCCTGACCACCGGTTCCCTGTCGGTCAACGGCGAGTCCGGCTTCCGGGACGGCTTCGCTCCGCTGCTGCCGGACACGGCGGTACCGCTCGGGGACCTCGACGCCCTGGAGCGGGAGCTGCGCGCGGGGGACGTGGCCGCGCTGATCGTGGAGCCGGTCCAGGGCAAGGGAGTGCACGAGGCGCCCCCCGGCTATCTGCGCGCCGCGCAGGACCTGCTGCACCGGCACAAGGCCCTGCTGATCGCCGACGAGGTGCAGACCGGACTGGGCAGGACCGGCGACTTCTACGCCTACCAGCACGAGGCGGGCGTCGAACCGGACCTGGTGTGTGTGGCCAAGGCGCTCTCCGGCGGCTATGTGCCGGTGGGCGCCACCCTCGGCAAGGACTGGATCTTCAGGAAGGTCTACTCGTCGATGGACCGGGTGCTGGTCCACTCGGCCAGTTTCGGGGCCAATGCCCAGGCCATGGCGGTAGGCCTCGCGGTGCTGTCGGTCATGGAGAACGAGCAGATCGTCGCGCACGTCCGGAGCATCGGTGAGCTGCTGCGGAGCCGGCTGGCCGCGCTGACCGACCGGTACGAGCTGCTCGCCGACGTCCGCGGCCGTGGCCTGATGATCGGCATCGAGTTCGGCCGGCCCCGGTCGCTGAAACTGCGCTCGCGCTGGACCATGCTCCAGGCCGCCCGCAAGGGACTCTTCGCGCAGATGGTGGTCGTGCCGCTGCTGCAACGGCACCGGATCCTCACCCAGGTGTCCGGCGACCACATGGAGGTGATCAAACTGATTCCGCCGCTGATCATCGACGAGGGGGACGTGGACCGGTTCGTGGACGCCTTCACCGCCGTGATGGACGACGCGCACGACGGCGGACTGATCTGGGACTTCGGCAGGACCCTGGTGAAACAGGCGGTCGCCGACCGCTGACCGGACCCGGCTGGGGTATTTGCCCCAGATGCAGGGGGATTGCGGCCGCCGCGTCCGACCCCGACGCGGTCGACCTGCTGCTCGTCCCTACACTGCTGCAGAGTCCCACGGCCGCCCTGTGCCTGGGCCCGAGCCACGGAGACACGATATGACTGGCAAGGACATGGAGGAGAGGCTGCCCCGAGCCTTGTGGGTGCGGCTGTTCATCTACGTGGTGGCGGGTCACGTCCTCGCGGCCTTCCTCTACTTCCTGTTCGAGGTGGCCCCCAAGAAGTAGGGGGCCACGGGCACGCCGGGGGCCGGTCCCCGCGTCAGTCGAGCATGCGCTCGCGCAGCCGCTCCCGGGCCCCGGAGGTGAACCCGAGTGCCTGCTCCAGGTAGGTGTCCACGCCGCCCCAGGTCTCCTCGACCGTGTCGAAGGCGGCCGACAGGTACTCGGCGCGCGCGTCGAACAGGGGGTCGAGCAGCTCCATGACCTCGGGGGAGTAGGCCGAGGCGGAGCCGCTGCTGCGGTGCACCTTGTAGCGGCGGTGCTTGGCGCTGGACTTCAGGTAGTCGTCGACGATCGCGTCCCGCTCGACGCCCAGGGCGAGCAGTGTCACCGCCACCGACAGTCCCGCGCGGTCCTTGCCCGCCGCGCAGTGCATCAGCGCGGGGACGCAGTTCTCGGCGAGTGAGTGCAGGACCCGGGCGTGCTCGGTGGTGCGCTCCTTGATGATCAGGCGGTAGGACCTGATCATCCGGTCCGCGCCCTTGCCGTCCGCGAGGACCGACCGCAACTGGTCCAGGTCGCCGTCGCGCACCATCTTCCAGAACTCGGCGCCGTCGGCCGGGTCGCTGAGCGGCAGGTTCACATTGCGCACGCCCGGCAGCTCGACGTCCGCCCCCTCCAGCTTCTGGTCGGCCGCGTTACGGAAGTCGAAGACCGTGTGCAGCCCCAGGGAGGACAGGAAGACGGTGTCCTCCGCGGTCGCGTGGGCGAGGTGACCGCTGCGGAACAGCACCCCGTGCCGCACCCGCCGTCCGTCCACGGTCGGCAGTCCGCCCACGTCGCGGAAGTTGCGTACTCCGGTCAGCTCGGGTTCGGTCGACGGGATCTGCTGCGTCACGGAGGACTCCTCCCACTCGGCGCCGCCGCCGCGGCTCGTCGACGGGCACCACTCGACGATACGACATGCCTGCCTGGGGCAATGAGTTGTCCACAGGCAGGGTCCGGCCGCTCGGCGCGAATGCCGCGAAACGGGTGAAGTGTGCGGAGGTGTCGTGCTGTCGGGCCATGGGGGCCGTGCATCGGTCCGGAGGGGATCCGGCTGCCGTTGCCTTCCGGTCGCAGCGCCCGCGATGGAATGATTGACGCGTTATGTCCGATTCAGCGGTTTCGGTATAACGTGCCCCGATAGAAAGGGAAATGGGGATGGGTGCGTGAGCATCGTCATATCCGTGACAATGTGTTGTCGCCATGTTCACGTAATTCATGGGAATAGTGCGGGAATTCGCAGGGCTGCCGGAATCGCGGTCGACGCTCGGTGACGTCAATTCCTCCTGTGGATCACGGAAAAACCGTGTTCGCCAGAAACCTCCGCTTGTCCCTTCGCGTCCGGGTCGCTTACGTTCCCAACCGATCCGGACGGACGCCTAATCCTGCCGCCGCCCGGAGCCCGCACACACTCACCCGTGTACGGCAGGAGCGGGGGACCCACAGGTACGACTGCCTGTTCCGGTCTCCGGAACAGGCTCAGGGGTTAAGTCGCGTGAAGTCGCGGCCGGGCATCTCCAGCCCGAACCCGACAGCTCACCTCGTAGGCGCCGGAGACAGGAATTCGTCATGCCCGCGAAGGGTAAGCACCGCCGTACCAAGGCTCAGCGTCTCAGCCGTTCCGTCGCCGTCGTCGGAACCGGTGGCGTCGCACTCGCCCTGCCGCTTCTCGGCGCCACCGGCGCGTATGCCGCTACGCCGCAGGCGGCCCCCGAAAAGGCCGTCCAGTCCCTTTCCGCCGACGGCCACAAGGCCACCGGCGGAAAGGCCGACAAGAACCGCACCTACACCGTGAAGGCCGGCGACTACCTCGCGAAGATCGCCCAGGCGGAGCACGTCGACGGTGGCTGGAAGCAGCTCTACGCGGACAACCGCGAGGCCGTCGGTGACAACCCGGCGCTGATCCACCCCGGTCTGAAGCTCTCCGTCGACGGCAAGGCCGCCACGAGCGCGCCGAAGAAGTCCGCCGGGTCCTCTACCCCGAAGCCCGCCGCGCCGAAGGCCTCCGCCCCGAAGCCTGCCGCCCCGAAGGCCGCGAAGCCCGCCGAGCAGCCGGCGCAGCAGTCCTCCCCGGCCGCCTCCGCCCCGGCGACGGCGAACCAGGCCGCCTCCGCCTCCTCCGGCTACAGCTCCCCGGTGCCGGGCGGCGGCGTCGGCACCGCCTACAAGGTGGCCGGCAGCATGTGGTCCAGCGGCTACCACACCGGTGTCGACTTCAGCGTCCCGACCGGCACCTCCCTGAAGGCCGTCGGCTCCGGCACGGTCGTCTCCGCAGGCTGGGCCGGCGCGTACGGCAACCAGGTCGTCATCAAGCTCAGCGACGGCTACTACGCGCAGTACGCCCACCTGTCCTCGCTGTCCGTCTCGGCCGGCCAGACCGTGAGCGGCGGCCAGCAGGTCGGCCTCTCCGGCTCGACCGGCAACTCGACCGGACCGCACCTGCACTTCGAGATCCGCACCTCCCCGAACTACGGCTCGGACGTGGACCCGCTGTCCTACCTCCGCTCGAAGGGCGTCTCCATCTGACCCCTGCGGCACCCTTCCTGACACGCGCGCCGAAGGCCGGACCCCGATCCCGGGTCCGGCCCTCGGCGTATTCCGCTGTGACCGACATTTTGACAGTGGTTTATCTCACCGTGCGTCAACCCTTGCCTACGGTCGCGTAGGTCACATTCAAGGGTGAATCATGAGCTGCTGTGGCAGACGATTCGAAGAGTGACAGCGGAAGAGTGATCGGGTCGTACGTGGCGGTGGGGGACAGCTTCACCGAGGGTGTCGGCGACCCCGGACCCGGCGGGGCGTTCGTCGGCTGGGCCGACCGGTTCGCCGTGCTTCTCGCCGACCGCCGGCCCGAGGGGGCTTTCGAGTACACCAACCTCGCCGTGCGCGGAAAACTGCTGGACCAGATCATGGCGGACCAGTTGCCCAGGGCGGTGGAGCTCGCCCCCGACCTGGTCTCGTTCTGCGCGGGCGGCAACGACATCATCCGTCCCGGTACCGATCCGGACGAGGTGGCCGAGCGTTTCGAGCGGGCGATCGCCGCGCTCACGGCCGTGTCCGGCACGGTGCTGGTGACGACCGGGTTCGACACCCGCGGCGTTCCCGTCCTCAGGCATCTGCGCGGCAAGATCGCCACGTACAACGGGCATGTGCGGGCCGTCGCGGACCGCTACGGCTGCCCGGTACTCGACCTGTGGTCCCTCAGGAGCGTTCAGGACCGCAGGGCGTGGGACGCCGACCGGTTGCACCTGTCGCCCGAGGGACACACACGGGTGGCACTCCGCGCGGGACAGACCCTCGGCCTGGACGTCCCCGCCGATCCGGAGCAGCCCTGGCCGCCCCTGCCGCCCCGCGGCGCCCTCGAGGTCCGCCGGGACAACGTCCAATGGGCCCGTGAGTACCTGGTGCCGTGGATCGGCCGCCGACTGCGCGGCGAGTCCTCGGGCGACCATGTGAGCGCCAAGGGCACGCTGTCGCCGGACGACATCAAGGTCCGGATCGCCTCCGTGGCATGACGTCCCGTGAGCAGCGTGGTGATCACGGCGGGCCTGGACAGAGGAGCGGCGGCCCCGCACGCCGCCGGGCACGGCGCCGACCGCGCGACGCATTCGATCCCGGCCGCCTGGTCAGCCCTGGTCAGCCCGGTCAGCCCGGCCGCCTGGTCAGCCCCGGTCAGCCCGGCCGCCTGGTCAGCCCCGGTCAGCCCGGCGGCCCCGGTCGCCCCGGCCACTCGGCCGGTACGGCACCGTTGCCACCCCGGCTGCACATAATGGAATGTCTGAACGACTCCACCTGGAGGCACTGTGGCCGGTCCCCGTTTCCCGAGCGCAGGACTCCGCGCCTTACGGCCCCTGGCCTTCGGCGCGGACCCGAGCGGCGCACGCATGGCCCGCATCCGTAGATCCCCGCACTTCAAGGACGGCGTCTTCCAGAACCCGGGCGGCCCCGCCCGGACCCGTCCCTCGGGCTCGGCCCGGGACCTGGCGAAGGTCTACTTCGACAAGGACAGCCGGTCCCGCCGCGCCCCGCGGGGCGACATCCCGGTGCACCCCACCACCGTCGCCGACATCTCCCGCCCGCCCGCCACGGGACTGCGCCTGACCTGGATGGGCCACTCCGGCGTCCTCGCGGAGATCGACGGCCACCGGGTCCTGTTCGACCCCGTCTGGGGCGAGCGCTGCTCGCCCATCCCCCTCGTCGGACCCAAGCGGCTGCACCCCGCGCCCCTCCTGCCGGCCGCGCTCGGCCCGGTCGACGTCGTCGTCATCTCCCACGACCACTACGACCACCTGGACCTGCCCACGATCAAGGCACTGGCCGGCACCGACACCCTGTTCGCCGTGCCCCTCGGGGTGGGCGCGCACCTGGAGCACTGGGGCGTGTCCGCGGACCGGTTGCGCGAGCTGGACTGGCAGGAGACGACGAGGATCGGCGGCCTCACTCTCACCGCCACCCCGGCCCGGCACTTCTGCGGCCGCGGACTGCGCAACACCCAGCACACCCTCTGGGCCTCCTGGGCGGTCGCGGGGGAGAAGCACCGGATCTACCACAGTGGTGACACCGGCTACTTCGCGGGCTTCCAGGACATCGGCGCCGGCCACGGCCCGTTCGACGCGACGATGATCCAGGTCGGCGCGTACTCGGACTTCTGGCCGGACATCCACATGACGCCCGAGGAGGGGGTGCGGGCGCATCGCGATCTCCAGGGCGGCGCGGCGGCCGGTGTGCTGCTGCCCATCCACTGGGGCACGTTCAACCTGGCGCCGCACCCCTGGGCGGAGCCGGCGGAGTGGATGAAGGACGCGGCCGAGGAGGCCGCTCAGGCGGTGGCGTTCCCGCGGCCGGGTGAGCCGTTCGAGCCGGCGGGGGAGCTGCCGGTCGAGCCGTGGTGGCGTGCGCTCTCCGGTCCGATCGCATACCCCTGGCGGCGTCCCCGTGTCGCCGAGGGCGCGGCCGAGACGAGCAAGGGCGACCTCGACCTCGCCGGTGAGCGGTGACGTCGGCCGGGGACGAGCCGGGGGAGATGGTCCAGGTGCGGGAGCGTCTTCCGGCTGAGGCGCTGGGTCGTTCGCTGCTGGATGTGGGCGGGGCGCCCCGGGTGGAGCGTGAAGTCGCTGCGCAGCGATTCAGGCCCTTGCCGTTCCTGGACGGTTCGTCCCGGGTTGTCGTCCGAACACGCATTCCGGGGCGCTGAACCAGCCGGAGGGACCCCGGAGTGGGCAGCGCTCGGCCGCACTACTCGGCCATTGCCCTCGACCCCCGTGCCTTCGGCGCCTTCGGCGCCGGCTGGTCGACCCGCTGGCACATGCGGCTGACCGAGGAACCACAGGCCGGTACCGCCCTGATCACTCTGGCCGACGGCTCCCAGGTCCGCCATGGCCGCAACCCCGACGGCAGCTACGCCGGCCCTTCCGGCGGCACCAGCACCTTGGCCCGCGAGGTCGACGGCTGGGTACTGCGCGGTACCTCCGGCACCACCTACCACTTCAACTCGACCGGACTGCTCACCCCGATCAAGGACGGCAGCGGACGTGCCCAGTCACTGGCCTATGCACAGGAGGACGGCGGCCCGCTGACCCGCGTCACCGACGGACTGTCCGGCCGCTACCTGGACCTGGCCTGGACCTACACCTACAGCGGTGACCGGCTGACGAAGTTCTGCCCACCCGGCTCGACAACCAAGTGCACCGTCTACGACTACGCCGACGCTCGCTCTACCGGACCTCGGTCCTGGACGACAACCCGGTCTCGTACTGGCGGCTGGGCGAGGAGAACGGATCCCTGTCCCGCAGCCAGGCCCCCTCCCGGACCGGCTTGAACACTGCCGGGGTTGGAAGAACCTGGGCACCGCGATCGACAGCCGCACCGGTGCCGACGTTCCCCTGCCAGGACAGCCGTGAGTTCGGACCTCCGCCCAGTACCCGAAGGGAGCCCCCACATGCCCCACCCCGCTGTCGCCCGCCTGCGCGAGTTGCTCGCGGCCCGCCTCCGGCGGCGACGCGGTGGACTGGGCAGAGATCGAGAAGACGGCACACCTGGCGTTCCCGGCCGATTAGCGCGAGTTCGTGGAGACGTACGGTGGCGGTGAGATCAACGAATACCTGGCCATCAGCACGCCGCCGGTCCCCGGATCCCCGTACGGGGATCTCCTGGACAGAGTCGATCCGGCCCTTCCGGACCTCGAAAAGTTGGGCACCCTCCTGCCGGCAGGCGCACTGCCGCCACTGCTGCCCTTCGCTGACTTGGGTCACGGCGATGTCGCGTTCTGGCTGTGTGAGGGCGCTCCCGACGACTGGCGGGTAGCCGTCTTCCAGAGGCAGACGGCCTTCGGTATGAACCATTGGGTGGTATTTGGGGGAGGTATGGCGTCTTTCTGTGTGGCGGTCCTGACCGGCGAGGCGGACCCGTTCAGTGAAGAGTTCTCGGTGGGGGACCGGCATGATTTCGTGAGCTGGCGTGAAATGTAGAGATCAGCCCAGGGCCCGCTTCCGGGCAGAGGGCGACGCCACGGCCCACCCGCGCGGCTCCACAGCGGATGCCCTCCGCCTCTGGTCTGGTCCCGAAGCCGGGACTGGAGGACCCGCCCCTCAAGTCGTAGTGCTGGACGTCAACTCCACCGCCGTCGATCTGATCGCTGCGGCGGTTGTGGCGTTGGCTGACCGGTGAGGAGGTCACGGGACCGGGTGGTTCCGCGTTCCATCCCGGCCCTGTGGCGCTTCGGGATCTGCCTATGACTCAGGCGAGCGACCGGCGACACGTTACGGACCCGCACGGGAGATGTGACGAGTGTCGACGCCTTCTCGGCTCGGTGGCCGGGGGCGGTCATCAGGTATCGGCGGGGCCGGAAGCGGGGTGTCCGGTTGTTCAGGTACTTCGAGGTGCGGTGCTCCACCCTCGGCATAACCGGACGGGCCGCGCCGTAGGAGCGGAGCTTGTTGGTGACCGCCACCCGCGGCGTGTACTCCAGATCCCTCAGGACCGGGAGTGCACACACGGCCCCGGCGTAGTTCCGGGTTGATGTGGTTTGCCCGGTGATGTGTCGGTGGGCTGGGCCGGTTTGCCAGACGAGCGCGACTCCTGATGAT
>NZ_JBITRU010000077.1:0-8727 GCF_044540255.1 Streptomyces sp. NPDC086080
CGCGCCGTCTCCTCCGGAGACATGACGCGCCGTCACTACGTGACGGACCGTCACCCCCGTCGCTCCGCGACGAATATGTAACGCCGCTCCGCGGCGTTACCGCTGGCTACCAGGATAGGCGCCGGCCTTCGCTGGCCCGTTACATAATCGAGAGTCGCGGCATCCTTGGCCTTTGGATGCTCTCAAACGCTTTTTAACTGCGATTTTGTCTCCTGGTGCGCTTGATTGTTGGCAATGAGTGGGGTGACCTGCGTTGAAAGGCCCGCCAAAGCAGCCTCTTCTGTACCTGATGTGTACCCATTATGTAACGCACTCAGCGCCGTTACATAATTTATGTAACGGATACTCTCCGTGCTACAGACGGTGGTCTGGACCTCTTGAACATTTCGATGCATGGAAAGCCCGATAGAGCGTCGCACATTTCTGATGCATTCACTCGCCTTACATTATCTGGTTTCTGGTGGAGTGTTGGTTATTCTGTACTGATTCTCTCTCGATGGTGTTCTCCAAAGGGGGCGAATCGTTATGTCTCGAAGCGGAATATCAGGATCTAATTCGGTGCTCGCATTTCTTGTGCTCGGGTTTCTTTGGTGTTGGCTCTCGGTGGTGGTCAGCGTGAGAATGACATGGCTTTTCGCCGCTCCTGGCAACAACGGGTGAGCACTACCCGTCAACGTCAACAACCAGGCCACCTCACCTGCACCACTGACGCTCAGATGACGAAGTACAACTGACACTCCCCCGCAGACCAGCACACGGTGCGCAGGCCGGGCGGGTGGCGAGGGTGAGGACGCCGGGCGGGCAATGTCCGGCGTCGACGAGGTAGCGGGCCAGGACGCGGATGCGGAGCGCCAGATTCTGTGGGCGGCCGTCGTCGCCCTCGGCGGTCACCGCCATGCGGCCGGCGGACGCCCCGGGCCGAGGCCCTCACGGTGCGGTGATACATGGAACCGCCCCGCACGCGGCTCACTTCACGTGCAGGGCGGAGCGTTCAACGCGACAAGGTCAGGCGGATCTGGCACTTATCCGAAGGAGATCGCCTGGCCATTGGCACCTACTGCCACAAACATTGTTACAAAGCGGCGCGGGGTAGGGGTCGGATGGACCCGGTGGGCGTACTCAGAGGACATGATCGCGGTCCGCCCCGCGACGGGCTGGACCTTTATCCGCTCGGCTGAAGCGAACAGGCGCTCGTCCAGCGGGTAGGACTCCTTCGGATGAGCGCCGGCGTCAGCCGGCTTCCAGGCAGCCACCTCCAGCTCGCCGTTCTGCGGCGTGTTCAGGTACGTGATCACCGACCAGTGCTGACTGTCCGGGCCGAGGTCCAGCTCGGTGCCCGGGTACTCGAGGTGCGCGGCATCGAAGTGCCAGTCGATGCCGTTCATGGTTTCCCTGACGACCGCCGGCGTGAAGGCGTGGCCGTCCTGGCTGTGCGCCGGCTCCACGGTGTGGACGCCGACCACATCGGCGACGAGCCGGCGGGCGAGTGCCGTCCACGCCTCTACGGCGGCGTGCTGGGCCGCCGCTGCGCGATTGAAGTAGGCCGGGGTCCAGCCGGTCCCCGTCCACCCCTCGAACGTGTTCTCGACGTGGTTGTTGATGCCGGTCCGGCCCGAGCCCGAGCCCGAGCCGGCGAGCGCGGCGAGCTCGGCTACCAGCGTGGGCGGTATGGCTCCGTCGACAACCCTTCCCTGTACGAGCTCTAGGTCGTGCCCATTCTGGCTCCATGAACCATTGTTGATCTTGAGGTCAGTCATCGTGTTCTCCCTTGTGGTGGTGGCCCGGAGGGCCCTGGCCTGCATTTCAGGCCGTCGGGAGAACCGTGATCTATTACGCGAAATCCTGGCAAAGGGCTGGACAGCTGGACAGCTGAACCTCAGTTGGGACGCCAGTTGACCTGGGGAAAGAGGCAGCCGCCGGAATCTTCCTAGAATGGTGACTGGACGCTGGACAGGGCCGCCGGTCAGCGCGAGTAGTAACCATCGCCGGGTGGAACGATGCCCGAAGCCCCGAACGAGAACCTGCGGGGAGCCAAACAGTGGCTGTCCGGGCAGTTGAATGATGTCGGAAATCGGCCCCCGCCGTCGAGCCGGGATCTGGAACGTCTGGCCGCATGCCTGGGACTGCAGGCCTCGGGGGCCGGGTGGTCAAAGACGGCAATCAGCAACAAGCGGCGCCCATGTAACGCCTCCAAGTTGGACAGGGACGGAGTCGCGGGCTTGGCCCGGCTCCACTACGCGTGGACCCACCCTGAGAAGGCGTACATCGCGAGGAAGCCTGGCTCCTCGCGCCATGACAAGTTCCCCGAGGACATGCAAGAGCTCAGAAAAAGGATTCCTGAGCTAAAGGTCGAGTCTCCGCATCAGACCAGGGGCCGGGGTGGATACCCCAAACGCGAAGCCTCAGTGGAAGAGGAGAGAGCTAAGGGCGAACTTCAGACCCAGATCGACGACTGGATTTCCATGTGTAAGGCCACATACGGCCTTAGCCTGTCGGCACCCCGACGGGGTACCGCTGATCCCCCGACGTCTGAATCCGTTCCGCTCGGGCCAGCGCATGTGGTCAGCCACAAGTTCGTTCCGATCTATCTGGGTGCTGATGTTGAGCCGCTGCTTGCCGGTGCCGAGCCGCTTCAGGACGGTCCCGGCGGCCTCGAGCACCGGGTTCTACGAGCCGGGCACCCGGACGCTGCACCGGATTCCCGGCTATACGTGTATGCGTGCGGTGTTGCGATCTTCCACCTCGTGCAACCGCGATCAGTGGAGTGTCTCGGCGAGCTGGCGGCGTGGCGGTACCGGTCGTACGACACGGATCTGGACTGGGCGACAAAGCATCTGCAGAGGCGCCTCGCGCAGGAGGGCTCGGCCACGGAGGCCGCCGCACCGTACGTACTGTCGGCGTACCTTCTTGAGGACTCCCCGTGGGAGGGCGCGCACCTGGAGACAGCGCTGCAGGTGGTGGCCACGCCGTCGGTCCTGGTGGACCGGAACCATCCGGGCGGGGCGGAGCGCCTGGGTGATGATGTTGAGCGGGGCCTGTTCATCGATGGCTACCGGAACCAGGACGCTGTCGACTTCGGCATTCAGGCCGTGTCGATGGGCGTGGCTGGCTGGTCGGGGGTGGCGTATCACCCCCTGTCGCCCGAGCGGGCACTTGCCATGGACGAGATCGTGGAGCTTGAGCTCGACGTCCAGACGTTGTGGGCGTTGAGCGCGTATGTACGGGGCGAAGTCGAGGCGGGCCGGGACCCGGTGATGCGGGACGAGGAGCACGGCTTGCGGTGGCTGCGCGGCGCGTACTCTCGGTTGACTGTGGCGCGGGACCAGGAGACGACACCGCACCAGCGGATGCGCAAGGCGGTCCTCGCGACGAGCGATCTGCCGGACCGGCTGCGCCATATGCAGGAAGCCCTACGTGAATCGATTACCTGACCGATCTCGGCCCGTTTCGTCTGGAGGACTGGGTGAACACTCGTAGGTACGCGCTCGTGGTCGTCGACGTGCAGCGCGGCTTCGTCAACCGACACAGCATGCATGCGGTGCCGGCCGTGGTGCGGCTCGTCGAGGGGTGGACCGCGGTCGGCATGCCGGTGGTGTTCTCCCGGTTCCAGAACGTGCCCGGCTCGCCGTATGAGCGGATCTCCGACTGGACGCACTTGCGCACTTCGGAGGAGCAGGCGCTGATCGACGAGCTCGAGCCGTACGCCCGGTACGCGACTGGGATCATCGACAAGTCCGTCTCCAGCGCGCTCACTGCCGACCTGCAGCGACTGGTGGCGGAACACGGATGGACGGACCTGGTGCTGTGCGGGATCGACACGGACAGCTGCGTGTACGACACCGCAGTTGCCGTGTACCACAGGGGCCTGCGGCCGTGGATCGTGACGGACGCGTGCGCATCCACTGGCGGAGCTGAGTTCCACGAGGCTGCACTGTTGCTGGCAAGGCGCAACATTGGCACCAGCCAGCTGCTCACCGTCGACGAGGTCTTCGATCATCTGGCCGCGGGTGCCAACTCCGACCGGCGCGCCACAGGGGCCTTCCGTGAGGCCGTCTCGCAGCCCGGGAACCGGGAGACGCTCGACCGCGACTTCGGCGACACGGCAGGGTAATCGTCGCATCGAAAAGGAGCCTCCATGGGCACGTACGACGCGGACCTGCTGGTCATCGGAGCGGGGCCTGCCGGCGTCGCCGCCGCGGTGATGGCATCGAGCCTGCGGATGAAGACAGTGGTCGTCGAGGCTGAGCAGGTGGGCGCAAAGCTGAGGGCGATCGGTGCGTTGGACAACGTGCCAGGCGGCTGGGCGACGGGGGCGGCGCTCGCCGAGGCGCTCGCCTCAGACCTGACCCGGCACCAGGAGCTGGGGCGCCTCAGCGTGCTGTCCGATCGCGCCGTACGGGTTGCGGGCCATGACGACCGTGCCGAGGTCGCCCTCGATGACGGCCGCGTCCTCACCGCGCCGGCCATCGTGGTAGCCACCGGGGTAACCGCACTCACGCCCGGGGATGTCGCCTGGATCGAGGCGCCAAAGAGCAGGTGGATGCCGCCGCTGTGGCGGGCGGCGACCGAAGACCTTGAGGGGCACCGGGTTGCGGTGCTGGGCGCGGACCGGTCACTCGGCACCTGGCTGCGCGCGCACCCGCAGGCCACGGTGTACTTCCACGTGCTATATCCCGAGGCCGACCGCTACAAGACCGACGAGGTCGCTGACGACCAGCGCATCCATCTCGACCTCGTCGACTACGTCGCCGTGGCCCCCGTGCAGGACGGCTTCCGTATCAGCACCCGGGGTCCGGGCGGCGTCGGGTCGCACACATTCGTCGTCGACGCGGTGCTCAGCAACATGGGCTCCAAACCCGCCGCTCTGCCCGGGCTGATCACGGGGACGGACGGGTACTGTCCACCGGACGAGCAACATCCCCGCATCCTGGTGGCCGGAGACCTGAAAAGTGCGAGAATGCAGCGCATCGCCGTAGCCATGGGGGATGGCGGACGAGCCACTTTGATTCCGTACTACAAGGCCAATGCCGTGCCCAGCTGATCACCCACCGTCGCGCGCGCCTTGGACAGTCATCGCCCTACGCGGCTGCGGCCCGACAGCCAGGCAACCCAACTCCGACACCGCGCTGCGAGGTGCTCGGGAGTTCTGCAGGGCCGGCGCTGGCCCAGCCCGTCGGCTCATGAGGGAGCGGCCAGGTCCTCATGGGACCTGGCCGCTGTGCTGTGCAGGGGCGGCAGGATTTGAACCTGCGGCGTGCGGGTTTGGAGTCCGCTGCTCTGGCCGGGCTGAGCTACACCCCTCCGGTGGAGGGAGCCTGACACGGCGGTGATTCCCTCTGCCACCGGATTTCGGCAAGGCGCCCGCGCCCGATCAGGTACGCGGCGGATCGGGCCGGGTGAGCTGCATCGGGATGAAGATGGCCACGGTGTACCCCACGCTGATGAACAGCGTGAAGCCGATTCGCATCCCGATGCCGGCGTCACCGAGGGCGTCGGTTCCCCAGACGATGCCCAGCGCGGCGATGAGGCAGAGGATCCACCAGCCCATCAGCACGTTCCAGGCCCGCAGGCGTTGCCAGTACTCGCGTTCCTTGGCCGCCCGTGCGTCGGGGGTGTCACTCAGGATGCGGTCGTGCCAGGCGAAGTAGGCCATGCACTGGTCATGGTCCATCTGCTCCCAGTCGGCCGGCTTCAGTGGGATCTGTATGTCGTGGCGCTCGAGGTAGGCGTGACGCTGCTCGCGGCTCAGCTCGCGCCAGCCGGTGGGCGGCTGCCAGGCCATAAGTTCCCTGCTGGTCCTCAGCGTCATGGCGCGACACGGTACCGCGCCAGACCTCGCTGAGTGCAGCTAAGGCGCCTGATCCTGCCATCGCTGAACGGCACCGGGGGAGAACGGGTCGGGTGGCAGCGGTTGGAACCGGGATCCTTCTAGCCTTGGTGGCGTACTGTCGCAGGCGCTCTTCCTCGGAGCCGGTGAAACCATGGCCCAGCGCCCAGCCGCACAACTCGTCGACGGTCCACCGGTAGCCCGCCTCGTGCAGTTTCAGCAGTGTGTGCACGGCGAACGCCTTGTCGATGCCGCCGACGAGGGCGTTGGCGTGGTTCACGAGCTGCCCCAGTTCGGTCATCGCCGCCTCGACCACCGGCTCCAGCAGCGGCTCGTCCGCCTGCGGGTGTACGGACCCGTCGATCACGCTCACGGCACGGCGTACGCGCAGCCACGCGGTCAGAAGGGGGTCGGGGCCCCAGGGGATGACGCAGATGGCGGTCGCACGGCCCCGGAGATCACCCGCGAGATCGCCCACGATCTCCCGGGTCGGCCAGGGAGCCAGTACCGGGCCGTGGTCCCACCCCGACAGGGTGGTGCGCTTGGCAACAACGGCGCCCCGTACCCGCTGGGCCATCCGATGTTGCCGATAGTTCTGCAGCTGGGAGACCAGGACGAGCTTCAGGCCCGGTTGCTCCATGAGCCAGTCGGCGCCAGTGATGCCGGCCTGGTCGGTCCAGTCGGGTTCCTCGGGGGTCCACGGCACGTAGTACAGCGGCGCGCTGCTGGGGTTCACGATCAGGCTCCCGTCCCTCGTCGCGTCCACGCACGAGCTTGTCACCGGTCTCGTCGGCCGACAGGTGTCCTGTGCCACCGATGTTTGAGCGTGTGCCATCGATTCCCAATGCTGTCTGTCAAGCCGCGAGAGCCGCAGGAGGCGCGACCTCGTAGGTCCGTCCGTCACGCAAGAGGGCCCAGAGGACGAGCATGACGGCGTGGAGGGTACGGGCCTGGTCGCCGGTCGGGGCGCCAGGTCACCGGCGGCCGCCGAGCCACCGCGGCCACCGTCGTCGGCGTGGCGAACGCCCGGTCTGTGGTGGCTCCAGGGGCGGTGGCGGGAGCGGCGGCCGTGGTGGCACGGGCGGGGTGCCGGAGGCGACAGGAGGGGCGGCCGGTTCACGGTGCGGGGGTGTCACGGTCGGCTCGTCGACGGGCTCGGGTTCGGGCTGCACCGACTTGGCCGGTGCCTCGGCCGGCTCTTGAACCTGCGGGGGTGGGACAGCCGCCACTGGAGGCGGGGATGTCGGCGGAGCCTGCGGCGGGCGGGATTCCGATGCAGGGCGCGGTCGGCGGGCACGTGCCCGGGCCTGAGCCGGGGTGTCGGCCCGCTGCCGGGCCGTGACGGTAGCAGGGCATGTCGGGTCGGTGGGCAGTCCGCTGCTCGGATCGGTCTCCCAGTGGGCGATCTGCCAGTGCTCGTCGGCGAACAGCCGCAGCTGCGGAATGTGCGGGGTGTCGAAGACGGTCCACTCGCCGAAGGCGAGGACGTGGGTTCCGGCGGCAAGCGGCTTGATGAGGCTGTCGTGGGCGGATCGCAGCAGTACGTGGAAGCGGGTGTCCCCGGCCGGTACGTTCAGGGCCAGGCGAGCGTACGGCTGTCCGTTTCGGTCCTCGGCGATGCTGTGGACGGTGCCGTGCACGGCGAATCGGATAGCCGATCGGCTCGCGGCGTGGGCACCGCTGGTAGAGGTCGGCGTAGGTGCGCGGGCTGTAGCAGAACCGGCCCCAGGGAATGGGCTGTTGGCCGTACGGCTTGACGCGGAAGCGCTCGACCATCTTGGGGTCGAAGCCGTGCAACTGCAGGAATCAGGCGATCTTCGCGGCGCTGGTGATGGCCGGCGGGAGGTAGGGCCGCACGGTGGTCGTGTTTCGGGTACGGATCACGCCGGGGTCGCTCTGGTGGTCAGCGTGAGAATGACATGGCTTTTCGCCGCTCCTGGCAACAACGGGTGAGCACTACCCGTCAACGTCAACAACCAGGCCACCTCACCTGCACCACTGACGCTCAGATGACGAAGTACAACTGACACTCCCCCGCATTCCAGCACGGTGCTCATGCCTGGTCAGGGAGAGGGCGGTCATCCCTCATGCCTTCCGTTCGGGCGGTTGCCTGGGTCTGGTCTCGATGATCTCCATGTCGGTGCAGCCCGGCATCCTCAAGTGCTTTTCGGCGGACGGCCTGTCGCGGGCCACGACACACGCGTGCGGCTTGCAGCCTCGACACATACCGGTGGCTTTGCGCAACTCGGTCTCCAGCTCGCGGCCCAGCGCCCCGCCAGGACAGTGTTGTGGCAACAGCACCGTTCCGGACGTCCGGCGACACCTCCTGGGCGGCCGGGACGACGGCCCGCTCCAGCGGACTCAGGATGCTCGCCGTCCGGGAAGGCTGGCCCCGTTTGCGCGGCATGCCGGGCAGGCTCATGCCGTCGACGACCGCGACTCCTCGGACAGCACCTCCACCGCGGCGTAGCATGGCTCGCGCAGCCGCAGCGGGGCACTGACCTCCGGCTGCGCGTTGCCCTGCAGGTACGGGGTGCGGATGATGCGCATTTCCAGGCCTGGCTCAGCCTTGTTGGCGCAGCTGCACCAGACGGGAACCGCGTGGTAGATCCGGCACTCGCACTCGTCCGGCGCCTGCCGGGTCCAGAAGAAGATGAACCGCTGCCGCTGATACAGCACGGGGAACTGGGGCCTGTCCATGTAGGCAACGTAAGCCCGGTCGAGCACGAACACACCGGCCGCCGTCCGGGCGGGAAATGCACACGAACTCCGCGGTGCGCGGCCCCACTTGGTGGTGGTCGGCATTAGGGTCTGTCCGGCGGATCACTGGCGGAGCCAGAGCCGGATTGCTGCGGCGGTGACGGTGCCGTGGAAGACGTAGGCCCGCTTGTCGTAACGAG
>NZ_JBITRU010000078.1:0-7985 GCF_044540255.1 Streptomyces sp. NPDC086080
CCGGCGGCAGCAGGCCCCGGGGGTGACGGAAGGTCACGCGTTGGGATGGTCTGCCTGCACGGCTCCGCAGTGCAGGCAGGCCTGATGCCGGATCACCACCTGCGGCACACCCCATACCTGGACTCACAGACAACTACGCACCAACAAGAGAGGGTCGGTCATCACGGCCGGAGCGTGAGCCGCGCGCATCATTCTCGACCGCAGCTAACAACTGGACCCAGCACACACCACTCTGCATCACTTGGAGCGCTGGGTAGAAACCGGGAATTTGAGAGGTCACCAGACACGCCGCGACCTCCTCCGACGTCGCATGCTCCAGGGCATCAGGAATGATCACTTGGCACTGCGGTGGTGCTGGTCGCCCAGAGGCACTGGCCGACAGGGCGTGGGCCATCAAGTTCTGCACGGAGATGGGCAAGCACATGGTCTTCGCCACGGTGACCAAGCTGCACGCTAACGGAAAGTTCGGCGGAGAGCTCTGCGCGTCCTTGTCTTGGCCGCCCTCCCGAAGGCGGCTGCGTTGTCGGCATCAGTTGCGGACGGCGGCTCGTGACGTCTTGCGGGCGATCCTGCGCTCTCGCACACGGGCCAGTCGGGCAAGGTCGGCAGCCGTGCACAGCCGCTCGATCTCGTACTCCGTGTCTGATTCCTGGTCCTGGTGGAAGCTCGCGCAGATCAGCACGATGCGAACGCACGAGCTGTGACGCGGGATCACTTTGCCGCTCAGGTACCGCTCCATCCGCAGGGTGTCGGATCCGAAGAGTAGCCACATGTCCTGGCCAAGCTCCGTCCGCTCGATCATCTCTTTGAGCTGCGCAATCAGCATGTGTTGCTCAGGGGGGATGTCGATCTGTACAGGGGGCGTCGGCTCCCACTTTCGGTTCTTCGCCCACCGTCGTCGCTCCTCAGCTCTGGCGAGGCGCTGGTAGCGGGCTTTCCACTCGCTCGCCACGGTGCGGGCTTCGTGATCGGCGGGGAGTCGCTGTATCCAGCCCCAGATCGGGTCCCGTGGGTGGACACTCGCCCGTTCGTCATCGGGGCTGCCCGCCCACCAGCGAAGCAGCGTGCTGACCGTTACAGAGTGGGGAAGCCGTGTGCCGGACAGGGCCGCGTAGAGGGCCGGCCGTGAGGCCAGGGCGTCGTCCTGGGCAGCAATCCAGCTGACCCCGACCTTACCCACGCCCAGTTCGCGGAGATCAAAGGCGAACTTCTCCAGATGGCCCTTGCGTGGGTCGGGAATGCGCGGCCGAGCAGGCATTTTGCAAGCCCCTTCGCTTTCAGAGCACTTGATGTCTCGCGACATGTTTACACACACTGGGATTGTCAGTACCGCCCAATAAACTCCTAACGCGCCGCAGAGCGGCCTCGCCGAGGACGAACGAATGGTCTTCAGCGGAGCACCGCGCCAACGGGCTCTCAGCGCACAGCAGTCCGGTCCGGTCAGCTACCTGGAGGTGAAACGACTGTGGCCCCCCGCGCCAACGGGGGGCCACACAGCAGTCCGACGGGTCTTGTACCTGGTCTCGAAGCAACTTCACGTACTTACGAAAGGACGAAGACCTATCAGTTCCAACCCCGAGGTTACGGGGCCGCTTGGCCTGCCGTCGACCCGCATCCCCCGATGGAGGGCGTGGCTGCTGTCCTCCCGCGCCTTCATCGTTCGGCACTCTGCGCCGGCCTGGACCCCCATGCGATCGGTGTGGGGAGCAGTGCGCGGCTTCATCACCCGGCACCGCGTCCTAAGTACTGTCACCGGAGCTGTCTTCCTCGGACTGTTCAGTGGCTTCGGCAAGGTCTTCGGCCAGTACTTCGCCGAGGAAGTACTGGCCTGGATCACGATGCGGTTTTGACGGGCCGCCGTCGTGCACCTGGTCCCGTACCTGGGCTGCCGGGTGCACGACGACATCATCACGCTGCCGACTCGCACCATCGGTTGAACCGCTGGCTATCCGCAGGCGCATCTGGCCTAGGGTCTGTCTTCAAAGGGTCATATCCACATCAGGAGTGACGCGATGGTGAGTGCTGCTTCGTAGGATTCGCGGGTTTTGTCGTAGCGGGTGGCGATGGCTCGGTACTGCTTTAACGCGTTGAAGCAGCGCTCGACGACGTTGCGCTGTTTGTAGCGCTCCTTGTCGAAAGCGGGCGGCCTGCCGCCGTTGCTGCCCCGACGGCGGCGGTTTGCCTGCTGGTCCGAGCGTTCCGGGATGGTGTGCGGGATGCCGCGTTTCCGCAGGTAATTGCGTATGCCCCGACTGCTGTATCCCTTGTCGCCCAGGAGATGATCGGGCCTGTTGCGCGGTCGGCCTGGGCCTGGGCGGCGAACCTTGATCTGCGCGAGGACCTGCTCGAACTGCGTGCAGTCGTTGATGTTGCCGCCGGTGACGACAAAGCTGAGCGGACGGCCATGGCCGTCGCAGGCGAGGTGAATCTTGGTCGTCAGTCCGCCACGGGATCGTCCGAGGGCGTGAGTGTGTGCCGTTTCTGTAGGGCCTGCCCCTTTTTACGGGCGCCGGCCGCGTGCTGATGAGCGCGGGTGATCGTGGAGTCCACGGAGACCAGCCAGTCAACGTCTCCCGCCGCATCCTTCTGAGCCTGGACGGCCTCAAGCATCCGAGTGAACGTGCCATCGAGCGCCCACCTGCGGAAACGTGTGTACAACGTCCGCCAGGACCCGTATCTCTCCGGCACATCACGCCAGGCCGAACCGGTCCGAAGCTTCCACACGATTCCGTTCAGCACCACCCGGTCGTCCCGCCTGGGCCGCCCCGTTTCCGTCCGCGGAAGCAGCCCCGACAGAACATCCCACTCTTCATCCGAGAGCTCATGTCGCCGCACCATGCGTCACATGATGCCCCATCAGCAGCGTTTGAAGACAGGCCCTAGCCGGATCGGCGCCTGCCCCGAACAGCGCGCCGGGCCGCAGGGGCGGGTGGGTCGGTCTGGTGTCCAGGGTCTGTGCAGGGAGGATGGGGCTCATGAGCTCGCGTCCGATGCTGACCCAGCGGGAGGCCGCCGCCGCGTGCGGTGTCAGCCGTACCACCATCCGCCGCCGCCGCGAGGCCGGCGACCTGCCGGGCGCCGTGCAGGACCCCGTACGGGGCTGGGTGATCCCGGTTGACGACCTACTCGCCGCAGGCCTTCGCCTCCACGCGCCATCCCCGCCCGACGAGGTGGTGCTGGCGAACGTCCAGGAGCGCCCGGTGGCCGAGGAGCAAGGTGCGGCGGCGCTGAGGGCCGAGCTGGAGCGTGTACGGCACGAGCACGCCCTGGCCGTGGCCGAGGCCGAGCACGGCCGTCTCCTGGCCCAGGCCGAGGCGCAGCACCTGCGGGAGCAGCTGGCGGCGCGGGGCGAGCACATCGCGGACCTCCAGCGGGCGCTAAAGGCGTTGATGCCGGCGCCGGAGCGTCCGGTGCTCACGCAACCGTCGGTCCCCGGGCAGGCGCAGCCGGAGGACGGATCCACGGGGGGCCTCGAGGAAGAGCCGGTGGGCGGGGAGCGGCGTCGGTGGTGGCGTCGGGGCTGAGGAGTCGGTGTGGGCCGTCATGGTCGTCGACCTCTTATCTGGACTACGAGGCCGAGGAGTACACGGGCAAGGACAACATCGACAACAAGGGCGAGGACGACGTCGACAAGGACGATGTCTTCCTCAAGATGGACAAGCTGGATGTCGTGCGTAATTCCGGCGAGTCGGGTCGGTTCACCTCCATCTGGCAGATGGAGGTCCCGGAGATGTACGCCAGCACCAACCGACCTGGTCCGATGCAAGTTCAACGCCTTGTTCGCGGTGGCCGTGATGCGTGTCGGCGGAATGTTCGGCGGGCTCGGGTGCTGCTGGCCGACGCTTTCGACGACCAGGTCGCGCTGGTCGTGGAAGTGGGTCGAGAGCTAGTACGACGCGTCGTCGTGGCTGGGCCACGCTGTTCGTGGGCGTGGTGTCCGTGGCTGGCGTCGTAGGCCTGGCCGTGGCAGACCAAGCTGAGGTCGCTGCGGCCTTCGGCTCCGCGGCTGCGGCGGTGTGCAGCGGCGTCGTCGGTCTGGCGATGCATCGCCGGTAAGGCGGCGGTGATGGAGGGCGGCCACTGTGTGGTGCCGCCCTCGTCGTCCTGGTGCTGCGTCATGCGTGCAGGTCGCGGTCTGGGAGCTGTGGCTTAGCGGACTTCTGGGCTACCCCAAACCAGGGGTGTACCTCCGCAGGAAGTGACCCGAATCTTGAGGATGAGCTGGGTGGCGCCCTTGATGTCGACGTCGATGTTGGCGGGCTTGTCGTACATAACTCCGGGCGAAGCGACCAGCTCGTCTGGGTCGCCCTGCCCGTCGCCGTCAAAGTCGGCCCACAGGTTGAAGTTCGCCGGGTAGTCGCGGTCTTGCGCGTCGGCTTCGCCACCGAGCCCAACTACGGCGGTGAAGCGTTGGTAAGGGTCCGGGAGCTTGAACATGATGCGCTGCTCATTGCTGCAGGGGCTGGCCCAGGCGATGCTCTTGGGGTACGGGCGGCCGTCCAGGCTCCAGGACCCCTGCACCCAGTTGTCACCGGTGAAGTTCAGGTCGCCGAGCTTCAGCGGCTTCGCCGCGGTGGGGGTGCTGGAGGGCGTGCGTGCGGTGCTGGGAGCTTCGGACGCAGGAGTCGTGGCCGGCTGCTGCTCACCACCCTTGGGGCCGTCCTGGGTGGAAGTGTCGCCGGGTGTCGCGGCCGTCCTGTCGTCCTTATCGGTGAACCGGGAAATGGCCATAATGCCGAGCACGAGCACCACGAAGGCGCCCACGAGAAACCGGGCCATCTGCCACCGGTGCGCATGCTCATCAGAGGCGGTGAGGACTCGGGGTGCATGCGCACCACCGTCAGCGGGGTGCGGTACAGGTGATGGAGCGTCCTGGAGTGCTGTGGGGCGCTGACTGGTGTGCAGGCCCGCGCCCATGGGCTGCGAGTCGGCGGTGGCCTGCGGAGCATCTGCGCCCATCTCCGGGGATGTCTGCCGGAGATCAGCCAGTTCCTGGAGGACCGCGTCGCGTTGCGCGATTGCGTTGCGCTGCCTGACTGCTAGTTCCTGGATCTGAGCCTGAATGACGGCTTTGCGCTCCTTCGACGTAGTGGACGCCGCCTCTACCTCCAGTCGGCGATTCTCCTCCAGGACCTCCAGTAGCTCCTGCTCGTGCCGCATCGCGCTCATCGTCAGCTCGTACTGAGCGAACCAGGTTCTGTGCAAGTGATGTCCACGGCCGTCGTTATCAAGTGCACGTAGAAGCTGGCCGTACTCCCGCAGGTACTGATCGGCAGCTTCGTCACGCAGACCGCCTCGGATCTTCGCCTCGTCGATCAAGGTCATCACAAATTCGATCGGGGGCGCCTGCTTCCCGTTCTGGCACTTGGAAACGAATCCGTCAGGAAAGCCGTGGAGCCGCTGGAACTGCTTGGTGCTCATCCTCGTCGCTGTGAAGAGGTCGCGCACCCGTTGCGCGAAGCCCTCGATCGTGTCGGGAGGCAGCCGGTCCGGAGAAGCGTCTGCGTTGCGGTTCTCGGGCCGGTTTTCCACCGGTACCTCCTGCGTCATGTCCCCCATGCCAGGGGGTCCGGAGTGGTGCGGATGAGCACCGCAGCAGTCGCAAAAAATTGGTTGAGCGGTGCGGATGCACCCTACAAAGAGCACCAGAGACGGTGGGCACATCCCGTCAGACACGGGGATCCCGGCGCCTGTTGGAGACGCCGGGATTGGAACGGCCTGCCCGTGACGCCTCCGCCAAAGATGCAGTCACGGGCAGGCCCCAGGACCCCCCGAAAGAGGGCCCAGCATGAGTCCCGTCGACAAGCTCAATGTGCTCGTCCTGGCCGCCGTCGGCCTGGGCGCCGTCTACGTCGCCTACCGCAACGAGAAGCTCGGAGCAGCTCTCATGGTGGGTACCACCGTAGTCACGGTGCTCTACGTGCTGCTGTTCGGCAACTGAGCCGGCGCGTGGGAGGACGCACGGTGTCCTCCCACGCCGGATCCGGATCGGCGCACCGCGTGACGAAGGGCGGCACCTGCAATGGGTGCCGCCCTTCGTCATCCAGCAGTCAGGACGGATGTCAGGGGCGGTAGCCCCCCTGAATCAGGGCCAGGGCCGCGGTACGTAGTTCGCTCGCGGTGGTCCGGCCCACGGAGAGCTCTTCCTGGATGGTGGCGAGGGGTACGGCGTCGAGCTGGGTGTCCTGGCCGGCCGGGGTGGCGGCGAGGAGGAGGCGGGCGACGCGGCGTTCGGAGCGCTCGCGGGGGGTGAGGCGGGCGTAGTCCTCGGCGTCCTGGGCGGCGGCCTCGATGCGGGCGGCCTGCTCGCGGAGCTGGGCGGTGCGCAGCTCGGTCTCGGCGGCCTGGTGCTCGGCCTGGGCCTGCTGGCGGCGTCGGTCGGCGCGCTGGGCGGCGGTGCGCTCCGCTTCCTGCTCGCGGCGCTCCGCCTCGGCGGTGGTGCGGGCCGCTTCCTCGCGGAGGTGTGCGGTGCGGAGCTCGGCTTCGGCGGCCTGTTCCTGGGCGTGGGCGGCGTCGCGGCGGGCGGCGGCGGCTTCCGCCGACTCCAGTGCGTCGGCCTCGGCGCGGGCCTGGCGCTCCGCCGCTGTCTTCTGGAGCTCCGCCCGGGTGCGGGCGGCCTCCGCCTCGGCCTGGGCCTGGGCGGTGGCGGCGGTCGCCTGTGCGGCGGCCGTGCCGGTGCGGGCGGCGACCTGGTGCTCCGCTTCGGCGATGTCGGCCTCGTCGGTCAGGGCGGTGATGCGGTCCCGCTTCGCCTGCTCGCGCTGGCGCTCCGCCTTGAGCCGCTCGCGCTCCGCCTCCTGCTCGGCGCGCTCCTCCGCGTCGGCTTCCCACTTCGACGGGAGGGCGAGCGCCTCCTCCACGGTGTAGCCGTGGGGCGCCATGGTGATCGGGAGGAGCTGGGTCTCGGTGGCCTTGGAGAGGGTGCCTCCGAGCTCGTGGGTGAGCCAGACCTTGTATCCGGCGAGGGCCTGCTCGCGCTCCACCATCTCCGGGTACGAGGTCACCGCGGCGAGCCGCATACGCCGGTAGAGGCGTCCCGTGCGGACGGGGGCGAGGACCCAGCGGTGCATCGGAATGCGGTCGCTGGCTGTGCCCTCCTCGATCCGTGCGGCGTGCATGAGCAGCCGCCGGGCCGCCTCCACTCCGAGGACGAAGAGCACGGGCATCACCGCGTGGCTGATGGCGCGCAGCGGGTCGTTCCACAGGCCGTCCCAGGCGCTGACGCCCTTGGCGGTGTTGATGCCGTCGGCGGCGTTGAACAGCACCGTGGCCAGCGTCATCGCGTGCGCGGCGAACCTGAGGACGGGCCAGGGGGTACGGCGTCGGACCATGACCAGGTCCATCGCCAGCAGCGCCACGATGCTCGCGTCGATCCCGATCGGGAACCATCCGGACAGACGCCCGAAGCCGTTGTCGGCCGCGAACTCTTTGAGCGTCGAGTAGGACGCCGCGAAGCCGATCACGCCGACGAGGGGCATGCCGATCGCGGCCACGGCCAGGAGGAGCCAGCCGACCATGCGGGCGCCTCGGCCGGCCTGGGGGGTGGCCATGGTGGCCGGGGCCGGGTGGCCGGTGGCCGGGGCCGGGTGGCCGGTGGCCGGGGCCGTGGGCAGGGGGGTATCGGCCACCCCCGGCCGCTCCTGGCCGCCCTTGCGCGGTGCGGGCGGAGCGCTGTTCGTGTCGGCCGGAGTGGCCGCCCGTGGTGCCGGAGCGGCCGGGGCCGTGTCCGGGGCGGCCGGGGCCATGGCCTCCCGTGTGGCCGCCTGCTGGTCACCCGTCAGCGTCGTGTTCATCCGGGCATCCTCCCCCCTCGTGGGTGTAACCGGAGCACCGCCCCACCGGTCCGGAGCGGATCCGGGTGGAGCCGGAGTGGTCGGTGCGGGGGTGTAGGTCGTCTGCGTCACGGTGTGCCTCCGGGGTCGGGGTGGGGGGTGGGGGGGCCCCGGGCTGGATGCCGGCGCCGGGGTGGCCGGGGGTAGGGGTAT
>NZ_JBITRU010000079.1:0-7644 GCF_044540255.1 Streptomyces sp. NPDC086080
GCCTCGGTGTTCAGCCGCTCGGGGTTGTCTCCCATGGTGATCAGGAGAGTGACTGCACTGTCCGGACCGATGCCCACCGGTTCGAGCAGTTGCGGCGCGTGGCGTTCGACGAGCCGGGTCAGTCGTTGGTTTGTGGGTGGCTTGGGCCACCGCGTCCTCGTCTCCCCCACCATCGGGTGGGCTGAGGGTCGCGCAGGTGCGGAACAGCTCGGCATTGCCCAAGCTCGACAACCGTTCCCGCAGGGCGGGATCGGCGATCACTAGGACAGCCTTGAGCTGGTTGATCGCCTGGGTACGGGCCTTGACCGCGGAGTCCTTGGCGAGTTTGTAGATCCGGGCGGCGTGCACCGGACCGTCGCCGGATTTCGCCCGGGCTCGGGCGCGACCGCTGAGCACGGCTCGCGCTGCGGCCTGGGCATCGAGCGGGTCCGACTTGCCGAGCAGCCGGCGGGCCGAGCGGTCGGGCCGGTTCACTTCGAACACCTGGATCTGCTGAGCGAGCAGATATCGGGACAGGCCCGCGCCGAAGGTGCCCGTGCCCTCCACGCCGGCCCGGCGCACCGTCCCCCGCTTGCGGGCCCAGAGAAGCAGTTGTCGGTAACCGGCCGCCGTCGCGGGAAAGGACTCGGTTTTCAGGACCTTCCCGAGCGGGGAGATCACGGCGGCGACATGCACCTCGCCGTGCGTGTCCACGCCCAGGACGACCTCGTGCCGAACGAGAGGATCCGTGCTAGAGGAGGTGCTGCGCTGTCGGGTCTTCATGATGGTCGGCCTCTCACGTCATGACGTGCTGGCTGGGTGGATAGCACCGGCCTGCTCGGGCGGTCTGAACCGTGATGGCGCCGGAAACTCGGCAAGGCCCCTATTGGGACACGCCTTGTGGCTCGGTGACAGCAGAAAACATCCCGCAACGACAGTCGACAAGCCTGTGACTGGACACTTCGGTCATAGATCTCATGAGTCAGACCCCCGTCCGGGACGGCATCGCGCAACCGTCCCATCGATCCCGGCACACCGGCACGTCCCGACCACAGCCGGACGGCTTCGCCCGAACCAGTGCCCAACCTGGCCCGGACGGGCTGACAAGAAATTCGCTCTTCGTTCACTCGTGACCGGCATTGGCAGACAGCCGTGTGGCCCGTCTTACCGGCTGTCCTTCGTCGACCATGGCACGAACGACCTCGGGTCCCCTATTGGTAAGCGGCTGTCCATAAAGTCCTGTAACTGCTACGTGAGATCCTCGCCGGCTTTGCCTGGGCTCCGTCCACGGCGATGAGTGATAGGGCCCGCACTCGGGAATCGTCACTCCCGACGCGAGGGTGCGTGTCCGCTACCGGTTGGCAGGCGGTGGCGCGGTCACTCGGGTCGAGCCGCTCCAGCGGGTGGCCCATGAGTATCTCGCCGCGGCCAAGCGTACCCGGGCCGTCCACCTGGGCCGACGGACACCGTGTCGCTCGCCCGTCAGCAATTGCTCCATCGGATGAACAGCACGAACGTCTGCTTGATCGACGTCCGCCCCGCAGAGGATCGTGCCGTCGGCCATATCCCCGGAGCTTGCTCGCTGTCATTGGACGAACTTAACTGGCAATCCGACGAGTTACCCGAAAGACGTACGCCGTCGCCTGCGGCCGCAGCCTCAACTGCCTGTTCCCTCACGAGGCCGTCCGTCTGCTCACCATCCACCGTCTGCATCACCGAGTTCAGAGCAGATGACTGGCGGACCGCCGCTGGGCCGACCGGCACCAGGGCGAACTCCGCCTCGCGGGGCACGCACCCGGCCTCCGCTGTACTCGTCCTGTGGTTGGAACCCTCCTGAGGCGGGTGATCGCAGTAGCACGTCGGTGCGACGGCTCTGAACGGCCAGCGGGTCGGCCATCAATCCCTCAGACGTGACAGACACGTGTCGCCTGCCCGAGGCCGGAGAAAGGTTGCACTCAAGCAGCCCGTTCTTCCGTTTCCGGTCAGCTGCCTTTCCTTTGCTCACCGTCAAGGGTCCGTTTACCCGCGCCACCTCGCGCTCTGGATCACCTTCGCGCCAAATCGCGCGGCCAACCGGAGCCCTTCGTCCGCTCAGCCTGCAATCTCATGTCCAGGACGAGTGGGGACTCCGTCGCGTTTCGGCCCCGCTTTCCACGGCACGTTAGTTCGAGGGTTTGCCTGATCATGCATCACCGCGACCTCTCTTCACTCCTGACCCACAGGTGATGCACTGTGCGCACACAAGCGCGAAGACTTGTCACGGCCGTTCTGGCCCTGGCTCTGCTGGCAATAGCGGGTGTC
The DNA here is from genome assembly GCF_044540255.1 of Streptomyces sp. NPDC086080. Taxonomy (NCBI): domain Bacteria; kingdom Bacillati; phylum Actinomycetota; class Actinomycetes; order Kitasatosporales; family Streptomycetaceae; genus Streptomyces; species Streptomyces sp. NPDC086080. The sequence goes on from NZ_JBITRU010000079.1 coordinate 2,281, forward strand.
GTCCCCTCCTGGGCGTCGCCAGGCGACCGGCCTCACTCCGCAGGCCCCGGGGCCATCGCACAGGCGCAGCCCCGGACAGCCGCCGACCTGCCCAAGCCCCCCAAGGCCATGACGCTGGCCGAGCGCCGCAAGCAGGTCGACGAGGACCGGCACGAACGGTCTCCGATGCGCGACTACATGAACGCGCCGGGGCGGATGTCCAAGGGCAAGCCCCACGGCCGACCGGACACAGACCGCATCGAACGCGGTCCCGCCGCCGAGTCGAAGTTGGCTGTGCGGCCCTTCCCAGCGGCGGCCGAGAACCCGACGTGGGTGTCGTCCTGGGCCACTGCGTACCCGGGCATGCTGTCGATCGGCGGGCAGGTGAAGCTGCCCAAGCGGGGGGACTCGTACACCGGCATGTGGCTGTACGTCCTGGACGAGGGCGGCTACCCGGTCGTCCAGCAGGAGATCAAGAAGTCCACGGACGATCCCAGCGGCGACACCCCGGACACCGGGGCCTGGTGCTACGACTGGTGGGCGAGCAACTCCTATCCCACGGACCAGTGTTTCTGGTGGGCCGGCAGCGCGCTGGGCGGAATTCTCGAGGACGGCAAGGAGTACTACGCCTGGGTCTTCCTCAACAGCGCCGACGGGACGTCGAGCCCTGGCGGGACCACCTCGCCGCTGGTGGAGGCGTTCTACACTCCGGTGATCCCCGGTGCGCAGGCGGGAATCTGTACCTGCTACGCACAGGCGCACCGCGCCGACCCGGTCAACACGGCCACCGGCATGTTCTTCGAACAGCTCACCGACGCCTCGCTGGTGAGCCCCGGGGTGCCGCTGACCCTGGAGCGCACCTACCGCTCCGACTCGAGTGCCGTCGGTCTGTTGGGGCGCGGCTGGGCGACGCCGTTCGACGCCAAGCTGACCGCGGCGACGGGGAAGGTGACGTACCGGACGGACGACGGGGCGTCGTTCGTCTTCACACAGAACAGTGACGGCACGTACGCCGCTCCGGCCGGGTCGGCGGCCAAGCTGGTCAAGGACACAAGCACTTATACGATCACCACGCCGGACCACACCAAACGGACGTTCAACAGCAGCGGCCAGCTCACATCCGTGGTCGACAGAGCTGGCAAGGGACTGACCCTGACGTACGCGTCCGGCACACTCGCCTCCGTCAAGGACGCCGCCGGCCGCACCACCACGTTCACGCCCGGTGCCGACGGACTGCTGTCCAAGGTGGGCCTGCCGGACGGTACGTCGGTCTCGTACGGCTACACCGGCGGTCTGCTGACCTCGGTGACCGCCCCGGCCGACAGGACGTCGTCGTACGCCTACGACGCGAACAAGCGGCTGTCCTCCTACACCGACCCGGCGGACGGCAAGGTCACCAACGTCTACGACACCGCGGGCCGCATCAAATCCCAGACCGACCAGAACGACAAGACCACCACGTTCACCTGGGACGGCAAGAGCGAGTCGCACACCACGGCGCCGGACGGCGGCGTATGGACCGATGTGTACGCCGGCAACGTCCTTATGGAAACCATCGACCCGTACGGCAAGAGCATCGCCTACGACTACGACCGCCACCTGCGGCCCGTCGCCATCACCGACCAACGCGGCAACACCACGGAGATGACGTACGACAGCGCTGGGCGGATGCTCACCCGCAGCGCCCCGTCCGCGCTCGGTTACCTGGAGAGCTGGACCTACGACGGTGCGGGCAACATCACCAGTCACACCGACGGCCGCAAGAACAAGACGACATACACCTACAACACGTCGAACCAGCTGACGTCCACCACAGACCCATTGGACGGCAAAACCGCCTACACGTACACCGCGCTCGGCTCGCTGGAGACCGTGAGGACCCCGCGCGGCAACGTCACCACCTACGGCTACGACGCGGCCGGCAACCGGACGTCGGTCACCACGCCGCTGGGTGAGAAGACGACGTTCACCTACGACAAGGCCGGCCGGATCCTGACGAAGACGGACCCGCGCGGCAACGTCACCGGCGCCGACCCGGCCGACTTCACCACGACGTACGCCTACGACGGCCGCGGCCTGCTCAGCTCGGCCACCGATCCGCTGGGCCGCACCACGACCTACGCATACAACGGGGCCGAGCAACTGACGTCGGCCAAGAACCCGGCGGGCGACACCACCACGTTCGCCTACGACGACGCCGGACACCCCACCCGGACCACTGACCCAGCCGGCAACTCCGTCACCCGCACCTATGACGCGAGCGGACGCCTGTCCTCCCAGACCGACGCGACCGGCGGCAAGACCACCTACACCTACGACAGAGTGGGACGCCTGCTGAGCAGCGTTTCGCCGCGCGGCAACGTCACCGGCGCCGACCCGGCCGCCCACACCACGAGCTACACCTACGACGCGGCCGGCAACACCATCAAGGTCACCGGCCCTACCGGCGCGTCCACCACCACGACCTACGACGCCATCAACCGGCCCCTCACGGTCACCGACCCGCTGGGCCACACCACCGGCTACACCTACGACGCGAACGACAACGTCACCAAGGTCACCGACGCCGCAGGCGAGACGGTCAGCTCCGTCTACGACAAGAACAACCGGCTGACCAGCAGCACCAATCAGCTGGGCAAGACCACCTCCTACGCCTACGACGCCGACGGCAACCTGCTCAGCCGCACCTCCCCGCTCGGCCACAAGGAGAGCTGGACCTACGACGGCGACGGGCGCCAGGCCACCGTGGTCGACCCGCGCGGCAACACCACCGGCGCAGACCCGGCCCAGTACACGACCACCTACGGCTACGACCCGGCCGGCAACCCCACCACGGTCACCGACCCACTCGGCGGCGTGACCACCACCGCCTACGACGCCGTGAACAACGTCGTCAAGCAGACGGACGCCGACAAGCGCGCCACCGCCTACGGCTACGACAAGCTGGACCGGCTGACCGAAGTCACCGCTCCGGACGGTGCAGTCACCACGTACGGCTACGACACAGTGGGCAACGTCACCGAGCGTACCGACGCCAACGGGCACGTCACCACGTACGGCTACGACGCGGCCCGCCGCCCCACCTCGGTCACCGACCCGCTGCAGCGGGAGACCACCTACGCCTACGACGCCGCCGGCAACCTCACCAAGAAGACCACGCCCCGCGGATCCACCGGCTACACCTACGACCCGCGCGGCCTGCTCACCAAGGTCGACCACTCCGACTCCACCCCCGACGCGACGTTCGGCTACAACGACGCCGGCCGCATCACTGCCCGCGCCAACTCCAAGATCTCCGAGGACTTCGTCTACGACACGGTCGGAAACCTCACCAAGACGCGCGGTTTCGCCTATACCTACGACGCCGCCGGGCAGATGCTCACCCGCAAGTACTCCGACGGCAACACGATCACCTACACCTACGACAACGACGGCCGCACCACCACGATGCTGGCCGACGGCAAGACCACCACCTACACCTGGGACCCGGCCGGCAACCTCACCAAGTCCGCACTGCCCAACACCGAGACCGAGGACCGCACCTACGACCGGGCCGGCCGCCTCACCGCCGTCACCTCCGCCAAGGCCGGCACCACCGTCACCAAGACCGCGCACACCCTCTCCCCGGCGGGCCTGCCCACCCACGTCGACATCACCCGCGCGGGCGTCGGCACGACCGGATACGACCTCACCTACGACACCGCCAGCCGCCTCACCTCCGGCTGCTTCCCGCAGCCCTGGGTCGCCGGCTGCGCCGCGAGCCGCACCACGTCCTACACCTACGACAAGGTCGGCAACCGCCTGACCTCCACCCTCGGCACCACCTCCACCAGCTACGCCTACGACGCGGCCGACCAGCTCACCTCCACCACCACCGGCACCACGACCACCGCCTACGACTACGACGCCGAAGGCAACCAGACCAAGAAGGGCGCCGACACCTACACCTACGACCTGACCGGACAGATCTCCGCCGCCACCGTCGCAGGCACTGCCTACACCTACGACCACGACGCCAGCGGCAACCAGGTCGCCACCCTCAAAGACGGCGCTGTCACCCACCGCACCCAGTGGGACCCCAACGCCCCGCTGCCGATCCTGGCCACCGAATACGACAGCGCCTGGAGCATCAAGCAGTCCTTCCGCTACGACCCGCTCGGCCAGCCCACGTCCGTCAAGACCGGCGCCGGGACGCTCTTCTACTACCACCACGACACCCAGGGCTCACCGGTCGACGTCACCAACAGCGCCGGCACCCTCTACCAGCGCTGGGCCTACGACCCGTTCGGTACCCGGGTCCTGGGTACCGTCACCGGCGGCGCCCCCGCGAGCCCTCCCTCCTACACCGGCGCCCGCTACGAGACCACCACCGGCAACCTCGACCTCCACGCCCGCCAGTACGACACCGCCACCGGCCGCTTCACCCGGCCCGACCCGGCCACCCGCGCCCGGACGACCCCGCACATATCGCCCTATGCCTACGCCGACAACGTCCCCACCCTCCTGACCGACCCCAGCGGACTGACCCCCGACGACCCCAACAACGACCGCGTCGACAGCCTCGGCGAAGCAGCGGGCATCTTCGGTGACGCGTTCGTCGACGTCTTCAAGTCCCCCTTCGTCTTCCTCGGAGACGCGTACGACGCATTCACCGGCCAGAACGGCGGCGCCGGCGCCTTCGTCGACAAGTACCTCCCCGTCCGCCCCGCCTACCGCCTCTACCGCGCCGAATACATGCTCCGCCAGCAGGGCTGCGACGCCCTCGCCGACCTCTACGCCGAGACCGCGGAGGAACTCACCCAGCAAATCGCCCTCGTTGGGATCGGCGGCCTGACGGGGTGGCGACGAACTGCGGTCAACCCCAGTAGCGGCATTGCCGCAGAGGCGGGAGCAAGTGCGATTACGCGGCTCCTCTACGGGGCCCGTACAGGCGAGGGGCTTCCCGGCTCTGCAGGCGTGACGATTGACCGCCGTCCGACGGTGACAGAACTGGAGAATCTGACCATCAAGCACGGGGTCGAGTTCGCCGTCACCTACAAGCTGGGGCCAGGCCCCAAGGGCGCCGGGGGACAGTACTTCCTCTACTCCGGTGAGGTCGCCGCAGTAAGGGTGCCTGTCTCGGCGGATACCATCCTCATCTACCACACCCATCCGGGCGGAACCCGTTGGCCGAGCAGTGCGGACAAGGCGCTCCTGGAACTGTTCGAGAGCGCCGGGTCACCGATGCGCTCCTCAGTGGTCATTCCCGTCGGGAGGAATGGGTTGGTAACTACTTTCACTAAGGACGGAATCTCAGCCCGGATCCACCGGCTGATGTTTCGGAGGTCCGATTTCTCGCCGGGGGCTGATGGTGGTGTGGGGCACGGGTTCGAGGGCGTGCAGCGC
>NZ_JBITRU010000080.1:0-7556 GCF_044540255.1 Streptomyces sp. NPDC086080
GTCACCTCGAACAAACCCTTCGGACGCTGGGGAGAGACCTTCGGCGACGAGACCGTCGCCGCCGCCATGATCGACCGACTCGTCCACCACGCCGATGTCCACTCCCTCAAAGGCGAGTCCTACCGCATGAAAGGACGCGAACTCCTCGGCCGCGTCCCCACCGCCACCGATAACGACAACGACTGAACAAGAGACCACCGACGACGCGAGGGTCAGAACTCAACCGCCCAGACTGGGTCACGGTTCAACCGCCGCCGACACAAGTGTCGCTGGCTCGCTCGTGAAGGTTTTCCGGAAGTAGGTGGCTAGGGTCATGGAGATGACAGACAGCACGACGGTGGGTCCGGCGACGATCACGCCGGAGAGAGCTGCTCAGATTCGCACGTGGCGAGTCGATGAGGACTTCAGCTGGCGCGCCGTGGCCCAGGCCGCGTCGGAACTGTGGGGCTCCGATTGGGGCAGCAACCAACTCTACGGCGAAGACCTCTGCGTAGCCGCCGCGAAAGTTCTGGGCGAAGACCCCAACCGAGAACCGTGGAATTGAGGCCCGCTGGGCAGCTTTCCTCGGGTCAGCAAGCGGACCAGTTGTCCGTGCGCAGCAGGAGAGGAGGCGTCGGGTGCCGTCGTTGCCCTCGTACCGAGAAAGCAAACGACATGGAAATTGCCAAACGTCATGACTTGGCCGAGAGGGTGGCCGAGGCGCTGGACACGGCGGGATTCACCACCATAAATGGGGGAGACTCCGAAATCCGACCTGATGAGCGCGGCGCCCTGGTCTTTGCCGATCCGATGGCGGATTCAAGGGGCGGAGTGTTCGTCAGGTGGAACACCCACCCTTCCCTGCCCCGCCGCCAACGCGGCCACCGCCCGCAACCGCAGGGCTTCCTGCGCCAACGGCGACAGATGTCGCGCTCCTCCCACCAGATCGCTTACACACCACCAACGACCCAGAACCAAAACCGTTTCGGATCAATAGAGGCTCAAAACGACGTGTCTACAGGCATGCCCGCACAGTCGCGACCCGAGCGTCCCAGAACGGTCCATGTTACCCAGTCTTTCTGCTGACGGGACGCGCCCACTGTGAACGCTAACGTCGGTTGATGCCGGGCAAGAGGATGCCATAAAAGTTCAGCATCTTCACAGTACGCGCCCGGGAACGCTCCTTCATGTACGGCCAGGCGGCCTCCACTAGGCCGTCCGCGTTCAGGAGCTGTTCAAGGACCTCAAAGTACACGGCGCCGCTGACGTGCCGTGAAGTATGATCTACAATTCGCTCCACAAATCCCCAGCAACGTCCAAGCAGTTCCGGGTCCGGAGTGGGGCTCTCCAACTGCGGCATCAGCACAGGTGTCGTGAAACACTCGGCGAGCACTTCGTACAGGTCCACCACGGCGTCCCGAGTGAGAACGGCCGATTCCGCAGACATCCGATACTTCTCCGCGATGTATTCCGCAGATTCAGGGACGAGGTGCAGCAGAAGAGGGGGGATCTTCTCGTCGGGGACGTCACTCATGACTTTCCTGTTTCCTATGCGGTAATCGTGCTCATTGGCGCGGAGCCCGCCGTGCGCGGTGCACAGCGGGCCCTGCACCCAGGGTCAGGCAGCGCAGGCCGGAGGACAGACGGAACCGCCCGCATCAGGGACTTCCAAGGCCTCATGGAACCCGAAGGGGTCCACGATGTCTTTGCCCAGCTCCACAGCGCCTGCGCCCCAGCCGTGCTCCCTCACGTAGGAAGGGGCCTCTGCTGCCACGATGAATCCGCCGGCGACGCCGAGGGTCCTGGAGAAGCCGCGCAGGCGAGTGGGCTGACCCACGGGCTCAGGCCCCTTGATCTTGGTCGCCGGCTTGAACTGCTGACCAGTTAGGTCCTTCACGGCAGGTGTTTTCATCACAGCGTCGAAGTTCTTCTTGATGGAAGTTTTCATTTCGTCGTTTCCATTCATTTCCTTCTTGATGTTACCTGTGACATCGCGCGAGTTGAGCGCACTCCACAACTCCTGAGCCTCGGCCTTGGCGACCGCCAAATCCCTCGCAGACAGGATGTTACCGGCATTCTTTCCTGTCTCTCTGGCCTTCCGGTCGTTGTCTAGAAGTGAGGAGAGGGCCTTCATCGTCGACCAGCCCTTCTGTACGTGCAGTTCGCTATGGCCGGGGAGCGACTTCCCCGTGTTGAACTCGTGAATGATGGCCGTCGACGCCTTTCCGTTGCCGAAGACTTGCCTAGCCCTCGCCTTGGGGTAAATCTGACCAAGCGCTCCTTGCAACTTATTATTGCTCACCGACGGAGCTTGCGCTCGGCGCTGCATGAAGCCTGGGTTCTTGTTCGGAGCCTTACTGACTACCTTGTGAATTAGCTTCAGCGCTTTGAGTGCTTTGATGATCTGGAATGGGTTGAAGAATTGCCCGTCCGGGTCCGAGTTCAGCAGGGGGTTGTTGTTGCCGTAGGTGTAACCATGGATCTGCTGCGGGTCGGAGAGGTCCATCACCGGGTCGACAGACAGGAACCGGCCGGTCTGAGGGTCGTACTCGCGTGCGCCGAGGTGAGTGAGGCCGGTGTCCTGGCTGTCGTCGATGCCGCCGATGAAGCCCTTGGTTCCGGGCCAGGCGGCCGGAGCCGTGCCACGGGTTCCGCCGAAGGGGAGGGCCCGGCGCTGAGTAAGAGCCAAGTCGGTGGCCGCGACGGCCAGCAGGCCGGTGCCGTGGTGGTCGGCGAGGGTGAAGGAGAAGCTGCCGTCGTTGGCGCGGACGGCCTGGTGACCGCTGCCGAGGTCGAAGTAGCGGGTTGCCTTCGGCTTGGTCGCGCCTTTGTCTAGGGCAACGTCGGTGTGCCCGAGGTGGAGGGTGGTCCGGTCTCCCGTACGGTCGATCAGCCGGTTGCCGTTGGCGTCGTACACGTATTCGGTGACCTTCTCCGGCTTGCCGTCGACAGGTTCGGTGACCTTGGCCAGGTGCCCTTCGGCATCCCATTCCAGCCGCTGTTCGCCCCGTTCAGTGGTGTTGCCGGTCGGGTCGTAGGCGTAGTCGGTGCGGTTGGTGCCGGCCGGCCCCTGAGTGGTGAGCGAGGTCAACTGGTGGGCTTTGGGTGCGCCAGGCGTGGGGTACGCGTAGGTGCGCTTGATGTCCTTGGCGGTGTCGCCCCCGGTGTCGTGGCGGGTGTCGGTCAGCCGGTTGCCGGCCCGGTCGTAGGTGTACGACTGCCAGTACGGGGCAGGGCCGCCGAGCCGTGCCGCGGAGGGAGACTCCGCGCAGGTCTGGTCGCCCTGGGTCCATGCCTCGGTCAGTCGGCGCAGGTAGTCGTAGGTGAAGCACTGATTGTCTGTTCCGGTGCGGGACACGTCGGTGAGGGAGAGGACATTGCCCGCCTCGTCGTAGCGGAAAGTGACGTTCTGGTCGACTCCTGACTGTTCCTCACGGTCGACACGTGTAGTTGACAGGCGCTGGGTGCCGAACTCGTAAGTGTTGGTGACCTGTGTCTTCTTCCCTCCGCCAGTCAGGCCGAAGGTGTAGACAAGCGGTTTCCCGGTGTGACTGTAGGTGGCGGTCGAGGTCATGCCCTGGCCGAAGACCGAGGTCGTCCGCAGCGTCTGGTCCTCGTAGGTGTAGTTGATCGAACCACCCGGCAGCGTCCCGGCGGCAGAGTAGCTGAGCGAAGCAACCTTGCCGGAGGGCTTGTAGGCGGTGCCGGACTGGTAGGTGCCCGCGAGGGCTCCCTCGGAGGCGGGGATCACAGTCGCCGTCTTGATAGGCCGGTACAGCTTGTCGTAGGCGGTCACCTCAGTGGTGTACGCCTGGCCGTTCACGTAGCGGATCGACTCGGCGAGCTGGCCCTTGGCACCGGAGACGGTGTCGTACGTCCACTTGACCCGCAGTTCACCGGTGGTGGAGCCCTCGCGCAGCTCGGTCTTGCGACCCATTCCATCGTAGGTGTTGAACAGGGTGGTGCCGCGCTGGTCGGTGCTGGAGATCACCTGACCGTGGTCGTCGTACTTCGTATCGGTGCGGCCCCGGTCCGGGTCGCTGAAGGACGTCTGGTGGCCGAGCTGGTCGTAGGCGTAACTCCAGCTGTTGCCGGACGGGTCAGTAACCTTCAAAAGGTCACCCGAGGGGGTGTGGGCGTAGGTTGTGACGTCATAGGCGGACTTGGGGTCACGTGTGTAGTGCTGACGCAGTTCGGTGATGTTTCCGCGGGCGTCGACCAGTGTGGTGACTGTGGTGTCGCCCACCGGTGGGATCAGGGTGGTGCGATCGCCGCCGTAGACCACCTTCTTAGTGGACAGGACGGCGCCGCCGTCGCCGTTGCCTGCGATTTGGCGTTCTTCAACCTGGCGGCCCAAGCCGTCGTAGAACGTATGGGTCTGGCTCTCCACGGCCAGTGCGTCGGCAGGCTGGAACAGTTCAGTGATCGGTTTGCCCGTGGCGTAGTAGGGGGCGAAGGCCTTCGCAGTCAGCCCTCGCTCGTCGTAAAAGATGTCGGAGATGATCCGGCCACCGTCGGGGCCGGGCTCCTGGGACTGTCGCTCGCGCAGGAAGCCGTCGTAAATCTTGTACGAGGTGATCTGGCCACCCTCGTTGTTGAGTAGCTTGGTGCCGACGGCGACCGGCTTTCCTTCGGCGACCGAGTAGGTCCACTCGTACGTCGGCACGCTGCTCGTGCGACGATCAGCGAGCCACACCTTGGTGGAGCGGCCGAGCGCGTCGTATTCGTAGTGGGTGACGTTGTCGTTGGTGTCGGTCTGCTTGAGGAGCAGTCCGCGCAGCGGGTCGAGGTCCTTGATGATTGTCTGTGCGGTCGTGAGGTCGCCCGGGTCGGCCGGTGGTGTAGTGGTCTTGGTGCGGGTGGGCAGGCCGGTGGCCGGGACGTAGGCCGTCGTGGTGGTCCGGCCGTCGGTACGGGCCCTGCGCACCGGGGCCGCGTCGCCGGTCACTTCGACGTCGGCCGTCAGGTCGGTGACCGTCAGCTCGCGTCCGTAGTCGTCGTAGGTGGCGCCGGCCTCCAGGTAGGTGGCCTTGGTTCCGTCGTGGCTCTTGAGCGGTGCGGTGGCCGTGGCGTCGCCCTTGACCGGCGCCGCGCCGTAGGCGCCACCGTCATAGGCGGTACGGACGTCGTCGATGACGTCCTCGGCCCGGTCGACCGCGGCGTCGCACGCCGCGGCGACGGTTTCCACACGTGAAGGCAGGCGAAGGATGTTTTTCTCGGTGTTGGTGGCGTACGTGGTGCGGGTGCACCGGTCGTCGGCCGTCGTCGAGGTGTCCCCGCGGTCGTCCTCCCGGACCACCCGCCCGGCGACCGTGTCGTAGGTGGTGGTACTGAGGGTGGTACGCCACTTGGCGCCCGCGCCGTTGTCCAGGGAGGTCCAGGAGCGGACGGTGGAGACGCCGGTGAAGTTGGCGGTGACCGTGCCCCAGTCCTGGACCTTCTTGGCAGTCTCGTGGTGCCAGGGCCGGTTGACGGTCTTGCTCAGGGCCTTTCCGCCGGGCTGGTCGAAGGCGACGGTCCGGTACGCGAATCCCGCGGCCGACTCGTGGTCCCTGATCGGATCACCTTCGTCCGTACCGAGGGAGACCGTAACGGACTTCGTGCCGCCCGTGGGGCTCTTGCGGTCGCCGTCCATTCCCCGCAGGAAGTAGTGGTCCTGCTGCGACTTCATGGCGGCTGCCCCGCCCTGGCCGCCCTCCCTGACCCGGACGTGGCCGTACCCGCGCCACTGCGACCAGGTCTTGTTCTTCTCCTTGGTGAGGGCGTCGTCGTCGAAGTGCCAGGCGGCACCGTCGAGGTAGTCGTAGGTGGTCACCTGGTCCGGGGCACCACCGGTGCGGTCGGTCGCGGTGACGGAGGTGACGACGTACTTGTTGAACCACTCCCTGTCCGGGCTGTCGTTGCTGTCGCCGCCGATGTACTGCGGGAAGCACCGTGTCGTGTTTGACTCCGGGATGGGCAGAGCATCTGCGTCACAGGCCGGCGCGGAGTAGACGACATCGATCTGGCCGCCCGATTCATCCGCGACCGATGACAGCCGCGCCTTGATGAATGGGGCGTAACCGTCACCGATCTCGTCCAGCCGGTTGGCCAGCTGAGTGTAGGCGAACGTGGTCTGGGGCAGCGTGATTGGTGTGGTTGCGGTGTGGCCGGTGTGCTGCACACTGTCGAGGAGTAGCTGGTAGTCCGTGTCGGCCATGCCCCAGCGGTGAGCAAGCTTCCAGGAGTCGACTTTGCCGTAAGAACCGTCGGACTCCAAGAGCTGGGTGGTGACCGCGGTCAGCCTCGCGCGGGTCCAGAACGATGGTGCGAGGCGGCCGTTGTCGCACTTGGTGCCTGCCCTGCAGTTCAAGTCCCAGGGAGTGTCGTACCAGTAGGCCGACTTGTCGTCGATGGTGTCCGCAGCGCAGGTGACGCCGGATTGCGGCAGGCACCGCTCGTCGGTGTCGAAGACAACCTGGGCCAAAGGCTTGTCCGCATACACGCGGGACGAGCGCAGGCCATAGTCGATGCGTCGTAGGTAGCCGCCGCGGGTGTAAGGGGTGTCGTCATCGGCCTTGAGGTTGCGACCGTAAGAGTTGGCTTCCTTCTCGTAGTGGTAGCCCATTGCATTGCCGTGGGTGTCCACGACATAGTCAAGATTCCATCGCCAAGCCTGCTGGCACCATGATCCGGCAAAGTCTGATGCGTGGCAGGGCTCGCCTGTGTTGTTACCGAAGACCGGTACTGTCCAGGTGGAGTCGGTGGTCGCCTTGCCGTCGGTCCAGCCGGGCAGACGGTGATAGCCGAAGTAGTAGCGAGTGCCGTCAGGGGTGATCACCCGCCAGTATTCGCCGTCGTTGTCGCCATTGCCGCGATCGGCACCGGTCAAACGCGTGATACGGGTTCCGTCGTCCTGCTTGAGCTTGAACTCGTCGCCACCCGCGGGGACGAGTTCGCCACCCTTGCCGCTGAACGAGAGGTACGCGTTGTCGTACGACCAGCACAGGTCACCTGGCTTGCTGCCGTCGGCGTTCTTCTCACCCTCTTCCCAGCAAGGTCTGTAGCGACGCTCGATAAAGCCGGAGGACAGGTCGAAGCCGTCGCCCGCCCAGGAGCCCTGGTTGTTGGTGGTGCTGGTGCGGCCGTCGATGGTTCCCGAGGCGTAGTCCAAACCCACCTCCGGCACGAGATCGCCCGGTACGTCGGGCACTGGCATGTCGTACGACCATGTGAAGTCACCCGTGTTGAGGTTGGTGCTCCATGTCGCTGACGGGGCGAGGGATGTTGCCTTGTAGTCGCCCATTTCGCTGCCGGTCTCGGCCACAGCGGCCAGGACAGTCATACCGGAGGTGGGCAGGCTCACAGCGTTCGCGGTCAGGGTCTGCCGGTCGGTGTCGTTGCGCGCTGCGATTGGCGTGCTTCTGCGGCATCCGTTCTTGGTTGGGGTGGAGAGGGCACAGGCAGGCAGTTCGACGAGGTGCAGCCGAGAAGCGTAGCCGCTGAGGTTCCCCCGAGATGCGGGAACAGATGACGGAGGGTCAGATGGGTTTTGCGAGAGGAGCCCAGACGATGCCTGCACCGAGGAAGTACCCGCT
>NZ_JBITRU010000081.1:0-7398 GCF_044540255.1 Streptomyces sp. NPDC086080
CATCAGGAGTCGCGCTCGTCTGGCAAACCGGCCCAGCCCACCGACACATCACCGGGCAAACCACATCAACCCGGAACTACGCCGGGGCCGTGGAGTCGTCGGTGGTTGTATCAGTCGACGTATTCGGCGGTGGCGAGCTCGACGTCGGACAGCGTCTTCCACGGCCGCCGGGGCTTGATCAGCTCGGTCTTGAACAGCCCGATCGTGCTCTCCATCAGGGCGTTGTCGTAGGCGTCGCCGACCGAGCCGATCGAGGCGGCAATACCGGCGACGTCCAGGTGCTCGGCGAGCCGGAAACTCGTATATTGCGACCCGGCATCCGAGTGATGAATCAACTCGCCTGGCTGAAACGGATGTTGGTCACGGTCGCGCTGCCAGATCGCCATCTCCAGGGCGTCCAGCACGAAGACCGTCTCCTTCACGGTGGCCGCGGACCAGCCGACGATCCGGCGGGAGAAGGTGTCCACGACGAAGGCGACGTAGACGACACCTGCCCAGGTCTTCACGTGGGTGAAGTCCGCGACCCAGCAGCGGTTCGGGGCGCCGGCGACGAAGTCGCGGTCGACGAGGTCCGGGGCCCGCCCGGTCTGGCCGCCGGGAAGCGTGGTGATCACGCGTTTGCCGCGGACCGCGCCGGTGATGCCGAGCTCGCGCATCAGGCGTTCAACGGTGCAGCGGGCCACGGCCTGGCCCTGCCGGTTCAGCTCCCGCCAGATCTTCCTCGCCCCGCAGACACGGTAGTTGGAGTCGTAGACGTGCTGGATCAGTTCCTTCAGCTCGCCGTCCCGCACGGTCCTGGCAGACGGCGCGGTCCGGCGTTTGTGATAGGCGTAGTAGGTGGCAGGGGCGATCTTGCAGTCGTGCATCGTCAGCACGCGGCAGATCGGCTCGACGCCGCCGAAGCGGCCCTTGTGCTCGTCGATGAACGCTACGAGCGTGTGTGTGGCCGGTCGAGCTCGGCCGCGAAGAAAGACGCCGCGGCCTTGAGGATCTCGTTCGCCCGCTTGATCTCGGCGTTCTCCTTCTTCAGCCGCTTCAGCTCGGCGGACTCCTCCGTCGTCGTCCCCGGCCGGGTGCCGGCGTCGATCTGGTCCTGCCGTACCCACTTCCGCAGGGTTTCGGTTGTTCCGATGCCCAGCTTCTGGGCGACCGCTTTCATAGCGGCCCACTCGGTGTCGTACTCCGGCCGCACCTCGGCGACCATGCGGACCGCACGACGGCGCAGCTCAAGCGGGTAGGGGGAAGGACGTGCCATGACTCGATCCTCTCAAATGATCGAGTCCCTACCGAACCCGGAACGGTTCACACAGCCCCACGTCAGGCGGCGTGGCCGGTCACCGGCACAGCCCCTCCACCCAGCGCCGCGCCAACGATCACCCCACCCCTGAGCCCTGCCGCAGCGCAGATGACACGACTCACCGCCAACCGGTGCCCTGCTCCCCGCTGAACCCCGCACCAAGCTAAGGGACGGTAACGCGGAAGGTACGCATTCCGTACGTGTTCGGTACGCCTCACGCCCATTCCATGCCGAGGTGTCGTAGTGCGTCGAGCTGCTCCGCCGTAAGCCGGTCTCTCCTGGATTTGGTGTTCGAAATCCATACGCCCAGTCGTACAGGCGCCGGTTCCGTTTCGCCGTCGACCTCGATCTCGACGATCGCGCCGCGCGGGACCGGCCGGTCACCCTCCTTCTCCACCCACTGTGTGAGGGCCGCAAGTCCCCGCTGGAACGCCGCCTGGGCCTTCGCTGCACGAGCGGCTTCCGGGGTGGGAGGCGGCGGCGCCTGGTCGCGCTGTACGCCCAGCTTCGACAGCCGCTGCTGCTGTTCGGTCGACAGCTGGGCCCAGGTGCCTGGGTTCTTCTGCCGCTTCAGCCATCGTCCGATGTCATCGCCTTCGAACAGCACCCCCGGTTCGATGGCCGGCAGGACGCCGTCGGCGTCGACCAGGTCCGCCAGGACGCGGTAGTGCCGCTGCCAGTCCAGCGGCCAGGGGCAGTTCCAGTCCTCGTCGACCGCAGCCAGCTGCTGCGCGCGAACGGCGGCCCGCTCCGGATCCTTGCCCAGACCGCCCTTCCGGCGCAGGTTCGCCATGTGCTGGCCGACCGGCACCACCGCCTCGCCCTCGCCCCACACCGCGTCCTGCCGCGGTGCGAGGTGCCCGGTCGCCCGCCGGTAGGACCTGAGCGCGGCGAGCTTGTTCTCCCACGCCTCCTCGCCCGGCTCCCACACCATCCCGGCCTCCGGCGCGTCCAGCAGGGTCTTGCGCCGCTCCTCAAGTTCACCTGCCCGCAGCGCCTTCCGCTGCTGGTGGACCCATCGGCCAAGCGGAAACGCCTTCGTCGCCCCGACCTCGACCTCGACGTCATACGGAACGGCGTAGAGACCAGTGATCTCGTTCTCCCTGCGCCACCGCAGCAGGGCCTGATAGCCCTCGAGCCAGACCAGGGACTCGGGCCGGTATACCCGGGTGCGCAGGAAGGCCGCGATGGTTGCCGCGTCGCGCGGGCTGGAAAAGTGCAGCTGCGATCTTTCGGTTTTGGGACAGGGGAGTGAGAGACAGTGGGGTCTGGGTGTGTTGTTACTGGTCGGTGGCGATTTCGAGGCGTGGGGTCACTGTCTTGGGCGTGAGAGAACCGCGGGGTATCGCTGTCCCGGGGCGTTATTGCATGAGGGGTGACGCTGTCTCAGTTTTGTGAGTTCTGATCCGCTGGCCGGTGGGGTGTTGGTGTGCTCGGGAGTGTGGATCAGGGAGTGCAGGGCCCGGCCCCGGAAGGGGTGGGTGGTGATTCGAGCGGGGCTTTGCCGGCTGTGTCGGTTCGGGCGTTGCGGGGACCGGCGGTGCGCCGTCTGCTGGCCCTGCGGCGGGAGGGGAAGCTTACGACTGGGCAGGTGAGGTCGGCGGCGGACGTGCTGGGGGTGCGGGAGCGTGCGGTGTGGCGGTGGCTGGCGGCCGCTGAGCGGGACGAGGCTGCGGCCCGGGCACCGGGGGAGCGGGGCGCGTATCCCGGGCGGTTCACGGTTACTGATGAGGTCCGGGCTCTGCTGGGGCTGTGGAAGGGGAACGTTGCGGCGGTTCATCGTGAGTTGACCGCTCGCGCGGCCAGGGGCGAGGGGGAGCCGCCTCCGTCGATCCCGACGCTGCATCGGGCGATTGGCCGTGATCTGACGCCGGGGGAGCGGGCGGGTCTTGCGGGTGGGGAGCGGGCGGCGCGTAAGCATGATGTGTTCCTGGCCCGGCCGCGGGGGTGGCGCAACCAGGTGTGGGAGACCGACCACATGCAGGTTCCGGTGATGGTCGATGTCGACGGCAAGCCCCGCAGGCCATGGATCACCTGGTTCACCGACTGCGCCACCAACGCGATCACCGGTGTGGCGGTCACGCCGGTGCATCCGTCGCGGGAGTCGGTGCTGGCCGCACTGCGTTCCGCGGTCCTGCGCGAGGACCCCTACGGTCCGTTCGGCGGTCTGCCGGAGAAGGTGCGGGTGGACCGTGGCAAGGACTTCCTGTCCCGGACGGTGACCGCCGCGTTCGATCTCCTGGACGTCACCGTGGAGGACCTGCCCGCCTACACCCCTCACCTCAAGGGCACGGTCGAGGGCCTGAACCGGGCGGTGGAGCCGATGCTGCTGGCCGCACTGCCCGGCTACGCCCGCCAGCCGCGCCCCGGCAAACGCCCCTCCCGGCCGAAGGACGAAGTGCTGCTCAGCTTCGAGGACTTCACCGCCCGGCTGCTGGACTGGACACGGTGGTGGAACACCGAGCACCGCCCCGAACCGCTACGGGGCCGGACCCCGCTTGAGACATGGCAGGACGATCCCACTCCGCTGAGGGATGTGCCGGCCGCGGATCTGTGGACGTTCACCCTGGAGGACGCCGGTACCCGCACGCTGACCACCCGCGGAGTCCGCTTCCGTAGACGCGACTACGTGGGTGCGTGGATGACCGGTCAGGCCGGGATCCGGGTCCGGGTCCGTTTCATGCCTCACCACGATCACCGCATCGAGGTCTACCACGCCGCCACCGGCCGCTACCTAGGGCCTGCGGACCTGGCCGACCAGGCCACCGAGGAACAGGTCAGCGCCGTACGGCGGGCACGGGCCGCCCGCGGCCGCCGTCTGAAGAAGGACCTCGAAGCATCCCAGAGACAGCGCTACGCCGCCGCCACCCAGGCCGAGCCCCCTCGGCAGCTCGGCGCGCTGACCCGTGCGCAGGCCGACGCCGAACTCGCCCAGAGTGCCGACGCCGGCCTGTCGCAGCTCGCGCTGCCCGACGTCGTTCCGCCGGCCGCGCCACCGGCCGACTGGCGCACCCCAGCTTCCCTGGCTGCGCTGACCACGCCGGCCCGGCCTGCCCCGTGCTCGTCTGGCCGTGATTCCACCGCTACAGCTCCGGACAGCCCGGACGGACGGGCCGCACGTCCCACCACCGACGACGAAGACGGAGACGCCTCGTGACCGCGGCCACCTACCAGTACGTCGACCTGCCCGACGCGTCCGTGGTCACCACCCGCGCGCTGCTCACTGCCCGGGACAACATCACCGACACGGTCGCCGCCCGCGCGATGATGTGCATCCACGGCGGCGCCGGCTTCGGCAAGACCCTCGCCGTCAACACCTGCCTGCGCGCACTCGAACCCGGCGAGGACGTCCGCAAGATCACCTTCCGGGCCCGGCCCACGGCCCGCGCGGTGCGCTACGAACTGTTCACTGCTCTCGACCTGGCCGGCGAGCCGCCGCGCCACCCCAGCGAGTTCGACCGTCTGTTGAAGACGGCCCTGGCCGAACGCCCCCGTACCTTCCTCGTCGACGAGGCCCAGTGGCTCAACGGGGAGGCGTTCGAATACTTCCGCTATCTCTGGGACGAACCCTCAACCCAGCTCGCCATCATTTTCGTCGGTGGCGCGGGCTGCCACACCGTGCTGCGCCGCGAACCGATGCTGTCCTCCCGTGTCTTCATCTGGCAGCAGTTCACCCGCCTCATCCCCGACGAGGTCCTCGAGGTGATCCCGCTGTTCCACCCGGTCTGGGCCGACGCCGGCCCCGAGGACATCATGTTCGCCGACCAGCATGCCGCGCACGGCAACTTCCGCGCCTGGGCACAGCTGACCGCCCACGCTCGTACCGCCCTGGCCCGTACGGGACGTGCCCGCGTCGACCAGGACCTGCTGCGCTGGGCCTTCAGCCGCCTCGCATGACCCCGATACTGCCCGCCCCGCTCTCCGCCATGGGAGTGCCGGCCGTCACGCTGGTCATGGACCCCCACGACGACGCGGCCCACACCCACGCCGCCCTGGCAGCGCACCATCCGCCATCGGGCCGGATCACCCTGCACCCCGGTCCCGGAACCACCAGCGACACCGCGCTCGCCCACGACCTCCTGGCCGCCTTGGGCAGACCGCCACTGCTGCCGGGCCGCTTCCCCTCAGGCCGACAGCCCGCCTGGGAAGCCGCCACCGCATGGGTGACAGCCCAGCCGGTCACTCGTCTGACCGTCCTGCGCGGCCACCGCCTGACTGCCCGCCGCGCCGAACGCCTTCTCCAACTGCGCGCCGGCACAGGCATCCACCTGACCCTGGTCTGCCACCGCCCTCGTCTCCCTGCCGCCCTGCACCAGGCCCTTCAAGCGGTCGACCACGCGGTCATTACCGACTTCGAGGCTGCCCAGCACCACTACGACGGCCCGCCTGCCCACGCGGACGACGTGGCCGATTCTGTCCTGCGGTCCGGCCGCTGGATCACCCTGCCCGCTCTGGACCGCCTCGTTTCCTACGACAGCCCCGCCTCCTGCCGGGCCTCTTGCGCACCGCTGCCGATTGTCTGGCGACACCGTTCACAGCCCGCATCTCTTACTGCGCACACTGCCCGGGAAGTTGCCCGCCGCCTGGCCGACTCGACCGCTCACCCCCGCCTGGCCGCAGCCCTGGCAGCCGCGCTTTTCACCGGTGCCTCCTTCCAGCAGCTCGCCACCGCCGGCCTCCGCGACTACGACGACGCCGCGGCCACGCTCGCCCTGCACGACCGAGCCCGCTACACCGACGGCTGCGCCGCCTACCCCGTACCCGGCTGGGGGCGCATCTTCATGCGGGCCGCGGCCTGCTTCGCCCGCCTCGTACTCGGCGACGATCAGGCACTGCTTGCCGCGCCCGGCGACCTTACGCATCTGCTGCGCCTGGCGGAGACGGCCATGCTGCGCCCGCCGCAACCTCCCGCCGCCAGGTCGGCCGACCGGGCCGACCGCATCGAGTGGGACTGGCGCGAACAGCAGGAAGCCAAAAGGTACGACGCAATGCTGGGTGTACCCGAGAAGCCCTCACGGGGCTGAACGGCTCGTCGGCGGGGTCGGTCACCTGCCTCGCGGATTTCCGGCGGCGAGGAGGTCATCCGATTGAGAAGTCGGCGAACTCGACGTCGGTGAAGGCGATATGCAGACCATGACCGCGCCGGCCCCCGTCGCGGAAGTAGGCGTGCCCCAGCGCGCGGGCGAGGATCACCATCTGCTGCTGCTCACCCGCGCCAGCGTCCCGAGCGGCGAACAGCTCACGGGCCACCTCTCCTGGCAAATACTGAGTGATCCACCGCACCCGCGGATCGTCCGACGACCCTGCAGGCGCCGCGAACCCGAACCGTGCCCTGGTGTGGAAGACGAAGCCTTCCGCTTCGGCCTGCGCACGCAGGCGAGCCTGTATCCGGGGCTGCCACCGCGCTAGGACCGCTTCCTCGATCGCCTGGGCCTGCGGTGGACCCGGTGGACGCCGGGCTCCGGGCTTCTTCGTCACCCACCGCTGCACGGTGCGCTGCGACACCCCCAGCACGGTGGCGATCCTCCGGGTGGAACCCTGGTGCGCTACGAGCAGAAACCGCAGGCGGGCCTCGGTGCTTGAGGGTATGGGGCGGGTACGCAACGCACGCTCCAGCCCCTGAGCGATCTCTCCCACGTCCAGTCTCCAGGCGGCTTGCCGACAGGGTCGGCTTCGCGCGGCCCCGGGATATCAGGTCTCCCACATGTGCCCACCCCTGCCCGCTGGTTCCGGCGTCTTCGGGACAGCACCGGCCGGCATCGGCTACGAGAGCTCCAGGGGCGTTCACGCCTCGTGCGGCTACTCCCAGGCGACCTGCCCACCGGGGCCCGGGCGGCGGGCAAGGCCTTCTGGGGGCGGAGCCCAGGCGGGACGGCCGGGCTCGGCTGCGGTTCGCTCGGTGGCGCGGGCCCGAAGCTCAGTAGGCGGTGCTTGGCCATCCGCTCAGTCGCCATAGCCCCCTCCCGACCCAGGCTGCCGTGCGGGCAGGGGCGGCGGCCCGGTGGCTGAGAAGCTGTTGTCTTTCCGGACGTGAGGGCTGCGTTTTCGCTGGTGGGGCATAGGTTCGGCGATCTCGTGGGAGTGACGGCTTGTCGTGTCGT
>NZ_JBITRU010000082.1:0-6740 GCF_044540255.1 Streptomyces sp. NPDC086080
CCCGCGAGGTCTACCGCGCCCTGACCACCACACCAACGGAACGAATCACCCAAACCGACCTTGCTCCAGTGGCTTGACAAGCATAGGAGCATCCCAGGACGCGGGTCTCGTCCCGCGGTGTCCGCAGAGGGCCCGGAGGGGGCCACAACGGTGGTGATGCGACCTTGCGGCGGTGGCCGCCCAGTCGCACGTCCTGCGCTCCCTTCGGGGCCTTGGCTCAGTACGGCGCCATGCGCCCGCACGATGCGAACGGCCCCCACATGCCCCGGCGGTGAGCGTGTGTCGAGGGTGACAAGCGTGGTGAAAGCCGTGGCCGCTGCGCATGGGCGTCTGGTACTACCGGCTGCTCACCGCCTCCCGGGACCAGCGGACGTTTGTACCACCGGATCCGGACCGCACACCGGCCGCCGAGAACCGCGCGCTGCGTGCGCAGGTGGCAGAGTCGCGCCGTGCTCTGGAGGAGGCGCGCCTCAGCTATGCGGGCTCGACCGCCTGACCTTCAACGGCGCGATCACCGAGACCGGCACTGACTCTTACCGGCTGGCCAGCAACAGGGCCCGTGCCGAGGAACACGTTGCCGCCAGCTGAAGATCTTCCTCCCTCTGGCACCTGGCCAGGGGCCGGGAAACAAGGATCACAGAGCGATCAGTCCCGCCGCCGTCTCTCTGAAGCTGCAGGCATCGAAGTAGAACGTCCGCAAGTGCTCTTCGAAGTCGACATGCAGCCACTCACACCCTGCCGCACGGCATCCCTCAGCAGCCGCCCTGATCAGTGCGGATCCCACTCCATTCGAACGACAGCGCTGAGCTACGACCGTATCCAGAACGAATGCATGAACTCCGCCGTCCCAGGCGACGTTGACGAAGCCGACCAAACGATCATCTTCCCAGGCGCAGACCCAGCCAAGGCTGTGACGTTGAAGCCTTGCCCACCAGTCCGTCTGCCCGACCGGATGATCGAACCCTTCTGCATGCAACTCGTTGAGAGCTGAGTTGTCGATGTCGCCTCGCCACTCATACGTGATCGTCATGGTCCGAACCTAGTGCCGCATCAGCCAACGTTCGCCCTAGTGTTCCCCGTCCCTTGCACCGTTCTGTGAGCCGGTAGGTTCGTGGCCGTTTCCGGGAGCTGGAGGAGAGCTCAGACAGCTTTGGCCAAGAGCGCGATCCCTCACGTATCTCGTTCTGGAAAGACGCTGGAGCGTTGGGCGCATCCCGCCTTACGGTGGCGCCATGAGTGATCACTCGGAAGCACCTGTCGCGCCCGTCGAGGCCTATGAACCCCCCTACTACGTGGCTGTCTTCACTACGGTGCGAACCCAGGACCAGAGCGGCTACAGCGAGACCAACGCACGCATGGAAGACCTGGTGAAGGACGGCCCTGGATTCCTGGGGATGGACCACGCGCAGACTCCTGGCGGGCTGGGCATCACCGTCGGGTACTTCCGCGACGCCGACGCCCTCACGGAGTGGCGGAGCGACGCCGAGCACCGCGCGGCGCAAAAGCGCGGACGAGCCGAGTGGTACCAGAGCTACACGCTGCATGTGGCGAAAGTGGAGCGGAGTCACGGGTTCACTCGAGCGTAGGTCCCGCAGAGCCCGACAGCAGGCCGGCCTCTGCCTTGTAGTGATGTGACGCGCCGTTCGGATGCTGGTCCGGGCGGCGCGGTGTCGCCAGGCTGGGCGGGTGGCAGAACGAGTACGCGTCCGAGAGATCGATGACGACGAGGGGCAGCGCCCGTTGCAGATCATTCGCAGAGGCACGGGGTCGGTGGTGACCTGGCGGCGAGCCCAGATGGTCCTGCTGTCCGCGCAGGGCATGCCGATGGCGAAGATCGCCGAGGTGACGTTCACCAGCGCGGACCGGGTCCGGGACGTGATCCACAACTTCAACGCCGACGGCTTCGAGGCGCTCTACCCGAAGTACAAGGGCGGCCGACCCAGGACGTTCACCCTGCCGGAGCGCCGGGAGATCAAGAAGATCGCCAAGTCCAAACCTGCCGAGCACGGCCTGCCGTTTTCGACCTGGAGCCTGGCCAGGCTGGCCGACTTCCTGGTCGCCGAGGGGGTGGTCGACGACATCAGCCACGAGGGCCTGCGCATTCTGCTCCGCGAGGAGGGCGTGTCCTTTCAACGCATAAAGACCTGGAAGACCTCCCGCGACCCCGACTACGCGGCCAAGAAGGCCCGCGTCGAGCACCTCTACGCCATCGCCGACGGGACGGGCCGACTCTCCCACTCGCAGCTGCCGTCAGAACTACTGAACAACAAGCGCCACGAAGATCGCTACGTGCTGCTCGAACTGATCGACAAGTGCTGCCGCAACAGACGTACGAAGCCACCCGTCACACAGAACCTGTGGGTCTACGACGCACGCACGGGCAACCACCGTACGGACACCGGCAACCCGGTCACGGAGGCTGACTTCGACGACTTCGTCGCCGCGTGTCTGCCCGGCGGGGATGTCACTGAGCACACCGAGTGGGAGCGCTTCCGCCGTTACGCGGTGAACGAGCTGCTGGACCACCCGGCCGTAACTTTCGACCTGAAGGCCAACCTTGCGGCGGAGGCGGACGACTTGGGCTCCCCGAAGGAGATCGCCAACGAGATCGCCGACCTGCTCGACACCGCCGCCACTCACTTCCGCGACGTCGCAGAGGCTTTGCCGTAGTGAGCAAGGATGGGGGCCTGCTGCGCACAGCAGGCCCCCACCCCTCGGTCGCTCAGTCCGCTGCTGCGAAGGCCACGAATGCGACCCAGTCACCCGCCCGCACCGAGAGATGTGGCCGATGCACGTCCTTGGAGTCACGGACATGGATCATGTCGGTGCCGACCGCGACCTCCACGCATGCGCCGCCTTCGTTCCCGCTGTAGCTGCTCGTGTACCAGATGAGTTCTGCGTCTTCGGCACTCATCACTCTGTCTGCATCCTCTCAATCAGTGCCAGCGACTCTCGGGGAGTCAGCGCCTGGGCCCTGATGCTGCCGTACCGTGCGGCCAGGATACGGACCTCTTCGATGTCCGTGGCCAGTCGTGTGACGTTCTGGACCTCGACATATCCCACCTGGGGTTTTCCCTTGGGAGTCAGCAGAATGAACGGCCCTCCCATCCCCGCGTGCTCGTCCCGTTCCAGCGGCATGACCTGCAATTCCACGCTACGCAAGCGGCCAAGTGCGAGCAGGTGACGCAGTTGCTCCTTGTGCACATCCAAGCCGCCGATGGGGCGACGCAGCACCGACTCCTCGATGACCGCCGTCACCATGGGCGGTGGCCACTTGGTCAGGATGTCCTGGCGTGCAAGTCGTGAGGTAACCCGCTGTTCGATCGTCTCGTCGTCCAGAAGAGGCTTGCGCATTCCGTACAGTGCCCGAGCTCGACGTTCCGTCTGGAACAGACCAGGAATGTCGTGGCTGCTGTAGTCGTTGATCTCAACCGCCTCCCCCTCCAGCCGCGCGTAGTCCCGGAACCAAGCTGGGTGTCGGACCCGCGCCCGAGCCTTGGCCCGTGCTACGTCCTCCTTCGTCGCCTTCAGTAGCCCATCGGCGTCAAGCAGGTCATCCGCCGCGTCGAGAAACTCCGGCTGTGGCGTTCTGCGGCCCCGTTCCAGGGACGAGATCTGGTCCTCGCCATATCCCAGCCGATCGCCCAACTCCTTCTGGGTCAGGCCGGCGCGTTCCCGGAGCAACTTGACCTGTCTGCCCACAGCCCGGTTCAGATCGATGAGACCGTCCGCCTCCTCTGGGGGCTCGGGGCGGTTCTCGGTGTTGTTCTGACGGGGTCCCGATGTCGTCACGAATCCCCCAACTCACCTGCCCACCGCCCGGTTACTCCCGTCCGCACGGACACGCAACCCTCAGCAGCGGTACAGGCGCGCCCCGTACCGATGGTTCCTCTGGTCAGCCTACGACCACCCGGACACGCTCTGTCACATGAAGTACGAAATCCGTGACCAAGACTGCCTGCCCCGCCGACTTCCCGCTCCCGCGCCTTTTCGTCAGCAGTTCAGCTCGACGAGACGCGGCGCACGGCTCGCCCGCCTCCTCGCGGCTCAGCAACTGACGGACTGGGGGTGGGCCAGAGGCGGCGAGTACCTGGAGGCCGCCGAACTGGTGGTGGGCGAACTCGCCGCGAACGCGGTCACCCACGGCCGCGTGTCCAGAAGGGACTTCCTGCTCACGTTGACGCTCGTCAGGTCGGCGGAGGGCGGCTTCGGTGCCCTGAGGATCGAGGTCGCGGACAGCAGGGGCGAGCGGCCGCCCACCCCGACGCCGGAGCCCTGCCCGGACGGAGAGCACGGCCGTGGTCTGCTCCTTGTGAACGCCCTCGCGACCCGGTGGGGCGTCGTACCCCGACTGCCCTCAGGGAAGACCATCTGGGCCGAGCTCCCGAGTCCGCCGGAATGAGGCGACGCGTCTCCGCGACCCGCCGCATGTCTCCGCCTGCCCAGCGGCTGCGCCAGGTGCTCGTCCTCTGAGAGCGTGGAGCGAGCAGCCCTAGAAAAGAGGCCAGCAGGAACCGGGGGGAGGCGTGGGGTTGACACGATTCCCACCACGCATCTCCAACGGCCAGCGCTGGTCAATAACGGCCGCGGTCTCCTTGCAGGCACCACAGGCGTTGCTCCGATCCGGCACCCACCAGTACGGAGAGACCGAGAGGCTTTCGTGTTCTATGCCGCACAGTGTCGCGCCGGAACCTGTGTAGGCATAGGCCGTGTCGTAGGCGTGGGCCACGTCCTGAGGGAGATCCGGTGATTCCGCCCGCTCCCAGCGCCCGTACATGGGCTGGTACTGGGGCCGTGAAACCTCACGGGGATCGTGTCCCAGTTCGGTCCACGCGTAGCACCAGGAGCAGAGCCACCGCTCCTTCACCGGCAAGTCCCACGCCATTCGCGGTTCCGCCACCGGTGTCTGCCGCATCTCGTGGCCACACACGTCGCACGTCACAGCCGGATCCTGTCATCCGGGTTCTCCTTCGTGGATACCCCGTCCTTTAGGGCAAGGCCGTGAAGTTACGGCTCCGGGGGCGTTGGCAAGTGCGCTCTGATCTGCGGCGGCTTCGGACGTGAGAAGCGGAGCCCCGGTAGAACTGGCAGTCGACCAAGACAGCCGTTCACAGCACCGGAGGCTCCGCTGTCGGATCAGTGTGTCATCACGCGTGAAATCAGGGTAGCCAAGGGCCTGTTCGCCCCAGGTCACCTCGGGGAACTCACCCAGATCGTCCCGTTCGAGATGGTCGATGCGGCCCTGGCCGAGACCGGTGCCGTCCAGCAACGGCTGCGGAAGATCCCCGCCCGGGTGGTGGTCTACCTGCTGCTGGCCGCCGCCCTGTTCGAGGAGTGCGGCTACCTGGCGGTGTGGCGCAAGCTCACCGCCGCGCTGGAGGCGATACCGGTCGCGAAGATCACCGGCACGGCGCTCTGGGATGCGAGGACCCGCCTCGGGGTGCCACCCGTGCGGGCCCTGTTCGACCTGCTGCGCGGACCGGCCACGGCGATCCGCACAGCCGGCGCCCGTTTCAAGGGCCTGCTGACCGTCGCGATCGACGGCACCTACCTCGATGTCCCCGACAGCCCGCTGCACCGGGCCCGCCTGGGCAAGGGAAGCAACCAGTACGCGGCCTCCGGCTACCCGCAGATCTGCCTGACCACGCTGGTGGCCTGTGGCACCCGGGCGGTCCTGGACGCCGCTTTCGGCCCCCGCAGCAACGGCGAGACCGTCTACGGCAGACGCCTGATGCGTTCGCTGCACACCGGCATGATCGTGCTACTGGACCGGGGCTTCTCCTCGAACCCGTTCCTGGCCGCGGTCGCCGCCACCGGGGCCGCCTTCCTGGCCCGCGCCTCCGCCGCCCGCAGACCGCCGGTCCTGGCCCGCTACGACGACGGCTCCTTCCTCTCCTGCTTCGGCGCCACCGAGGTCCGCATCATCGAGTGCGAGATCACCATCACCACCAGCCAGGGCCGCCGGACCGGGCTCTACCGGCTGGCCACCAACCTCCTTGACCACCACCGCCATCCGGCATCCGACCTGGTCACCCTGTATCACGAGAGGTGGGAAGTGGAGTCGGCCTTTTTCGCGATCAAGAAATCCATGCTGGGCCGCCGGGTCCTGCGCTCCAGGACCTGGGCCGGCATCGCCCAGGAGGTCTACGCCCTGCTGAGCGCCTACCAGGTCCTGCGGATCGCGATCGCCGACGCCATCGAGACCACGTCCGGGGCTGATCCGGACAGGGCCAGCTTCAGCGTCGCGCTCCACACCGCCCGCGACCAGGTCATCCAGGCCGCAGGCGTCATCGCTGACACCGTGATCGACCTCGTCGGGACGATCGGCCGAGCCGTCCTGGACCAGCTCATGCCCGCCCGCCGCCTACGCGTCAGCCCCCGCGCGGTCAAACGCCCCCTGTCCCGATACGCATACAAAAGCCTCAAGGTCGACCGGCGCACCTACAAAGCCACCCTCAGCATCAACATCTTGACGCCGCCGATCAGCCCGTAACTTCACGGCCTTGTCCTTTAGGGCGGGGAGGAAACGAAGCTCCTGTGGAGCAGGGCAGGGAAAGCCGGTTCGCCGCGAGGGCGGACCGGCGTCCACCTCCAACTGCCCGCACTCTGTCACAAATTGATGGGGTAGAATGTGAACCGTGAAGGCCACCCACGTGAAGCGGGCGTTCAAGTACCGCTTCCATCCGACCGATGCGCAGGCAGCCGAGCTGTCCCGCACGTTCGGATGCGTGCGGAAGGTC
>NZ_JBITRU010000083.1:0-5891 GCF_044540255.1 Streptomyces sp. NPDC086080
GACCAACATCGCCGCCGCAACCGATCACTACAGGTCACGACCTCAGCACGCAACCGCCATGCTCCGGCTCACAGTGTGAGAACGCATCGCCCCTGCCATTGGCGCGGCCACTAATGCGGTGGCTCGACTGTCTTAGTACTCCAGCTGTAGATCGTGATCTTGCCTCGAATGGGCCAGCTGCTGGGCAGCCTGCATACTGAGGTAGCCGTCCCCGCAGATCACTTGCTGGGGCGGGTGACAGTGATGTCGATGGCGCCGGCGTCTGGCCCCGGTGAGTCCACTGCGACGCGCACGTTGAACTCACCGCGGTCACCCACTCGATGCACGAAGCGAGTCAGTTGCTCGACATCGCCGACTGCGATGCGGCCGTCAGGCAACAGGAGGGAGCCGTCGAAGACCGTGGTGAATTCCGGGTCGGCCCTTTCGGTCTCTGGCGCTTGGGGCTGCTTGAAGAGACGCACTTTGATGAGTCCCCTCTGAGCTCGAACCCGAACAGCCACGTGGGTGTCGCAGCTGGCCGCAGGGGCATCTTCCAGAGCGAGGGATACCGGAACCCAGTCGGTCGCTCCCAGGTGCAGCACGGGGTGGTTCACGTAGATGTCGACTCCGGCGACCTGCACGGTACTCCTCCTGCTCGCAACAAGGAGCGGCCACCGTTGATCATCGGTGTGTGAAGATAGACGATCATGCGGTGGCCGCAGGTCACAGAGTAGACCCTGCCCGCTGGCAGGAGGCGTTCGAGGCCCTTATGGGCGACCGGTTCGCCCGGGTTGAGCCCAGGCGCCGGGCTGGGCGGTTGGTGCTCGGGCTGCTGTCGGACCTGCCACGCAAGAACTGCTGGAGCATCGCCGAGTGGGCCGGGGAGGCGACCCCGCACGGCATGCAGCATCTGCTGTGCCGGGCCTCCTGGGACGCCGACGCGGTGCGTGACGACATCCGCGACTACGTGGTGGAAAAGCTGCACGACGACCAGGCAGTTCTCGTGGTTGACGAGACCGGCGACCTGAAGAAAAGGCACCCACACCGTTGGTGTTCAGCGCCAATACACCGGCACCGCGGGCCGGATCGAGAATGCCCAGGTCGCCGTCTACCTCGTTTACGCGGGTCTGCGCGGGCACGCGGCGGTGGACCGCGAGTTGTACATCCCGCGTTCCTGGACGTGCGACCCGGATCGCTGGCGGGCTGCAGGGCTTGGCGAGGACACCGCCTTCGCGACCAAGCCGGAACTGGCCATCCGTATGATCGGCCGGTTCCTGGACGCCGGGCACCGCGTGGGCTGGGTCGCGGCAGACGAGGTCTACGGCGGCAACCCGAGACTGCGGGCCGCGCTGGAAGAGCACGGTGTCGGCTACGTGCTCGCGATCGCCTGCTTGGCCGAAGTCACCACCGCTGCCGGGAAGTTCCGCGCGGACGCCCTGGCCGCGAAGGTGCCGAAACGGGCCTGGCAGAAGCTGTCGGCAGGGGCCGGCGCCAAGGGCCACCGCTTCTACGACTGGGCCATCATCGGCCTGGCGGAACCTCGGCCCGGCTCTCACCAGCTACTCATCCGCCGCAACCGCACCACCGGAGAACTCGCCTACTACCGCTGCTGGTCGCCTGCCCCGGTGCCTCTGGCCACGCTGGTGCGGGTCGCCGGATCGAGATGGCGGGTGGAGGAGACCTTCCAAACCGGAAAGGGCCTGGCCGGACTGGATGAGCACCAAGTCCGCCGCTACGCCTCCTGGGTCCGCTGGGTCACCCTGGCCATGCTCGCCCACGCCTTCCTCACCGCGGTCCGCGCTGACGAACACGCCCACCGTCCTGGACCGACCGACCTGGTCCCGCTGTCCTGCAACGAGATCCAGCGTCTGTTCATCACGCTCGTCGTCCGGCCGGTCCACGACGCAGCCCACCGGCTCAGCTGGTCCGACTGGCGACGCCGCCATCAAGCCCGGTCCCGCACCAGCCATTACAGTCGACAAGCCGCGAATCAGACATGAAGATCATGATCTACAGCTGGAGTATTAGTTACGACGTTCCCCCTCCTTTGCAGTCAACCGGCTTATTTCCTGACGCGGCGCCGGCCCCCGGCCGGGCTGGAGCGGGGCGGAGATAGGAGAGCAGGCCCGGCCGGGGGCCAGCGCCGCGCGCGGGGAGCGGAGCGAGCCGCCTTGATGAAGTAGAGAAAGTCTTGCCCCGCTGGGAGCACGACGGCCAGTTTCCCTCACATCCATCCCGTGTGACCTGCGCTTATCGCTCCGCATAGCGTGCGTGACATCCCAGGTTGGCCAGAGGTTGGCCACAGCGGGTCTCACAAGGCTCCCGTGACGCCGTCACTTCCGCTCTGCGGTGTCTGCCACGAGTCGGCTTGTGAACCCGGCGTCGCGCAGGCGCTCGTACGCTGCGGCCACGGCGTCGGGTACGCGCTGCTCGATCATGAATCCCTGCTGCGGATAGATCATGAGCCGCTGCTGAGCGCCGGTCAACATGTCGATGACCAGGCGTGCGTCTCCGATCGAGTCGACGTAGTCAGTCAGGGTCATAGGTGTGGAGGCGCTGACCCACTCGACTTCGGGCCACAGTTTGCGGGCGGTCGCGTAGGCCCGTCGTTCCTCGTACGGCTTGCTGATCAGCAGGACGGAGGACACGGCGGCCTGGTGCTTCTTGAGCAGTGCGCGCGAGAAGCGGATGTTCTCTCCTGTGTTCCGGGCCCGCGGCTCAACGAGGATCGCATCGGCCGGCACCCCCAGTTCCATCGCCCGATCGCGGTAGTGCTCAGCCTCGCCACGCGGCATACGGTCGCGTGTGGTGCGGCTGGTCGCCCCGGTGAAGACGATCAGCGGCATCATGCCCCGGTGGTAGAGGTCGGCGGTTGTGTCCGCGACTCCGAGGTCATGGCTGCCGAGTCCAATCGCGACAGAGCATGGGCGCAGCTCGTGCCCCATCCGCTGGAAGTCCCAGAGCCGCTGAGCGTCGGCCCATGCCTGTGCTGAGATCACTTGCTCTCGCCCTCCGCTTTCGCTGAGTCGGGGACCTTGAAGTCGTACGTCCAGGAAAAGCGCGTCGCCGCGTGGACACCGATCGCGAACTCCACCACGGTGCCATCGGCCGTGTACGTCGTCCGGTGCAGCTCCACCACCCATTCGCCCGGCGCCAGCTGGAGGAGCTGGACTTCGTCCGCCGTGGGGATGCGCGCGAACAGCGTCTCCTGCATGTGGTCGATCTCGTATCCGGCGTCGTATAGGACACGGAAGCCACCGCCCCGGCCGGCGGGCCCCGGCGTCGGGTCGACGATGCGCGTCCCTTCCACATGCTCGGGACGGTAGTAGCTGGTCAGCGTGTGCGTCGGCTGTGAGCCCTCCTTGACCACGCGTGCACGTGCGTAGACCGCCGCACCTTCCGGCAGACCGTGCGCCTGGGCGACGGCGGCCGGTGCCGTCACACGGCTGACGGTCTGGGTCTGTTCGTTCCTCTTGTACGTGCGTCCGGACGCCACGCGGTCCGCGATGAACGCCACTTCATCACCGTCCCGCCACTTGGCCTTGTCGTATCGCGCGATGCCGAGCCGCTTGGCCGGTGCCCGCTCGCGGACGACCGTGCCGTGCCCGCGCGACGACGTGACCAGCCCTTCGGCTTCCAACGCCTTGTAGGCCGCATGGACCGTGGACTTCGAGCCCTCGCCCGCTTCCACCAGGTCCCTGATCTGCGGCAACTGGGCACCGGGCGCGTACTCGCCGTTCCTGATCTGTTCGGCCAGTCGGTCCGCTAGCTCCCGCCACTTGGGCGCCATGCAGCACTCCTCTCGACACGGACAAGTCAAACACAGTCCTAGGACTGTTGACAGTCCTGGGACTGTGCGCCACAGTCCTGCTCAGCGGCTCGCTGTCCTAGGACTGCGGGCATGGCGGGCTCCTTTTGGGCTGTCCGCATGCTGGGCGGAGGACGCTGCAAGACCGCCCGTCAAAGGCCAGGGGACAGGGCTGCGGCCCGACTGGCGAGGTGGCCCGGTGACCGCGAGCAACGGCTGGAGAGTGGGGCTACAGGCCCCCTTGCAGCACCATCCCACCCCTTCAATCTCCGGGAGTACTCATGCGTCAACGACAGCTTCGGGCGTCGCCGTGATGGACCGGCCGACGGCGCCGTGCAGTAGTTCGGTCCGTATCCCGGCTTCGCAGCGCTGACGCTGCGGCCGGCTGCCTCTCCTACCTGTCCGCTCGGGCCTCTGCATGAGGGCGGACGGACAGGTAGGGGCGCGGGGAGCCGGAGGGGTTCCGCACGCGAGCGCCGCCCGGAGAGGCAACTCCGGGCGGCGCGGTACAGGCACCTGTGTTGGAGGCACCTGTGTTCACGAGTCTGACAGACAAAGAGCGCGACGAGCTGTCCCGGAAGGTCAAGGAAGCCAACAAGCGCAGCGAGCAGGGCCGGGGCGGTGGTCAGCGGTGAAGCCGTTCCCGTTGTCTCCTCGCGAGACGCACGGGGACGACGACACCCGTACCGGGCGTCTGCTCGACGCTGCTGACGTGGCGTTCGAGCGGGAGCAAACCACCCCGCTCGGAGAGCACTTCGAGGCGGTGGTCATGGAAGGTCTGCTGACCGACCGATCCGTGCCGGTCTACCCGCCCGCCGGTCACACGTTCCCGAGGAGGGACTGATCGTGCTCGGGGCCGGTGACGACACCGAGCACGAGAAGACCAAACCGCCTCTTCCGAGCCGTCCCCGCGGCCCTCACCCGTACCTGTGGTGACCGGCCGCTGAACGCACCGCCCCGATGGTCGAAGGCCGGGTTCGACTCCCCGGCCGGGGCACTCTCCCCACCGCTCCCACGCCGTGTGAGCAGGCACCGACTGACCGACGGCGCGGCTCAACACCCCCGCGCACCCGGTCCACTCCGGGGAGTTTGCGGCCGGTACAGCTGGCCGGTCCCACCCATCGACGACACATCGTCAGGAGTCCGCATGTTCGGCAAGAAGACACAGCAGTCGCCCGACCTGACCAGCCCGGAGAACGTCAAGAAGAGCCAGCAGGTCTACGCCCGCATCGTGTCGGGCGAATGCGAGGACGCCACGGCGGAGCTGAACGCCGCCCACAGCCACACCGACCAGCGCGACTGAACCTCGCACCGCCCATCCACAACGGCAAGCGGCTTCCGGGAGGCCCCCCGGAAGCCGCGTCGGGCCGTTTACCTGTGAGAGGACACACGACCCAATGAGTCACATCGTCACAGTTCAGGAAGCTGTTACCGCGTTCGCCGCCTTCGTGGAGCCGACGGACGCCGAGCTGGACGCGATCGAGCGGGAGATGCCCGTCGTCCTGGCGGATGTCGAACTGCTGGACGCGCAGATCGTCACCCTGGACCGCGCCGCGTCCGAGCTGGACGCCCGGCGTATCCGCCGGGCCCGCCGCCGCGCGCTGGCCGCGCAGGTCGCGCTGCTCAACTGCAGCGCCGGCGCGAGCCTTCCCGGGGGTGCTGCGTGAGGACGCTGACCGCGCAGATGTCGAGCGACGGCAGCGCCTGGCGCCTGTACGTCGTCGTGTACGGCGCGACCGAGTGGCCCACCGTCCGGTGGGAGTCCGGCCCGGTCCCCACCGGGGTGGAGCGCCGGGCGGCGCTGGCCGCTCTCGGGTACGAGGTCGTGCCCGGTGCCGTGTGGTCCTGGATCGAGGACAGCCAGACGCACGGCGACGACAGCACTCCGGTCGTCCTGATCGCGGCCGTGGACGTGCACGAGCAGGAAGGGGCCACCGCATGAGTGCCAAGACCGTACTTCCCGCCTTCGCCATGACGGCCGTATCCATGGTGCTGACCCTCGCTGTGGTTGAGGTTCCCCCGAGATGCGGGAACAGATGACGGAGGGTCAGATGGGTTTTGCGAGAGGAGCCCAGACGATGCCTGCACCGAGGAAGTACCCGCT
>NZ_JBITRU010000084.1:0-5408 GCF_044540255.1 Streptomyces sp. NPDC086080
ACTGGCGCCGCCGCCACCAGGCACGATCACGCACCAGTCACTACCAGCGACAAGCCGCATCCCAGACATGAAGATCACGATCTACAGCTGGAGTATTAGCGGGGAAGCGCCCAGGCGGGAACGATCGTTACTCATGACAGAAACGATCGTTGCCACAGCCTGTTGCCGCGTAGCAAGATCCCGGTAGCGGGATCGAGGCACCCGATTACTTTGCGTGACTTATGTTGATCATTGGGCCAGTCCGACGCGAACTCGCACGGGGGAGTTGCCTCTGGCTGAGCGTGAATGTGCACGTTCGACCGAGTGCCGATAACTGCCGTGTTCGAACTGGTGCTCGTACAGCTATTGTCGACGGGACGGATTAGACCGTGACGCCCCACTACCGGACTACGGGCTCGCTCGAGGAGGCAGCTCCGCACGTGCCAGGCGCGTTGAGTTGGCCCCACTTCTCACTCGGCCCCGGCAATATCCCGGTCGACGCGATGCAGCAGACCGCGATGGCGGTGAACGCGGCGGTGCATCACCTCCACGGTGAGCTGCCCGATACTGCACAGTCCGACGCCGACGCGCTGACCGTACTCACCGAGTCGGCCGGCGTCGCAGCAGGGCGGGCGGCGGAATGATGCCTCCCAGCATCCGGCACCTCGCCGCCGGGACGAATACCAGTCCGTTCACCGTCACACGTTCGCTCCGTCAGCCGACCGAACTCCAGCTGGACCAGCGCGGCCACTTCAGGACCGTCGCTGCGAGGCCGTCCTCGGCCTGGTGCGTGAGGCTGCCCGCCACGGCCGGCAACGGGAGCACCAGGGGAGGCATGGCGTGACCATCAAGCACATCGCGATGGTGCTTGATGCCGAGGGACTGGACGGGCCCGAGAAGCTGCTTCTGATTGCCTACTGCAACAGGACCGACGATCACGGGTACTGCTGGCCGGGCCAGCAGCGCCTCGCCGATGATTGCGGCACGTCCATCGCAACGGTCAAGCGGGTGAAGGCGAAGCTGATCAAGAAGAAGCTCATTGCCTCGCAGCGACGCCTCGACCCACGAACGGGCGAGCCCATTACCAACCTGACGCGCGTGAACCTCGAACTTCTGGCTGCGATGAAGCACCGGCGCACCGACTACGACGACTTGTGTCACCCCTGGGGTGACACAACTCCTGCACCGACGTCCCCGCCTCAGGCGTAGGCGAAGACGCGGTGAGATCGAACCCGGCCTGGAAGTCAGAAATGCTGACCTCGCGCGTGCGTTGATGTCAGTCTTCCTGACTTCCCAAGGGAGCTCTGTCTACCCAGGAGTGACATTCGAGCGACCTTATGTCACTGCTGAGGAGTCACACATGCCCCACCAGAAACCCTTTGACCTGCAGAAACACCCGATCTTCCCTATCTGATGCTTCAAGGTGACCTGCGGGCGGCCGGGCAACGACGTGGCTGAGCTCGCTTCGCGTGCAGCCTCGTGAAGCACTTGCAGGTCGTGGACAGCATCAGCGGCTCTGAGTCTCGGGTGGTGCCGACCGTGACGAACAAGCAGCACTAGCAAGCGGGGCGAGGCCGGTGATGGGTTCCGCCGCCCGGCCTTGGGGGCCGGGCGGCTGCTGTACCTCCGTACGCTGCTCTTTTGCTTCCCCTGATTCGAGCTTCCGTTCTGTGGTTAAGGAGTTCAATCGGACCGGAACGTGCGGCTCGCAGGGTCAGCTCGAAGTGCCGGGACAGGCCGTTGACACGCTGGGTGATGACGGTGCCGGTGGGCCGGGTCGTCTCGTACTGGTACGGCCTACCGTCCGGGTCCCCGGACACCGGCACCAGCGGGCACGGCCTCTCCCCCGGCGGCCTTCTGCGTGGTGGCCATGCGAGCAAGGGCCTCCCGGAAGATCGGTACGTCCTCCTTGGCCATCCGGTAGGCGATGTTCTTGTGCCAGCTGGGGTTGTCCGGGTCCCACACCGGGCTGATGGGCGCGCGGGTGCCCTCCGGCCACCAGCCTTCGCGCACACCGCGCGGCATCGCGCGGGACAGGGCGACGGTCGGCCCGTTGAGCCTGCCCAGCGCCCGGCGCAGTTGCTCGGCTTCGATGTATCCGTCGCCGTCGACCACGACCATCGCGGCGAACCGGCGGGCGCCGGCGGGGAGCGAACGGAGATAGCGTTCGGCGCGGTTGACGGTCCAGCCGGTGTCGACGGCAATGACGTTCAGTTCCGCGCCCTCCTGGGCGGCGAGGACGATGACCTTCTCCGCGAACTCCTCGCTCGCCCCCTCAATGGTGATCTTCACTGGAACCTTCCGGCAGATTCTTACCCGGTTCTCCGGGTTCTCCATGGGAAGTGTGTATTCCGGGGCCCCCGCCGTCCAGCCTGATGGCACGGTGCATCTACCTCGTATAATTTCCGTTATACGAGGCTAGTCTGACGGAGGGCCAAGTGACCGGCTCCAGTGCCGTGGAAGTGGTCGACGCCGAGTTGGTCGAGGATGACGAGGGGGACCGGGAGGACCGGGCGCTCCCCGCCCTCGCGGAGGCGGCGCCACCCCGCCCGCTCGTCGACCGCCACACCCTGCTCCGCCCGAACGCTCCGATCCCGACATCGGCCGACCTGCCGGCGTACACCGAAGCCGACTTCCGGATCTCGCGGGAGACGGCCGACCTGATCGACGGGGCACCGCCCGCCAACACCTCCCGCACGTACGGCTCGGCCCTCGGGCAGTTCAGGACCTGGTGCGCGGAGCACGGCCGGGTGCCGATGCCGTGCACCACGGCGACGTTCGTGGAGTACGTCGGGCACCTGGTACAACGGGACTTGGCGCCCCCGTCCGTCCAGGTCCACATGTCGGCGATCCGTTCCGCCCACCCGGACGGTCAGCAGCCCGGTACGAAGGAGGCCCGGCAGGTCCTCCGGAAGCACGCCCGGGACTGGGCCCGGCGCCGCGCACCCAGGAAGGCGCCGCCGATCCGTTCCGCCGCCCTGTCCGCCATGGTGGCGACCTGCACCGCGGCCGACGACCGCGAGCGGCCGAAGGCCCTGCGGGACGCCGCACTCCTCACCCTCGGATGGGGCATGCTGTCCCGCCGCAGCGAGCTCGCCAACCTCCTGATCGAGCACCTGGCCGTGGAGGACGACGGCGTGACCGTACGCGTGGCGTTCTCCAAGACCGACCAGGCCGCACACGGCGAGGACACCTTCGTACCGGCCGACCCGGACGCCCCGGCCCTGTGCCCGGTCGCCCGCGTGCGCGCGTGGCTGGAGGAACTGCGCCGCCACGGCATCACCTCCGGCCCGCTGTTCCGGCACATCACCCGCGGCGGCACCATCCGCCAGCGCTCCGGGCCGCGCGGCGACTTCCTCAGCCCCGACGCGATCGGGAACATCGTCAAGAGCCGGGCCCGGCTCGCCGGGGTCAGGGACCCCGGCGGCCGCGCGGTGACGGCACACGGCCTGCGCCGGGGACCCGCGCAGGAGATCTCCGAAGCGGGAGGAGACCCGACCGCCCAGGGCCGCTGGAAGCCCGGCTCCCCCACGGTCCGCAGGCACTACATCGAGCCCGCCCGCGGCAAGACGAACAACCCACTGCACGCGGCCCGGGCGAAGGCCCGTGCGGCAGAAGGCACTTGATGACCCCTACCTACTTGGCCGGCAGGGGAGTGTCGAACGATATCCAGGCGTCAGGAGGCACGTCGGGCCGACCTGGTACCGGTCTGCGTTCCTCGGTCCATGCGTCGCCGGCGATCGCCGTGGCCACGCGACGCCAGAAGCGCACGGCAGAGACGTTGGCATCCTGAAACGCGACCTCCCACGGGCCCGGGTGCCTGGCCGTGATCTCCTGAACAGCGTGCATCCCGATCCCCGTCCGCCGGGCGCCGCGCACCACGAAGAAGCTGTTCAGCACGCGCGCCGGGGCGGTCAGACCGCGGACGAACGCGAACCCGGCGGGGCTGTCACCACATGTGAGGAGGTACGGCGCCCAGTCGGGATCGGAGAAGGCCATGTGGAGCCGGTCGCTGCGGAAGGTTCCGTCAGCGTGAGGCAGCAGACCGTCGAACTCCGACAGATCGTGACGGAACATCAGCCACAGCCGCTCCACCACGGGCCGCTCGGCGATGCCTGCGAGGCGAACCGACACGTCGGGCACGAGACTCCTTGTGCGGGTAGCGGTGCTCGACCGGCGAGCGACGGAACTCAGGAGGTGGGAACCGGCTCGGACGACGGCTGCCACTCCCGCCTCAGCAGCCCGTAGACCCACGAGTCGGAGACGTCACCGTTGACGACGCAGTCCTCCCGCAACGTCCCCTCACGCACGAACCCCAGCTTCTCCAGCACACGGGCGGAAGCCGCATTGCGCGTATCGGCCTCGGCCTGGACGCGATTCAGGTCCAGCGTGTCGAACGCCCACCCCAGCAGAGCGCGTGCGGCCTCGGTCGCGTAGCCCTGGCCCCACACTGCGTCGTCGTAGCAGTAGCCGAACGACGCGCTGCGGAAGTCCGGATTCCAACTGTGCAGGGTGCACCAGCCGATGAACGCCCCGTCGGAGACACGATCCACGGCCAACCGCGCCCCGGTGCCCTCCTGTTCCATCCGCCGGCACGTAGCGAGGAACTTCTCGGCGCGCGAGCGTTCGGTCCACGGTGGCGAGTCCCAGTAACGCAGGATGTGGGCGCTGCTGTGCAGGGCGAAGAGGTCGTCCGCGTCCGTGTCTTCGAAGGCACGCAGTCGAAGCCGAGCGGTGCGCAACGAGGGGGTGGGCAACGACGCCCTCATATTCCCTCCCTGGTCGGTGATCAACCATCAGACAACCGATGCCGGTCACTCGCAACGGGTTTCTCCGGAAAGCCGCGGCCGCCGCGGATGGCGTCCCGCCGTCCCGCTGTGTGGTGAGCGGTGGTCGTCAGCGCTGTCCGGCGTCGAGGGCAGCGAGGCCGCCACGGACGGCAGCAGCCGTCTTGTCGAGTCGGTCCCGTTCCTGGACGCGCCAGTCGGCATCAATGCGAAAGGGGTCACCTGTGAAGCGGGGAAAGACATGCAGGTGGACGTGGAAAACCTCCTGGAAGGCTGCTTCCCCGTCCGCAAGGAACAAGTTGACGCCCTCACATCGCAAGCCTGATCGGCGCAGTGCGCGTCCGAGCTGATGCGCAACTTTCCAGACCTGGACGCCGACGTCCTCCTGGAGATCCTCCAGTCCCACCGCGTGTGCCTTGGGGATGACCAGCAAGTGGCCTGGGGTGACGGGCCGGAGATCCATGAAAGCGATCACCGAGTCGTCTTCGTGGACGATGCTGGCGTCCGCCTGACCTCTCGCTATCGCGCAAAAGATGCATCCGTCGTCCGTCATCCGGGTTCTCCTTCGTGGATACCCCGTCCTTCAGGGCAGGGAGGAAACGAAGCTCCTGCGGAGCAGGGCAGGGAAAGCCGGTTCGCCGC
>NZ_JBITRU010000085.1:0-5377 GCF_044540255.1 Streptomyces sp. NPDC086080
TGTGACCCGGGATTTCGTGAGTTCCGTGTAGTAGCTCGCTTCATACTCGACGGGCAGGACATGGCCTACCTCACCGCGGAGTCGCCGGTGGTTGTACCAGCCGACCCACTCGGCGGTGGCCAGCTCGACCTGGGCGAGCGTCTTCCAGGGCCGCTGGGGCTTGATCAACTCGGTTCTGTACAGGCCGATCGTGGATTCCATGAGGGCGTTGACGCTCCTACAGTTGTCAACCTCGATTCGTCAGCGGTGATCGCTGTCTGTTGATGCGGTGGCTACGCCCCGTTTGTCCCGCTGGTGGGCGGGTGGGCCGTCGCGTGTCGCTGCGGCTGCGCAGGTCAGGGGCGAGGTCGGCGTCCGGGTCGCGGCGGGTGAAGTCCTTGCTCCTGCGGGGGCTGATCCCGGCCAGGCCGGCTTGGCGCATGAGCCGCTCGACCCGCTTGCGGCCGACGTGGACACCCTCGCGCCCCAGGACGGCATGGATCCTGGGCGATCCGTAGATCCCGCCGGAGTCCTGGTGGATCTGCCGGATCTGCCCGGTCAGCTCGGCGTCCCGGCGGATCCGTTCGCAGGGGTTCTTCTCGGCCTGACGCCAGCGGTAGTAGGTGGAGGAGGGGATGTGCTGTTCCCGCAGTACGGGCTCGACCCCCAGGTGCGGGTGCTCGTCGAGGAGCGCTCTCACCTGGGCCGGGTCGGGTCGAGCTGCGCGGCGAAAAAAGCCGAGGCCGTCCGCAGGACCTCGTTCGCCCGGCGCAGGTCCCGCACCTCGCGCCGCAGCTGGGCGAGCTCGTTCTTCTCATCGGTGGTGAGCAGGTCATCCCGCTCGCCGGCGTCGGCCTCGGCCTGCCGGATCCAGTTCCGCAGGGCTTCGTGATGCACGCCGAGTTCCTCGGCCATGCGGCGGATCACGGGCTTCGGCTCGGCGGTCCGGTACTCCGCACCGCACGCTCACGCAACTCCAGCGGGTACTTCCCCGGGGCAGGCATCGTCTGGGCTCCTCTCATGAGACCCATCTGACCTGCTGTCACCTTTCCCCACATCTCGGGGGAACCTCAGTCGCCGCTGTTGGCGGCGACCTGTTGGAGCCGGCTGGTGTGCTCTTCGGCATGGTCGGCTTCGCGCTTCAGCCGTGCAGCCAAGGCCTGGATCTGTGCAGGGTCTCCCGGCACGGGATCTTCCGTCAGGTCCAGGACGCTCCAGTTGTCCATGTCTGCGGGGTCCCGGCCGGGTCAGCTGCCTGCGCCTCCGGCAAGTCGGAGATCCAGGTCCTGGTGTTCCCTGACGACGTCGTTGAGAAAGCCGGCCATGCCCTCCAGGCCTTGGAGCATGGTCGTGGCGCCAGTGGTCCACTGCTGGTAGGAGTCCTGGAACTTACTGGATGCTAATTGGGTTCGGAACTCGCTCGTCACCAACTGGTCGACCATACCCTTGAGGGACTGGAGTTTCTGAGTTATTTCATCCTGTCCAGTCTTCAGCTGAAGGGCTGCACGGTTCACTCCGTCGTAGCCAACATTTACATCCACCATCAGACCTCTTTCACAACTTCGTGTGTGTGGCTCGTTCGGCGAACGCCTTGTCCAGGTCGAGCGTGCCCTCGGATAGAGCGGCGAACAACCCGGCCGCCGAGCCGACCGCAGTGATCAGGCTGGTCCGGGCTGTGGTCACGGCTTGCGTGAACTCGCCCAGTGCTGCTTCGATCGTGTCGGAGGCCAGTGCGCTTGTCGCATCCTCCAGGGGATTCGAGAGCGAGAGTTGGAGATCGGAGCGCAGGCGGGTCAACTCCCTTGCCACCAGTTCAGCTTCCTGGGGGTCGCATGCGAATTTCCTGGCCATTTGGCTTGTAACCTCCCCCGGCAGGCCGATATCTGGTGGTACGGCAAGTTACCTGACTATCAGACTAGCGTGCGGGGCGGTTGCCAGGGGATGAGTCTGACGGGGGGCACGGTTGTGGGAGCGGATTCTCAGGGGGCACGGCGGCTGGTGGCGGGGCGGTAT
Organism: Streptomyces sp. NPDC086080; assembly: GCF_044540255.1. Taxonomy (NCBI): domain Bacteria; kingdom Bacillati; phylum Actinomycetota; class Actinomycetes; order Kitasatosporales; family Streptomycetaceae; genus Streptomyces; species Streptomyces sp. NPDC086080. Next base: position 1,993 of record NZ_JBITRU010000085.1, read on the forward strand.
CGCCTGGTGGAAGCTTTGGGCCGGGGTGGGATGGGGGTGGTGTGGCGGGCGACTGATGAGTTGATCGGGCGGCCTGTGGCGGTCAAGGAATTACGCGTCCCGCAGGGGCTGTCCGAGCGGGAGCGGGGAGTGTTCAGTGAGCGGGCACTACGCGAAGCCCGCACGGCCGGCCGACTCAACCACCCCGGTGTCGTGGGGATCCACGACCTCGTACCGGCCGTGCCCGAGGACGATGCTGTCTACATCGTCATGGAACTGGTTCAGGCGCCTACGCTGGCGGAAGTACTCAACGGTGACGGGCCCTTGGCTGAGGAGCGGGTAGTCGGCATCGCAGCGCAACTATTGAGCGCGTTGCGGGCTGCACACTCCATCGGGCTGATCCACCGGGACGTCAAACCCAGCAACGTCATGCTGCTGCCGGGAGATGAGGTCAAGCTGGTCGACTTCGGCATCTCCCATGCCCTGGACGATACCCGTCTGACCACCTACGGCGTCGCCGGTTCAACCGGTTACATGGCTCCGGAGCTGTTCGAGGACTCGGATCCCACTCCGGCGGCGGATCTGTGGTCACTGGGCGCGACGTTGTTTCACGCCGTTCGGGGCAGTGCCCCGTTCGAGCGGGGCTCCACGGCCGCCACGATCCGGGCGATCCTGCAGGACGAGATACCTCGGCTGGACGGCCACCCGTCGCTGGCGCCCGTGGTGGCCGGGCTTCTCACCCGGGACCTCAGGCACCGGTTGTCAGCCCAGCGGGCCGAGGATCTGCTGCGGTCCGCGGAGGACCCCCAGAGGGGGCAGGTGAACCGACCCCGGGCGGTGGACGACGAGACGACGGTCACACGCGGCCGGGCACGGGCAGACGCCGCCTCCGCTTCCGGCTCAGGCGGTTGGGAAGACGAGCCCACGACGGTCAGGGCGGGCGCGCCCAGGGTGAGGAGGACGGGCACCGGGGGACGGTGGGGAAGCGGAACTCCGAGGTCCTTCACCATCTATGTGCCGCCGTCGGTCATGGCGTTCAACCTGGCGGCCATCGCCGTCCTGGCCCTGCTCGGTGGTCTGATCGCCTGGAGATTCTTGGGCGGTCATGTGGCCATGCCGAAGTCCTTCCAGCTCAGTGGCCTTGCCGTTCTTCTCGTGTTCTTCCTTCTCGTGTTCTTCAAAGTCATCGACAGCGTTCACTATCCGTGGTGGCGGAAGGCGGAGTTCGCCAGCCAGGGCCTGATTCTCTCCGCGAGCGGAGAAGCCGCGAGGAAGTGCACGGTGGCCTGGGGGGACGTCGAGGCGGTCGAGCTGGAGCCGTTCGTCCGCGTGCGCCGGAGAGGAGCCAGCACCGACTGCACCTCGATGACCCTGCACATGTCCTCCGCCACCCCCGCCGCAGTCAAGAAGAAGCCGCCTTTCGAGGGGTTCGTCCCCTCGCAGAAGGGCCGGTCCTTCACCTGGACGCTGGACTACGTCGAGGCGCCCGTCGCCGCGACGAAGGCGGCCCTGCGCGCCGCAGCGCCGCCCGGCCTCAGCATCAGCAGCACTGGAGAGGCGAGCACCGGCCCGGCCCGTTTCCACGGCCCGCGCCGTGAGCGTCTGGCTGCGTGGACGATCGTCCTGGTCGTCGTCCTCACGGGGACATTGTTCTTCCCGCGTCACCTGAACCCCGTTGCCCTGGGCGAATCAAACTGGGGCAGGGCCTTCGACCTCAGTCCCAACGGGGCCCTGCTCGCCGCCGACACGCATGATGGCCGCATCAAGATCTGGGACGTGGACCGTCGCAAGGTCATGGCGACCCTGACCGGCCACGACGGTGGCGTCGAAGCCCTGAGCTTCAGCCCGGACAACCACACACTGGCCAGCTCCGGCGACGACAGCAAGATCAAGCTATGGAAAATGGGGTCCTACGAGAACACGGCCACCCTCACCGTTGACAAGAACGACCCCGACGCCTCCGCCACGTACCTGCGGTTCAGCCCGGACGGCACAGCCCTCGCCAGCGTGATCGACCGGAACGACGTCACTCTGTGGAACGTGCCGACGAAGAAGATCACGGCTACCGTTACCGGGACCGCGGGCGGCGTCGAAGCGGTCGGCTTCAGCGCCGACGGCACCACGCTCACCACACGCATCAGACTCGGCACCACCCCGAAGCTGGCGGTGTGGGACGCCGGCACCGGCCGCGCATCCAAAGGCGGCGACGGCACTTGGGCCCTCGAGCGGCCCAACAACACCGTGGAGATCTGGGACGTCGGATCCAGAAAACTGCTGCATACCCTGTACGGCCACTCGGCCGCGGTCTCCGACACGTCGTTCGCAGGTCCCGACCGCGATCTCCTGGCCACCAGCGGCCTGGACGGCACGATCCGGATCTGGCACACCGACACCGACACCGACACCGGGCAGGCAGCGGCGAAAGTGACCCTGGACCGCGACAACGGCCTCTACGCGGAGAAGATCGCGCTGAGCTCCGATGGCAGAACCCTCGTCTACGGCCGTGTCGGCAAGCTGTGGGTGTGGCAGACGGGAGTCGAGCCGTGATCCTCCGGTTGACCGTACGTGACGCCCGCGCTGGGACGCAGCGGGACCTCGAGGTCATCGCCGCACCGGCCAGCAGCGTCGGCTCGCTGCTGGGGTCGCTGCCGGTGCCGGTGGACGGACGTAGTTGCTTCGTCGGGTCGGTCGTCCTCGATCCCTCGACCACCATCGCCGACAGTCCGCTCCTGCACGGCTCGGTGATCAGCGTCGGCGCCCCTGGGCCGGCGTTCCGCGCCGTGCCGGGTGAGGCGGGAGGCGTCCTGGAGGTGACGGACGGTCCGGACAGCGGGTTGACGGTCGCCTTGGGGCCGGGTGCGCACACCGTCGCGCGCAGTTCCGAGGCCGCCGTGTGCCTGCGGGACACGGAAGTCTCGCGCGGCGCGCACGCGACCCTGGAAATCTCCGCTGACGGCGACGCCGTCGTGGTGAACGAGCGGTCGACGAACGGCACGTTCGTCGACGGCGTGCCGGTGGACGGCTCCTCGGCGCTGCACCCTGGAAGCGTCCTGCAGATCGGCTCGGACATACTGCGGTGGGTCCCCCGTCCGGCAGGCGCCGTACGGACCACGTGCAGTGGTGACGGACGGCTGGACTTCGACCGGACCTTCGCCGCAGCCCCCTCCATACCGCAGGCCGAGGTCACGCTGCCGGCACCGCCGGCCGAGACCGGCAACTCCGCCGCGCGGGCGATGTCGGCACTGCTGCCGGTGGGCGGCGCCGCTCTGCTGGCCCTGGCGATGCACCGCCCGGTCCTGCTGTGGTTCGGCCTAGGCCGTGTTTTGGAACTGAGCTCTTGAACACGCCTCAGGCCGTGATGATCTCGGTGTGGGGCGTGGGGACCTTTCGGATGATCAGTGGTTGG
>NZ_JBITRU010000086.1:0-5234 GCF_044540255.1 Streptomyces sp. NPDC086080
TGGACGAGGGCGGCTACGAGATCGTCCGTCGCGACACCACGCGCCGCGAACATCACGTGACCAACGAGATCGACACCGGCCGGATCGCGGGCGACCTCACCAAATGGCTGGCCGCCCGCACGTTCCAAAACACGGCCTAGACCCTCCGCGTCGTCCTCCTGCTGTACGGAGAACAAGTCAGGCTGATCCGGCAAGTCCCCCTCCACCCCCGCATCACGCGCGTCCCTGGATCAGCATGACCGCTACCGGGCTCAAAGGGTTTGGAAACCACAAAACTTGTCTTTTTTCCTTTCCCAGCCCCAGCCGCAGCAGTGAGCGTGTGTCAGGCGCATGGGGATCGCCGAGGTGTCTATCGTCCGTCGCGCTGGAGCGGGGCCTCGCGTCGAGCCTGGCCGTCCCGGAAGGGGTGCGGGCCGGTCGGCAGGCCGATCTGGCTGGCACCCGGCTTCATGTCCTGGCAGCGACAGGAGGCTGTGGCAGCGCCGGTGGACGGGGGCGGTCGTGGCCGAGCGGGGGGCCGTCGGGATGGTCATGGATCCAGGACAGTCCGCCCAGGTCGAGGCGTTGGCGGGTGCGGGTGACCGCTACATAGGCCAGGCGGGCTTCGGCGTCGTCGATGGGATCGGGTGTCGGCGGGGAGCCTGTCTGCTCGTCGGGCGTGTTGTCCTTGGGACGAGCGAAGTCGTCCGCGATGAGCACGCGGGGCCATTCACGCCCTTTCGCCTTGTGGGCGGTGGAGACGGTGACCTGGGCGTGCGGCTCGGGGGCGAGGTGGGCGACGGCGGTGAGGATGGCGTCGGTGCCGTGGGTGTCGACCAGGTTGACCAGGGGCTGCAGGTCGCGGCCAGCCGGGTCGTGGGCGGCGTAGTCCTGCAGGTCGCCCCAGGAGGCAAAGAGGACGAGTTCGGGGTGGTGGGTGCGGCGGCCTTCTTTCAGGTCGCGGGCGGCGAGGGCCAGGGCCTGCAGGCTGTCTCCTCCCCCGGCCAGGGCGACCCGGTGGCCGGCGGCCATGAGGGTCATGACGTGGGCCATGGCACCGACGTTGGTGCGGCACAGGACGGCGTCCGGCTGGGTGACGGGGCCGAGTTCGGTGGGCACGGTAGGGGTGCCGGTGAGGCGGATGGGTGCGTCGGCGAGGTGCAGCCAGCGGTTGGCCTCCTGGGCGAGTTCGGGGCCGAAGCGGAAGGACTGGGACAGCGTCAGGTGGGTGCCGTCGAAGCCGGTCAGGATGTCTTTGGCGCCGCGCCACTGGTAGATGGCCTGGGCAGAGTCGCCGACCATGACGAGCTGGGCGTGGTCGCGCTGGCTCAGGAAGACCTGTTCGACGACGGGGTTGGTGTCCTGGGCCTCGTCCAGCAGCAGGAAGTCGGCCTGGATGCGTGGCCGGGCAAGTGCCCAGATCTTGAGGTAGTGGTCGTGGTCGAAGCGGACGGCGCCGTCGTCGGGGTGCTGCAGGTCGGCCCAGGCTTTGCGGGCGAACGGCACGAGGTGGGCGGCGAGTCGGGCGTGGAGGTCGGGGTCATCCAGGCCTCGCAGGCGGGGGACGTGGTGGCGGGTGATGACCTCGTCCGCGGTGTGGCAGAAGCGGGTGACGGTGCGCAGGGCGGCGTTGGACAGTGCGCGTTGGGAGATCTCGCGGTCACCGATGCGGACGGCTTTGATCAGGCCGAGGGCTTGTCCGGTCTGCCAGGCTGGGCGGCGGGGGGCGTTCAGGCGGCGGGTGTAGCGGTGGCCGACGGCGGCGTAGGCGAGGGCGTGGGCGGTCTTGCACTGCACCGTGGTCGGGAAGCGGGCGGCTGCGTCCTGGGCGATGGCCCGGTTGTAGGCGAGGTAGCGGCCGCGGCGGGTGGTGGCGCGGGCGAGCAAAGTCAGGGTGGTGGTCTTGCCGGTGCCGGCGCCGGCCTGCAGGGCCAGGTGGTCGCCGGCGTGGAAGGCGTCGGCGGCTGCCGTCTGTTCGTCGGTGAGGTTCACGGCATGGGCCTCTCGGGGAGCCGGGTGAGTGCGTGCCCGACGGCGGCCAGCAGGTAGGCGGGGGTGGTGTGGGCCAGCAGGTGGCGCACCGCGCGGTCGAGGCGGTCAGCCTCCCGGTCGGCGTGCTCGGCCAGGGACCGGCGCACGGCCAGTTCCAGGAAGCGCTCAGTGCTCTGCTGGGCGCCGCGGGCGTTGGTGGTGAGGGCGGCGTGCACGGCGGGCGGGAAGGCGGCGTTGAGCAGCACGCTGTGGTCGGCGTCCGGGTAGTGGGTGGTGATCACGTCGATGGGCAGATGTGTGCCGAGGCGGTGGCGCAGCCGGCGGGCGGCGCGCTGGGGCGTCTTGGCGACGACGAGGGCCATCAGGCGGGTGGCGTCGTGGTTGGCGGCGAGCGGCAGCAGGCCGGCGGCGCGGTGCAGTGCCGCCGACGGCAGGGGGCGGGTCAGTGTGATTTCCAGGGCGTGGTGCGGCACGGGTCATCCCCTTCGGTGCGGGCGGGGCGGGGGGTGGGGTGGGGCAGGTGGGTCTGGATGTGTGCCGCGTGCAGGAGGGGGTCGAAGGGTTCCCAGCCTGCCAGGGCGAGGTCGGCGGCGCCGAGGACGGTGGCGTGCGCGGGGCAGCGTTGAGTGCGCCAGCGCAGCTGTTCGCCGTAGGGGAGGTGGCCCAGGTCGTAGATGGCCATCAGGGCGTCGGGCAGGGTGAGTGGGCCGTGCCGGGCGGTGGTGGGCAGGAGTTTCCAGGTCCCGGCCGGGCCTGTGGGGGCGAGGACGGGGTGGGGGCAGCGGTGGCGGTGGCGGGTCTGGGTGACGCCGCGCAGGTCTTCGAGCCGCTGCTGGGCGAGGTAGCGGGACAGCAGCAGCTGGACGACGGGGCGGTCGGGTCCGCCGGTGTGGTGGGCGGTGGGTTGAGGGGTGGCGGGTGGGGCGGGGGTGAGGGCCCCGGTGTCGATCAGGCGGCGGGCACGGACGGCGAGTTGGCGGCGGATCGCCTCGAGGCGGGGGCCGGCCTGACAGGTGGGGGTGCGGTGGGGGCAGAGCACGGCATGCGGGATGCGGCACCAGGCGCTGTTGTCACCGTGCGGGTAAGCGGTACCGCCGCTGAGGTGCCAGCGGCAGGATTCGGGGACGTCGATGACGGCCAGTTCCGCGGGGTGCAGGGCGATGGGCCGCTGGTCAGGGCGCTGGTAGAGGTCGATACGGCTGCCGCACTGGCGGCAGCCGCCGGTTTGGCCGACGCGCAGCAGGCGGCTGGGACTGGTGGTGGTCACCCGCAGCGGGCGGGGGCAGTGAGGGGCACGGGGGCTGCCGTCCCAGTGGCGGCCGTCGAGAACGGGCGTGAGGCACATGGACCGGACCGTGCCAGGCGACACGCAGACATGAGCAACGTGTCGCGGGGATGTCCCACGACCAGCCCAACGAGCCCGCACGCATGAGCGTTACTACGTATGGCCGTTCTATGCCCGATTACCCGATCGGGTGATTCACGACGTGGCGCACACCGGGACGGAGCGAGGGTTCATGAAGCGGCCGTGCCGGGCGGGGTGTGGTCCTCGCACAGGGCACCCAGGAAGCGCTCGATGGGCACATCGAAGGTGTGGGCGAGGGTGTGCCAGGTGGTGACACTGCCGGTGGTGCGGCCATGTTCGAGGTCAATGAGGGTGCGCCGGGCCAGCCCGCTGCGGTCGGCGAGCTCGTCGAAGGTCCAGCCGCGTTCGGCCCGCAGGCGCGCGAGCACGACGCGCAGCGCAGTGAGGTCGGGGTCGGGCGGCAAGATCGTCACCCGACCATCCGACGGTGCAGACCCTTGCCCTGTCAGTGCGGGTTTCTGCACTTTCGCCGGGGGTGGAGGGGGTGAAATTCGCGGTGCGGGAATCTGCACTACGGTGCGTCCGTCTCGGGGGCCCGTCACGGTGGACCCCCCGCCACGGCGCAGACAGACAGGAGGGCGGCCAGCCCATGAGGCTCGGTGGCGCACATGCCGCAGTGCGGCGTATCTGGACGGTGGAACTGCGTCCGCAGGCGGGCGGCCCCACACTGGTCTGCCCCTCGTGCACCGCCCGCACCTTTCCCCTGCAGGCATCCTCCGCGCGGTCGGCCGCCCTGGCGCATCTGGCCTGCCATGTCCGTGCGGACGCCTTGCCGGCGTATCTGCGCAGCTGCCAGTGCCGGCTGCAGGGCTGTGTCTGGCATCCGCCTCATCGCGGCTGTGCCGGGCGGGTGCTGCTGGCCCTGACCCGCGACCTCGGCGGCCGCACCTGGCGGCTGGCCGACGCGTGCGCGGCCTGCGCGGCGGCAACCAGCCACACCGCCGTTGTGCCCGACACCCTGCTCAGCCCTCGCCGACCGGCCGCATCAGCCCCCGTCCGGCCGCGGGCGCACGGAGACGAGCCGCAACGGGTACGGGAGATGCTCACCTACCTCGCCTCCGCACTCGGCTGCGTCACGTCTCCCGCCGCCCGCCTGCTGGCCCTGCAATGCGCTCTGCGCGCCGATACACACGGCTGCGCCCGGCTGTCGGCCGGCCTGCTGCGCGGTATGCGCCTGCACCGGCGCACCGAGGCGTGGCAGGAACTGGCCGAGGACGGCTGGCTCGACCTGTCCGCCCCCCGGACAGCACCGCTGCAGGTGCGGCTGCTCGACGACGCAGCGCTGGACCAGGCCCCGGGCCGCAGTGCCCGCCGGCGCGCCGCCCACTGGGCCCTCAAGCCCGCCCCGCTCATCGTTCCGGCGACGGCAAAACCCGCAGAACGGCTGACTGCCCTGGTCCTGGCCGCCCACACCACGGCTGCCGGCTCCACGGCCGACATGGCCGTCGTTGCCCGTCTGTGCGGGTACTCCCCTCAGCAGACCGGCGTACTGCTCGACCGGCTGGTTGCCGCCCGTACCCTGACGACCTGGCACCATCAGCGCGACACCGACGAGGTGCGCTGGCAGTCGGCTGCTCCCCATCACCGGCCCGTCTCGCCTCCGCGGGCTCCTCTTCGCACTGACCGCTGCCAGGTTCGGTCAAAGAGCTTGGAGTAGAAGGTGATCGGGCCTTCCAGCTCGGCGAACGTAGGACGTACGCCGGACTCATGGCATGGCGGTCTTTCATCCAAGATGATGCTTCATCGACAGTCGATACAGCCTCTCTCAGTTGGGGCCCCAGTCCGGCCGCCGGTCAAATCCACTAGGCACTGTCCGGCGGATCATGTGACTTTCCGACCGGTCGCTCGTTGGTTGGGTCATGGGCCGGGGGGATCTGACGAATCGCGAGTGGTCGTT
>NZ_JBITRU010000087.1:0-4822 GCF_044540255.1 Streptomyces sp. NPDC086080
CGGAGTACTCCGGGCGGGCAGTCGGCGATGAAGCAGAAAACCCCACGGCGCGAGCCGTAGGAATCCCCCTCCTTCAGGAGGGGGAGGAAGTCAAGTCGCTGGCCCACCTGCTGTGGTTCGGCGTCGTCGCGGTGTTCTTCTCCCACGACCGGATGCGCGGCCTGATGCTGCGCGGCCAGAAGGTCCTCAACAAGGTGATCGGATCCGCCCTGGCCGGCCTCGGCGTCAGTCTCGCGTTCGCTCCGTCGCACTGACCGCCACGGTCACGATCGACCGTACCTGGCCGATGATGTCCAGCCGGTTACGCACGAACGCGGGGTCGGTGATCTCGGTGGTGTTCCCGGCGCCGAACTGCAGCACGGGCGTGTGCACATGCCCTCCCGGCAGCCTCTCGCCCAGGCCGAGCCGGTCACGGAGCAGGGTCGCCCGGTAGGCGATCTCGTTGGAGAGGTAGTCCCCGCCGCCCCCCGCGCGGGCCGTCGAACCGGGCGTCGGCCCCAGGGGCCGGACGACCGGCTCGGTCCCTCCCGCCGGGATCTCCGTCACGCTCGTGTTGTCGTACACCGGGAACCGACCCGTCCCGGCGGCGACGATCTCCGCGTACGGCAGCGTGGTGGACGTCCACTGCGGCTGCGAGGCCGGGTCGGTGACCGGGATGGTCCCGGTGCGGCCGATGTTCTCGTTGTCCCCGAAGCCGCCCCGCCAGGCGCCGTTGGTCCGCTCGATGTCGAAGCGGCCCACCCGGCCCTGGCTCACCGTGGTGAACAGGTCGGCCTTCGGCAGATGCCGCCGCAGCGCCCGCTCCACCGTCCCCTCCGCGAAGTCGGCCCAGCGCACGGGGAAGACGGCCGTCTCGATCCGCGCCGGACCGGCCGCCGTCTCGATCACCGTGCCGTCCAGGGCGAGCGCGACGGCGCCCGACGGGTTGGAGATCCGGATGTCCCGGTCCAGGGTGAACGGGTCGAAACCGGTGACCAGGACCCGCTTCATCCCCGTGCCGTGGGGATACCGGATGGCGGTCTGCCCGCGCGAGGTGCGCTCCAACTCGTCCAGCAGCCGCGCCCGCTGACCGTCGCCGAGCCCGAACCCCGGTTCCCAGGCTCGTAGTTCACGGGCCATACCGAGCCGCGCCCAGTACAGCGGCCGGTCGTCGTCCCGGCTCAGGTCACCGGTCGCCGGTCCACGTCCCTGGGCCCGGTCGACGGCCCTGCGCCACAGCTCCGTCCCCTCGCGTACGACGGCCCGCCGGGCCTGGGCGTAGGAGTGGGAGCGGTCGAGCGCACGGGCGAAGTCCGGTGCCACGGTGTCGAATCCGGAACGGCGGAGTATCTCCTGCGGGGCGGCCTTGTCGAGACGGCGTTCCTCGACGGTGGGACCCGTCGGCGCGTCGGTGGCGGTCGTGGCCGTCGCGGTGGTCGCGGTGGTGGTGGGAGCGGCGAGACCGGTCAGCAGGGCCAGACCGAGGACACCTGTGCGCACGCGTAGAGAGTTCACGGGGGTTCGAGGCCTTCCGTCGTCATGGGGATACGGGATGCCGGAAGCCGCAGTATCGCCGGGCCGGAGTGGAGCACGCCATGGTGCGCACGCCCCCCGGGCGGCGATCCGGACCCCTTCCCCGCCCGTACCGCGCTCCGTGGCCATACCGGCCCCGGGCCCGGGGAACCCCTCGGCGACCGCCACCGCCGGAACCGGCACCACGCCGGAACCGGCACCACGACGGGCCCGGTGGCGCCGCCGTGGCCGGGGCGGGACCGTACGGGAACAGATGTGAAGGGTTCGTACGGGATCGAAGCGGGCAGTCTCATCAAGGGCCACCGGCCACCGGCAGGGATTACCGTCGGAGCCGGGACGTACGAGAAGTGCCCACATGAGCAGCCCCGGCCCGGGACCCTGACCCCGGACCGGGGCTCATGTGTGCGCGGGAGCCGCTCCTCACCGCACCGAGAAGCCGTACACCGTCTCCGAGTGGAACACCTCGCCCGGCCTGAGGACCGTGCTGGGGAACTCCGGACGGTTCGGGGAGTCGGGGAAGTGCTGGGTCTCCAGCGCGATGCCGTCCCCGGGCGCGAAGGGCTCGGTGATGTGGTCCGCGGTGTAGAGCTGCATCCCGGGCTCGGTGGTCGCCACCGTCAGGACCCGGCCGGACGCCGGCTCGTACAGCTCGGCCACCTCCACGGGCGCCGCCGTGACCCCCTTGTCGAGCACGAAGTTGTCGTCGTACCCGCTCCCCGTCTTGCGGGCCTCGCGGAAGTCGAAGCGGGTGCCCGCGACGTCGGCGAGCTCGCCGGTCGGGATCAGGTCCGCGCCGGAGGGGGTGTAGCGGGAGGCGGCGATCCGCAGCTCGTGACCGGCCGCGCTGCCGGAATTGGAGCCGGCCAGGTTCCAGTACGAGTGGTTCGTCAGGTTCACATGGGTGGGGGCGTCCGTCACCGCCTCGTAGGCGATAGCCAGCGCGCCCCGCTCGTCCAGCGTGTACGTCACCGAGACCTTCAGCCGTCCCGGGAAGCCCTCCTCGCCGTGCCCGGCGACCAGGGTGAGGCGCAGGCCGTGTTCGACCGGGGTGACGTCCCACACGCGCTTGTCGAAACCCCGCTCACCGCCGTGCAGCGAGTTCGGCCCGTCGTTCGGCTCGAGGGCGTAGGTGAACCCGTCCAGGGGGAAGCGCGCGCCCGCGATCCGGTTGGCGTACCGGCCGATGAGCGCGCCCAGGAACGGCTCCGGATGGCGGAGATAGCCGTCCAGGTCGGGGAGTCCCAGCGCCACGTTCCCGGTCCGCCCGTCGCGGTCCGGCACCTCGACGTCCTGCACGATCCCGCCGTACGACAGGACCCGTACCCGTACGCCCGCGCGCCGCAGGGTCCAGCGGTGCACCGGGGTGCCGTCGGAAAGCGTGCCGAAGAGTTCGTTCATGTGCGGAACAATAGGTCACGGCCGCGTCGCCGTGACCGTCCGGTAGGCGATCTCGGCCAGCTCGGCCTGCCCGTCGACACTGGGATGGAACCAGTCCCAGCGGCTCAGCTGCTCGGTGCCGAAGCGGTACGCGTGCACCGCGCCGCCGTCGAAGCGGCAGCGCCGGTCCTCGGCGCAGACCTCCCGCAGCACCGTGTTGTAGTCCTCCACCCGGTCGTGCACGGTTTCCCGCCGCTGCGTCGCCGCCGCGTCCAGCGCGTCCGGGTCACCCAGCATCGACGGGCAGATGCCCAGCTTCCACACCTGCTTGCCCAGCGCGCTGGTCCGCCCCTGCGACCACAGCCGCTTCAGGTCCGGCACACTCGCCACATACACCTGCGTCTTCGGCAGCGCCTCGCGCAGTGTGCGCATCGCCTCGCGGAAGTCGGCACGGAAGTCGGCCACCGGCGTCATCGCCGACGTGGTCTCCCGGCAGGCGTCGTTCGCCCCCGCCATCACCGTCACCAGCTCCGGAGCCTGCCGCACCGCCCGCGCCATCTGACCCGGCAGGTCCGCCATCCGGGCCCCGGTCACCGCGTGGTTCCAGCTCCGCCCGGCCGCCTCCGCCCGCCCCAGCAACCGCACGGCCAGGCTGTCGACCTGCTCGCTGGTCCCCGTCGCCCACGACACCTCGGGACAGTCCGACAGCACCGAGCAGGCGTCGAAACCGGTGGTGATCGAGTCACCCACGGCGGCGACCGAGTCCGGGCCGGTGTCCCACACGGGCGTGGGCCTCGGTGACGGCCGCCCCTTCTGCACCGCCGTCCCGGACGGGGCGGGGGAGTCGCCGCCCACGGCATCGCATCCCGCCACGCCGAGCGCGGCGACCGTCACCAGGGCGAGCGCGGCTCGCGACCGCCGCGTGCCCCTCCGCCCCGCCCGCTCCATCCGTCGCCTCCCCGCGCCGCCGGTACGTCCGTCCTTCCACCCTTACAACGCACGGGAGTTCCCGCCCGTCCGGGTCGCCCGTACGAAGCGCGCCCCCGCACGCGACGCTCCCACCCGTACAGGCGTCCTGCCGGGTGAATGACGGGTGTTTCCCGGTACCAGGACGGACGGTACGTCACACTCCTTGCCCTGTCGCACGGTAGCCTCGCCATCAACGCGGCCCGCGGCCGTTCCGCCCGATCCAAGACGACCAGCTCAGCCCGGAGGTTCCGGTGACGACTCGTGGAGTTCTGTACGTGCACTCCGCGCCCCGCGCGCTGTGCCCGCACGTCGAGTGGGCCGTCGCCGGGGTACTCGGCACGCGCGTCAGCCTGGACTGGATCCGTCAGCCCGCGGCGCCCGGCACCTGGCGCTCGGAGTTCTCCTGGCAGGGCCGGCCCGCCACCGCCTCCCAGCTCGCCTCCGCGCTGCGCGGCTGGCAGATGCTGCGCTTCGAGGCCACCGCCGAGCCCAGCGCCACAGCGGAGGGCGAGCGCTACAGCTGCACCCCCGACCTCGGCATCTTCCACGCCGTCACCGGCATCCACGGCGACATCCTCATCCCCGAGGACCGCCTGCGCGCCGCCCTGGTCCGCTCCCGGACCGAGGAGACCGACCTGGAATCCGAGATCGCCAAACTCCTCGGCAAACCCTGGGACGACGAACTCGAACCCTTCCGCCACGCAGGCGAAGGCGCCCCGGTCCGCTGGCTCCACCAGGTGGTCTAGCCCCAACCCCAAAGGGGCGCGGGGAACTGCGCAAAGGGGGTCTGGGGGCGCAGCCCCCAGGGACGGGACGGGAAGGGGCGGCGGGGGCGAAGAAACTCCCACCCCCCCCCCCCCCCCGGCCCCCCCCCCCCCCCGGCCCCCCCCCCCCCCCGCCCCCCCCCCCCCCCCCCCCCCCCAACGGCCCCCCCCCCCCCCCCCGCCCGCCGCCCCCCCCCCCC
>NZ_JBITRU010000088.1:0-4782 GCF_044540255.1 Streptomyces sp. NPDC086080
GTCGCGTCTCTCGTTGCTGAACCCGGCGGACCGACCACCGCGGCGCATACACAGGCGATCAGCTCATCTCGCCGACTGAGAACGCATCAGCCCTGCGTAACCCACTGTCCCGCCTCAGGTGAGACCCATACGAATTGCGACCATCAAGCCGATTAGAGAAGTGAATGCAGCAACGCCGCCCGTGAGCCCGAGCGACCTCGGTGAAGCCCTTTCCGTGGGGCCGGGTGCGACTCCCGTGGCAAAGTGGAATACCCGATCCGCTACGTGTGCAATGTTGCAAGCAATGATGAGCCCCAAGGGAAACGCGACGCCCAGGTCAAGAGAGTTCCCAGGCTCATCTCCGTAGGGTCACGACCCGCGACTTCCAGCATGTTTGTCCTCTTACCCACCTGTCAACTATCCACTTGGATTATATTCCGATACGACCAACTTGTGTGCCGTGCAAAGCGAGGCAGCCCAGCCCGCACAGGCACGCGTCCACTTTGGCCGTCGTCGGTGGTTAGTGGGGGTCCTTAGCAGACCGCTTTCCCCATTCAAGACGCCTCAGGAATCGGGCTATTACCGCAATCAAGGCTAGGGACCCGACGGAGAAAAGGGCCTCTGTCAGACGTTCAAGATATCCACCACTACTTACGCCCTCAAAGAGCAAGAGCCCGAAACCGCATGATAGCTGGAGAATTGCAACAGACCACAGCCCCAAGTCTACCGAGGGAGCGGCACCTGACGTATCGGATTCCTGCCGCTCCACCCGTTGCCGCTGCATTGCCAGCACGAGGAACAGAATGAGTGGAGCAGCTGCCGCAGCAGCTCCGGCGGCTTGCCAGGGAGGTCCTACGTAAAGTGCGAGCGATGCAGAAACGCTCAGCCAGGCGGCCACCAATGACATGGTGACAAACCGGGGAAGCTTTCTCGCGAGTGCCAACAATGAAAAATCCTCTCTCAGTCCGACCACTTGGTCCCGAAACGCATGTGATTCTTCACTTGTCTTCCGTACTCGCCCCCTTTCCAAAAGCGCCCTCCGTTCCTTCCGGCTGTAGAGATCATCGTTGAAACGGTATGATAAGGGGCTGTCCGGCTCATCAGCATTCCCGCCTTGGCTATAGCAGTGCCTCCACCAGCTGTAGCTCCACCAATCAAACCTGCCTGCGCATACCCCTTCAACGAGTGGGAGCCTCCAGAAAGACCGTGGGTTGCAATTCCTTGCGTCATTCCGATCGCCGCCGTCATTATGATTCCACCAGCTCCTGCGCATACACCCGCGGTTGCCGCGGTGCAAACAACTACAGCTACAGTTCCAACGACAATAACGGCCGCCTGGGCTATTCCTCTCCAGTGATCATTCGCGAAATCGCCAACTGAACCAGCGGCATCTGAAACGGTTGAGGCTACCTTTCCTCCGGTGGCGTTCCAGATATCCTTGAAGAAGTTGTCGTCGTTCTTGTTCTTCTCTCTTTTCTCTCTATCGGCCTTGGCTTGCAGTTTTTGGGCTCTGTCGTGGTCGGCGTCCCATTGTGCCTGGGTGTAGACGTGGTTGGGTGCGTAGGAGTTGCGGCCTTGGTGGCCGTAGGTGTTGTAGCGGCCTTTGGAGGGGTTGGCGAGGATGCGTTTTTTGCTTCCGGGGGTCCAGGGGATGTAGGAGCCGGAGTTGCCGGGGCTGCCGGGGTTTCCGCCTGAGACAGCGCTATTGATTTTGGGTTTGCGTTTGGGGAGTCCGCCGCTGCAGGCGATTTCTTGTCGCATGCATTCTGCGATGGCTTCGCCGGTGGGGTCGGAGTAGGTGGCGGGGTTGTTGTTGCCGTAGGTGTAGGGGTTGTGCTGGGTGGGGTCGTCGGTGATGAGGAGGGGGTCGACGGAGAGGAAGCGGCCCAGGGTGGGGTCGTATTCGCGGGCGCCGAGGTGGGTGTAGCCGGTGGGGTCGGTGGTGCCGCCGACGAAGCCGCGGTCACCGGGCCATGAGCTGCTGCCGGCGGCGGAGCGGGTGGCGCCGAAGGGGAGTTGCTTGCGGCGGGTGACCGTCTGTGCCGCGCCCGTGGCGATGGCGATGAGTGCGGTGCCCTGGTGGTCGCCGAAGAGGAAGGAGAAGCCGCCGGTGCTGGTGCGGACCGCGACGGTTTCGCCGCTGTGGGTGTAGTAGCGGGTGGCGGTCTTCGCTCCGGCCGCGGTGATCTGGAGTTCGTTGCCGCCGGGGAGGTATGCGGTGGTGGAGCCGTCGGCGTTCTTGGCGAGCATGCGGTTGCCGTCGGCGTCGTAGGCGTACTCGGTGGTCTTGCCGTCTTCGACGATCTTGGTCAGGTGGCCTTCCGCGTCCCAGGTGAGGTCCTGGGTGCGTGGGCCGCCGGTGCGGCCGGCGGTGTTGCCGGCGTCGTCGTAGGTGAAGGTTTCCGTTGTGCCGGTGTCCGCGCCGCCGGTGGTGGTGATCGAGCGCAGGGCGTGGGGGCGGGTCTCGCCTGCCTTGCCCGCGGTGTAGGTGCGGGTGATGTCGGCCGTGCCGGTTCCGGTGGCGTGCTGGACTTCCCTGGTCCGGTTGCCGGCCTCGTCGTAGGTGTAGGAGTGCCAGTACGCGTCCGGGCCGCCGACCGTGCTTGCCGAAGGTCCGGTGGCGCAGTTGTCGGTGGCTTCCTTCGTGGTCCAGGCCTCGGTCATCCGGCGCAGGGCATCGAGGGCGAAGCACTGGGTGTCGGTGACGGCCGCCGTGTCCTGGCCCGAGGTGCTGGAGATGCGGGTGGTGTTGCCGGCCAGGTCGTAGCCGTAGTGGGTGTCCTCCACACGCAGGGCGATGTCACCGTCGATGGTGGAGCGGGTGAGCTGGCCCGTGTGCTCGTCGAAGTCCTGAGTACGGTAGACCTTCCGGCCGAGGGTGCCGTACTCGGCACGTATCTGGCGTCCGTAGACGTCGTAGCTGGTGCTGCCGACCAGGAGTACGGCACCGGCGGTCGTTCTCTGCGGCAGGTTGCCCTGTCCGAACACCGTGGTCTGACGCTCAGCGGGCAGACCGGCGAGCGCGGGGTGTCTCACCCATTCCTGAAGGCCGTTGTACTGGTTGTAGCCGAACGTCCAGGTGTACGACCCGGCGGCTGCACCGTCCGGCACCGTGGCGGTGGAGGAAGTGGGCTGGCCCCGGTCGTCGTAGCTGTTGATCTGCGTCGTGTACGCCTTGCCGTCCACAAAGCGAGTATCCGACGCGGGCAGCCCCTTCGCCACGGTGTCGTAAGACCACGCAGCCCGGACCGTGCTCCCTTGCCTCAGCTCCTCCCGCCGACCCAGAACGTCATAAGCAGTGACCAACTCAACACCACGGGCGTCGGTGGTCTTGACCGGGCGGTCGGCGTTGTCGTACGTGGTCCGGCTGATGCCCTTGTCCGGGTCATTCGCCTCGATCAGACGGGCGCGGGCATCGTAGGTCCAGGTCCAGGCGATGCCGGCCGGGTCGGTCATCTTCGCCAGCTGGTCATGCTTTTCGTAGGCATAGAGGGTGGCCTCGTACGTGGTGCGCGCTGCGTCGGTGTAGGCGCGGGACTCGGTCTTGCGGCCGAGTGCGTCCACGATCGTGGTGGTGGCCGTGCCGCCCTTGGGCGGGATGACCGTCGTCCGGTCGCCGGCGTACTGGGTGATGGTGCGCTTGGTCTCGTCGCCGAACTTCAGGGCGATCACATCCGTGGCACGGCCCGCGCCGTCGTACACCGTCTCCGTGCCCGCAGGAACCTTGGAGTCGTCACCGTCCACCAGCGTGGCCGAGGCCGCACCCTCCGCGTAGTAGGCACCGTACGTCTTCCAGACCTGGCCACGGGTGTCGTACCGGGTCTCCGTCACCACCCGGTTGCCCGGCGATCCGATGGCCGGTACCTGGGTCTGACGCGGGCGCAGCATGCCGTCGTAGAAGGCGTACGTCGTGTCGTACTCGCCCTGATAGTTGAGGACCTTGGTGGTGACCACGTTCGGGTCCGTCCTGGAGATGCGGTAGCTGAACTCGGCTGACGGCACCGTCGGGTGGTCGGCCTTCGTCCAGCCGAGGCTCCAGGCCTTGCTGAGGCGCCCGAGCGCATCGTACTCGAGGTCCGTCCGCTTGCCGTTAGCATCCACCGTGGCCGTGGTAAGACCACGGCGTGGGTCGGTGATCACCTTCGTAGTGTGGTCGAGGGCGTTCGTGGAAACGGTTTCCGTCGGGGCCTGCCCGGTCGCCGGGGAGTAGCTGACCGCGGACTTGGCGCCGGCTGCGTCGGTCACCTCCGTCTGACGACCGTAGCTGTCGTATGCGGCCTTGGTGACGGTGATGAAACCTGTGCCCACGCCGTCGTTCTCGTCACTCCGGGTCACACTGCCCTTGCTGGGTGCGGCGCCCAGAGTGGTGGAGCCGTCATAGTAGAACCGCTTGGCCGAGACCAGGTCTGCCGGCAGCGAAGGCGCAGTGCCGCAGGCCACCGCGACCGTCTTGGTCTCGGCGACCGTGGTCAGGATGTTTGCGCTGGTGTTGCGGGCGTAGGAGGTCGTGCTGCACTGCTCGTCGCCGCTCTTGGCCTTGTCGCCGGTTCCGGACTCAGACGTGACCATGCCCAGGGCATCGAACTCCCGGGACAGTTCGGTGCGGCGGAGGTTGCCGCCGGAAATCGTGATGCGGCTCTGTTCCTTCTGTGTGCCGGTCCGGTACGCGTACACCGCCGGAAGGCTGTCCGCCGAGCGGGAATGGGTAGCGGTGGCGGCCGAGCGCCACGGGATGTAGCTGATTGCGGAAACCAGGGCACCGCCGGAGCCGTTGTAGGTGGCTTCCTCGCGGGTCATGCCGGC
>NZ_JBITRU010000089.1:0-4670 GCF_044540255.1 Streptomyces sp. NPDC086080
GCGGGTACTTCCTCGGTGCAGGCATCGTCTGGGCTCCTCTCGCAAAACCCATCTGACCCTCCGTCATCTGTTCCCGCATCTCGGGGGAACCTCACCTCCGAAACCGGAGGCGGTGACCGCGTACGAACGCATGACCCACGAGGGTGGCTGGCACGACGAGGCCGGCTGCCTCCTGATCGCGTCCGGTGCCGGCGGCGCGATCTGGGCAGCGACTTCGGACGCACCCCTGGGCTACGCGGCCCTTGTCCTCGTCCCGGCAGCCGTCGCCGTCTGGCTGGCGGGCAGCCGCCAGGGTGCCGAGAAGCAGCGACTGCGGACGGAGGCGGAGGCGTACGTCGCAGCGGTGGCAGCGGCACAGGCCACGGGCACGCAGGTACCCGAACTGTCACCCGCGTTGCGCGAACTGCTCGACCAGTGAGGCCCCGGTGCCCTGAGTCCCTGCTCCCGCGACGCCCCGCACACCATGCACCGCCGACCACCCAATGGTGTGAACCCCGTACGCGCCCACGCCCACGGACGGAAGGGTCATCCCTCGATGCCGTGAGCCCACCTGAAGACACGGTGAGATGAAGACCACAACCGCGTCGCCGACGGGGCGACTTTCCGCCATTACCACCATCGAGGCCGCTGGCAGCCTTCATCTCGGCCTATTCGCCACATAGTTCGCGGTGGCGAAACCGATAACCCCACCGATATCGTCACTGCACTGGAAACCTTTCGTCTCACGGGGAGCTCACTGTGAAGCGCCGCACTTTGCCCGTTGCTGTCGCGTTCGCCGCCGCCGCAACCTTGATGCTGACGGCCTGCGGAGGCGGAAACGACGACTCCGGCGACAACGACAAGATCACCGGCGCCGACCAGGGGACGGAGAAGCCGAGCAAGCCGGCGGAGCCCTCGGGAGCCCCGGCGGCGGACAAGCCGGACGGCGTGGACGTGTCCCTACCCACAGACATGAACCTCGTCTTCGACTGGGACAAGCCGAAGGACAAGAACGAGGCGGCCGCCATGGATGACGCCGCGAACTACATCCGCGCCATCTACCGGGGCGTCGACAAGCGCACGACTGAGGACGCGGCCTTGGTCGCCTACTCCACAGGCGATGGTTTGAAGTACGGGAGGACACAGATCGACGTCAGGCTCGAAGGGGACTGGACGGCAACCGGTACCCGGCGCCACTACCAGGCCACCACCCGGTCCGCGTCGAACAGCAACTCGGTGGAGGTCGCGTTCTGTGTGGACTCAAGCAAGTTCTACTCCAAAGAGGTCAAGACCGGAAAGGTCCTGAAGAGCACGCCCAGCGTCACGGACTTCGACTACTTCAAGATCATCATGGTCAAGCTCCCCACCGGAGACAGCCTGTGGCAGGCGTCCAAGGTCTACGTCGAGGCGAAGGCGGCGAAGTGCCAGTGAACAGGTCACGACGTACGGCCCTCAGCACTGGTACGGCTGCCCTGACGCTGGCCTTTGGCATCGCCCTCGTGAGACCT
This sequence comes from Streptomyces sp. NPDC086080, assembly GCF_044540255.1. Classification (NCBI taxonomy): domain Bacteria; kingdom Bacillati; phylum Actinomycetota; class Actinomycetes; order Kitasatosporales; family Streptomycetaceae; genus Streptomyces; species Streptomyces sp. NPDC086080. Next base: position 1,488 of record NZ_JBITRU010000089.1, read on the forward strand.
GCCCACGCTGAAGAGCGGCCTGGCAACACCCAGGGTTCCAACACAGAGCAATCGGGTGGAAGTGACGCCACCGGCATCTACGCCGCCGCCCGGATCACGTACTCCGGCTCCGTCGCCAAGAACGGCGGCACCGGCAACGTGACGTCCGCCGACGTCAACTGGGACCCGCCACCCTGCTGGTACGCCCCGTACCTCGGTGCCAAAGACTTCAAGAAGAAAATGTCCAAGGACATCGGCAGCCAGATGAGCGCGCCCGGCATGGGCGGCCACGCGGGCGCGGCACTCAGCGAGCTGCAGCGCCACTACGCGGACGAATACGGCTGGACCGACACCCCTGGCTACAAGGACTACAACGTCGAGAAGGACGGCGAGGGCATGTTCTGGGCCGCCGTCGAGAACCCCGACGAGCCCGACATCCTCAAACGGGGCTCCTGCAACGACCTCCCCTTCTGGGTCGACAACGGCGAAGCCCCGCCACCCCAGTACGAAGAGGCCATCACCCCGGAGATCCTCGCCGCCCTCGCCTACCAGCACATGCAACTGCCCGACACCAAGGTCAGCCTCGCCCCCGAGGAGACCACCAAGGTCAACCTGCCGACCTGGGCCTGGCTCGACAAGGCCGTCTTCGACGAGGTCCAGGCCACCGCGGCCATCAACGTCCCCGGTTTCGCCCTCCAGGCCACGACGACCGCCACCCCGGTCTCCCTCACACTGGAGCCCGGCACCAAGGACGCCCAGACGCATCCCACCTCCGGCGAGTGCACCATCAACGCCGACGACTCCATCGGCGAGCCCTACGCCAAGGGCAAGGTTGACCAGACCCCTCCCTGCGGAATCACCTACCTCCGCTCCTCCGGCAACGGGACCTTCAACCTCCAGGCCACCATCACCTGGGACATCGCCTGGGAAGGCACAGGCGGCGCCGGTGGCGACCTTCCCAACGGAGCGTTCGGCAACGACCAAGCCGTCACCGTCCAGGAGATTCAGTCCATTAACCGTTGAGCACAGCAGGCACGACTCAATGAGGAACATGCCCTACGTAGAGAAGACCCCGAAGACCTGGTCTGCGGTATGCATCACGATTTACCTGGCCGGCATGGCATACATGGGTATCGACACGATTCCCAACGAGATCGGCCTGTGGCTCGGTCTGTGCGCGCTGTTCCTCCTGCTCCTCCTAACCTGCCTCGCTGTTCCCCTCTCCAATTTCGTCTACCACCGCATCCGGATGGACGCGGAATCCCTCCGCGTCGGTCGCGAGCGCATCCCTCTCACGGCCATCGACCCGGCCTCCGTCCAGACGGCATCACAGTTGGCGCTTCCGACCACCCCCCAGCGGTACATCGCTTCGCTGAACGCGGTGGACGTGCCCCTGACCGGGCTGCGGGCCGTCGATCACGGTGATGCCCGTCTCATGGGCGGTGGTTGGAGCGTCCCCATGGGCATGGACAGTGTCGTGATCCGCACTCGCCAAGGAGAGCAACTTCGCATCGCGACCCGTGACCGCATGGCCTTGCTCACGGCGATGGCACTGGAACTGTCGGACTCGCGGCAACGACCCTGAGCAGGCGCCACACACCATGAGAAGGGCCGCCCGAGAAGACCACAGACGGAGCTGTGCAAGGCCGAGGAGATGCCATCGACCGGCCGACGCCTTTACTTCTACGGGAGACGGACGTGTTGGGCAGGAAGTCGCCAAACAGCGGTAGGTCGCACGTGACATACGCGGCGTTCGGCCCGAGAGTCAGTCGAAGGGATTGAGGACGCTCCCCAGCTTCTTGGCCCCGTCCGCCAACTTGTCGGCACCCTCGGAAATCTTGTTACCGGCCCAGGCTCCTGCATCGGCAACCTTACCGGGAAAATCCTTGAGTTTTTCTCTGTTTTGCCAAAGGGTGATGCCACCATATACAGCTCCGGTAACCACCGCCGCACCAATGGTCACCGGAGTGGGTGCCACCATGGCTACGGTGAGTGAGGCATTGAAGGCCACGCCGGACACCTTTGAGGCGTATCCCAGCTTGTCCCGTTTGAATGCCTCGACGGGGTTTCCTTCCTGAAAGACATCGAACGCACCGACACCCGTGGCGAGGGCGCTTCCGCCGATGCCGGCTGCCCGCCACCAGCCAGCAGTACGCAGCGCGGCGCCCGCACCGGACCTCAACGCCCCCAGTCGGCTCGCGCCGGCAGCCCGGGAGGCCGTACCGACGTTATTGCCGACCTTGAGTAGGTTGGCCTCCCAGGCGTACAGCCTTCCGCCATGGAGTTGAGCGAGCTTGTCCGAGCCTGTCAGGACATCGAGAACGACAGCGGGTGTGGTCCTGCCGATTTGTGCGCCCAAACTGGCTATCCGGGCTGGAATCAGGGACGGAGGCCGACCTTTGAGGATCTGCGCGAGCGTGGTTCCCGGCGCCTTTATGAAGGTACCGTTCTTGAACCGCTTGATCAGACTGAGCGTTCCCAGGGTCGCCATCGTGAAGGCCCCCGTGACTGTCGAGGCAAGGGCGGTAATCTCGATGTAGTCACCAACCACCTCACCGAGTTTCTCATCACCACTGACTTTGGCAACAGCTTCACCTGGAATGCGCTGCAGCCAGTCCTGGTACGTCTCACCGGGTTTGCGCTTGATCCAAGCAGCGTCAAACTTATCGCCACTCGCGATGGAGGCGTTGGCGATCAGCATGGCGTCCGGCGGAAGCGTCAGACCCTTGAGTTCCTCCGGCTTGAAACCCGCGTACAGAGCTGCGGCTTTGGGGTCACCTTCCTCGGACCTCAAGACGGCCGCACGCCGCCTCAGGTCGACGGCTGTGTCACTGGTCCAGGACTGCATGGGCTTCAGAACAGCAAGCTTGTCCCGGACTCCGAGCCGGGTTGCCCGGGTGAAAGCCTCGTCCAGCTTGTCCCCGAGATTGCCCCTGCCGTCTAACAGCTTCGCCAGGTGTTCCAGATCCGACGGGTTGGCCATGCGCTTGGAGCTATCGCTCATTTTTCCCCGTAATCGTCATGATGCGCTCCACCCGAGGACCACTACCGGAAGGCAAGGCCCCAGGAGGAACGCCGAATAGTGTCTGGATTCGGAGTACAACGGGCTTAGTACTCCAGCCGTAGATCGTGATCTTGCCGGTGGGGTCGGCTGAGAGACAGGTACAGCCACCGCTGATCATCGGTGTGTGAAGACTGAAGATC
>NZ_JBITRU010000090.1:0-4507 GCF_044540255.1 Streptomyces sp. NPDC086080
GTCGCGTCTCTCGTTGCTGAACCCGGCGGACCGACCACCGCGGCGCATACACAGGCGATCAGCTCATCTCGCCGACTGAGAACGCATCAGCCCTGGCGCCAATGGTCAGCTGCCCCTGACCGCGCTGAGCGGGCGAAACCGCTCTGGCGACTGGTTTCCTCTCATCCCCTCGTCTCTACTGCGCCCCACCACTCGTAAGAATTAGCTTCGCCCGTTCCCTTGAAATAAAATGCACAGCTTCCTCTTCCTCCTTACTCAGGAGAGTAATATCAAGTTGTAGCTTGAGGAGGCCCCAGGCCCCCTTGCAGGCGTCTACACGGAACCTACGGGCTCTCCCTTCATCACCACACCGGTAGACGAGCAGTAGATCCACATCAGATTCAGCGCGAAACCCGCTACACGAGGACCCGAACAAGAAAAGACCCCAAGGCGGGTTTAGGTTCTCACTTTTCGCGATCTGATGGAGCAATGTAGTCAAGGAATGCATCTCCGTCATAATTCAACGCACCCATCCACTCCTTATACTTGAATAGACTCACACCGATCGACTTTGCATATTCCTTGGCTTGCCCGGTATAGCCATTCCAAGCGCTGACGGTGAGGATGCAGGTAACGGAAGGGTGTTCCTCGATGATTTCTTGAACGTCTGCCACGCCCACCGTGTAAACGTTGGTGACGTACAGCGTAACGGTGGATTTCCTAGTGCGGAAGATTTCATAGACCTGCGCACTGACTTCCTTATAATCGCTGACGGCATTGTGTCGAGCTAGGGATCTCCTTACCACCTCAAGAGACTCTGGACGGGGTACCTTCGCATAGTAATCGCCTTGTGCCATGTTCTATCCCTTCCTAGCTGAGCAGCTCGTTCATCTCTTCTGGGAACTGGGGGACCGAAGACGAGATAGCACCAAACACATGCTTGCGCTCAAACTCGTCTACATGAATCCGGAAACGCTCCAATACCATTGTCTCGACGGGAAACAATAGATGCATGTTGGAGTCTAGAAGCCTGAGAATCATTCGATTGTTAGGAATGATCACCTCGCGCACTCGCGTCGCCCATATCTCGACGGCATCGGACAGGGGGTTCCATGAAGACTCCGAATGAGGCCCGAACGTCTCGAAAGTCGCCCGATTTTGGCGAAGGAGGGATTCAAGCACGCGTCGGGCTCCCTCTCGCCGGTCAAATGAACGCGCACCGAAGGCATTCGAAATCCGGGTCTCGTGCGAACTCTTCCAACTATGCAGCAATTCGACCGGATACGCCACTTCTTGCGAATCTACAATCTTATGGCAAATCAAACAAAGGAGTATCAAATTTTCTTCGAGCGCCAACACTCCGGGGTCAAGAGCAGAGTTAGCTCTGGGCCCCTGGGGGGATGCAGCGATTATGTGAGCCAGTTCCCCCACGTTAACGCGCATTCTATTCGCCGCTCTTACGAGGACAGGTTTTAGGCAGCCCGGATTCTGACAACGCCCCGCCGAGTCTGCATACAGGTTCCGTATCTCGTTAGAACCGATTGCCCTTGCCGCATTCTTGCACCGCGCCATTGCCACCCACCGTCAATTCCCTAGTAATGAGGCTCGGAGTCTGTCGAGCACACCGAACCTCTGCATCAGATAGTTTATCCACGGCCTCCGTGAGAGGGTCGCCAACAGGCATCATGACTTGCACGGACACCGAGCGATCTGATGCGCTCCGTCTGCCTTGTGATGGGGCTCCGCCCCAAACCCCGACCCTCGCTCTGAGGGGGCATATGGTCGCGGTATTGATGTGGTGGGTCGCGGGTGGGGTCCCTCGCCGACCGATCACCCTGCGGGCGTACCCGGAACCTACGAGGGGCGCCAAGATTAGGCGCAAGCGTCACGGAGTGAGCCTTGGCGCCCCTCGTAGAACCCGGGTGCGGCAAAGCTGCCCGACCGACGAGGGACACCACCCGCTCCGGCCGACGTCTGCCTGCGGCGACTCGACTCCACGTCTGGCCGACTGGGCACCGCAGCCAGCTGCTTTCGAGCGAGGTCGTAACCCTCCTGTGGCCGACCGAGGCAGGTGGGGTGCACCAGGCACACCCGCGCCTGACCGGTCGACGCACCCACCGTCGTGGCCGGCTGTCGAAGCTGAGCCGTCTCCGTACTACAACAAGCGAACCATTCCGTCACGAAATGGGAAGTAAAATCTCATCGATAGGTCGGAATCCGACTGGATTCTCGACTACCAATCTCCTTCCATTACCGTGTTTTACCTCTCCATCCACGATGACCACTCGACGAGCACGATGCCAAATGACGGCCTCTTGGTAAGCCTCATAGGGAAGGCGGACTCGAATCTCAGATCGCCTTCCTCTGCGGACCGTTGAAATCGTAGCGAAGCCAAACGGATCTTCCCCCACGTGCCTCAACTCCACAATATTCCCTGAGAATGTCGATGTGGAATCGATGCGATGTTTCTTCAGGTTCTCCGCAGCCTTCTCAATCTTCTCCGAAGCATCTGATTCAATCGATACTGCACTGGGCATTGTCTCTGGAGCAGGAACAGATGGGGCCCATTCAAAACTCGTCTCAAACTCGCTAACCGAGGGTTCCGTTAAGATTTTGGCTAGCGCAGAGCAAAACTCCCTGCTGACACCGCGTGCCACGACGGCGTGCAGATCACCCACACTGGGCGAGGACTCAGGCTCGACGATAATCTCTTTCACCGCCATAAGTGACTGTGCCAAAGTGCGCGTCACTCGGCGCTCAAAAGGTTCGGGAGCAGCTTGAAATAGCTCGAGGTCGGCCGTTTGGGCAGCCTCTTCAGGGGCCTCTTGGGTACTCGACAAAGGAACTAGGATGGGAATGATGAAAGAGCCTTCTTGGGTATGATCCATCCGTGCACGTCGCAAGACTGCGTCGCCCTGGCGTGCATAGTTGCCCCCGATCTCGCCGCGCTCATTCCATGCGGTAGTACCGACTGCCCTCAGCAACTTGCGCGCGGAGGCGATCACGGTAGATGCGGCCTCGAATGGGATCGTGTCAGTGATCGCATAATCATTCGCAGCCCGCAGGTACGTTACATCCATGAGGTGGTATCGAATACTCAGGGCCACGTCTTTTGGACTTCTGCGCTCTTTCTTAGCGATTCTCTCCACGATTCCGACAGCAATCCCCGGATCGTTTACAGTTGGGACGCCGACCATGACGCCATCGCGAACCCAGATCGTACCCGCCGACCCAGGAGGCTGGCTTTCCCACCCCTCCGCTTGCAAGTAGGTGCGAATCTGAGAGACAGTCGGAATCCTTACGCCACGCGAGCCTAAGGTATCGTTGGAATGAAGCATGATTTCACCTCCTTCTCCCACGATTCCAACGTTGCCGCTGTCAATCGCTGCGTCTTCGGGACCACGATCTTGTCAGTGGGCGCCCCTGCACCGTTTACGCGCACCCAAAACGCGGCAGCCCTGTGGTTGGTTCCTGCATCGTGATGCTGAATCCAGTCCACGGGATCCTTGTAATCTAAAATCACTAGCACGAAATAGACCGGAACAGCCGAGGTTGACCAGCTATCTCGCCAGTGCAACTCTGAGTCCCAAGTGGCACTCTTGCCCGAGATTTTGAATTGCGAGCTACACTTGATCTGGACTCGCGCTGCTGCTATCGCGAATTCCAAGCTGCCGTCTACTGCAATGGCATCCTCATCTGGCGCCGTCTCGTTGAAGCCGACCGCAGCCTGGCTAAATATCGATTTCACATACGCAACACCGAATCTACCTTTAGCCGTGTTCGGATCCAGCGTGGCGATCGAATGCAAGTGCAGTGCCCCCTCCCCACCGTGCGGCTTCCCCATTCCGCGCCACGGCGCACACCTACATGACTGTCCGCCCAGCCTTGGGTTCAACCTGCAACGAGATGGAGATCTTAGCCATCAAGTGACGACCTGTCACTAGTGGTGACCTTCAGTCGCCGTAGGGGTCAACTCGTGCGACGGGCCGCGTGCCACAACCGTGCCAGATGCGGGGGTCAGTCACGGTCAACACCGGTCTTCGCGGTCGAGTAGCCGCTCCCTTCCTCGGCCGGCGAAGGCGCAGCTCAGCCCGCAGATCACCCCGCCTCTCTCCTAAAGCGGTGCTCTTTCAACCGACGGTGGACTCAGCCTTCCTCTTCCTCGACCAGACCGCAGGCGAAGGGAAGCGACTGCAAGAACTCCCGTCGCGCAGGATTCGGTTCTGCTTCGGCCAGGTCGGAGAGTACCTGGAGGAAGCGGTCGCGCTGGTCCAGAGGCAGCCGCAGCAGTTCCCCGCCCACGCTTTCCATCATCTTCACCGCGGAGTCGGGATCGACTTCGTCGTCACCGCAGCTGTCGAGGAACCAAAGGGTGTCGGCAACCAGCCCGGCAAGAGCCGGCACAAGCGGATCCATCGCAGTCATCCCCGCAACCTAGTACTCCAGCTGTAGATCGTGATCTTGCTGGTCGGGGCCGGTGCGGGGACGGGTGCGGCCACCGTTGATCATCGTGACTTGTGTGGAGTAC
>NZ_JBITRU010000091.1:0-3722 GCF_044540255.1 Streptomyces sp. NPDC086080
CGGCCGCCTTACTGCCGGACGAGTGTAGGCCGAACAGCCCACCCACCAACTCGTAGGCCAAACAGACGAATCACACCTAATTCCTGATAGACCCCGGGACCTCGCAATCGGGTGTTTCTACCGGGGTGTGGCCAGCTGCAATGAGACGGGGGCCCGGCTGGTGGCGAGGTAGCCGCGTCCGGGTGGTGTGGTGAAGTACTGGTCGGGTTCGAGGGCGATGTTGTGAGCTACGGCTGCGGGGCGGTTCGTGGGGGTGAGCAGGATCCGGGTCCCCGTGGTCATGATGGTGTTGATCAGGCGTGCGAGGGGGTTGGGGAAGCCGGTCAGAATTGGGGTGCCGTCTGCGCTGACGACGAGCGCGTGTCGGCCGCGCGCCGAGAGGCCGGCGACGTTGTCGAGCAGCGTGGGGGAGTCGGCAAACCCCTCTCTGGTCGGCAGCACGGTGATGTGGTCGGCGTCGTCGAGGAGCAGGGCGAAGGGGTTGTCGCCGAATGCCGCTGCGGCGTCGCGGAGATCGGTGTCCTTGTGGGAGACGCCGGTGAGGAGGCGCACGCCTGGGTCGTCGGGGAGCAGGTTGGGCAGAGGCGAGCGGGGTGAGGTGACGGCGAGTACGCCTACACCGGCCCGGCGGAGCGAGTGCGCGATGGCAGCGGTGGCGGTGGTGCGGCCGGAGCCTGGTGGGCCGGAGATCAGCAGGAGGTGGGCGCCTTCGATGAGGTCGAGGCCGATGGTGCTGTGTTCGGGGCCTCCGATGCCGAGGGGTATCCAGGTCGGTGAGGGGAGCGGTTGAGGCAGACGCAGTTCGTCGAGACTAATGCGGCTGGCCAGGCTGGGGAACCCGTGGGGCTGACGGTTCAGGTCCGGGGCGGGGCTATGGAAGGTGAGGTCGGTGGGGAGCGGGGTGGGATGGCAGATGTGGATGTGGCGGCCGGTTGCGGCGTCGATGGCGCGGCCGGGCAGGACGGGCGGGCTGGTCATGCGGGACGTCAGATGCGCTCGGCGGGTTTCCTCTTTGGGGAAGGGCAGCAGAAGGCGACGGGTGTAGTAGGTGGGGAGTCTGTAGTTGAGCATGTCCTGGCCGCCGAGGGGCACGATGTGCACGCCCAGGGGGGCACCGGTGGCGATGATGCCTCGCAGCATGGTCAGCAGTGAGGTCTCGGCGTAGGTTGGGTTGCTATGGTCCTCGAAATACTCCCAGCCGTCGATAACGAGCAGGATGTAGGGCCGCTGCCCGCCGTCCGGGGCCTGGCTGGTGGAGCGGCGCTGGACCTCCTGGTCGAGCCAGGTGATCAGGCGGCGGATCCGGTCGGGCTCGGACGGTGTGAAGACGCCACCGCAGTGGGGCAGCCGGGCGTAGTCGGTCAAGCCGGCCGGGCGGTGTTCGATGACGTACAGGTGGACTTGGTCGGGGCGGAAGCGGGTGGCCAGGCTGGTGATCAGGGTGCGGGCGAAGGTGGTGCGGCCGGATTGAGGGCCGCCGGCCACCATCAGCCGATCCGTGGCGGCGAGGTCGAGGAATTCGGCGGGTTGCGCCTGCTGCGCGGGTTCGTCGGTCAGTCCGAAGGGCACTGCGGTGGCCGGTGGGGCGGCGGTCTGGCGGGCGGCAAGGTCCGCCACGTCCAAGGCGGCGGGGAGCTGGGGCAGCAGAGGCTTGAACGGTGCGGTGAGCCTGCCGAGCCTCCCGGCCTCTTCGACGACGGCGATGGCCAGGTCCTGATCGGTGGGCGCCTCCGTCCGTGCCATGTCCTCAACTGGACGGGGTGCACCGAAATCCACCCAGTCCAGCGTGTGGACGATGACGGGCGGGACCGTACTGGAAGGCGGCGGGGCACCGAGGTAGCCGGACTGGAACACCTGCGGGATGCGGGATTCGTCGGTGGTGCACACGATCAGGCCGCGGCCGCGCAGGGCACCGGGGATGGTGGCCGCGTCGGGCACGCCGAGGACTTCGCTGCTGTCGGCGGGCTCGTTCTGCCGCAGGCTGATCCGCAGCGAGATGTTGTTCTTCAGCTCAGGCGACAGCTTGCCTTGGAGGGACTGCGTGGCCAGGACCAGGTGCATGCCGAGCGAGCGGCCCTTGGCGGCAACGTTGACCAGTTCCTTGAGGAAGTCCGGCGAGGTCTCCAGCACGCGGGCGAACTCGTCGAACACCATCACCAGGCGCGGCAGCGGCGGCAAGCCCGGGCCGGAACGGCGCCTGCGCCAGTACGTGTCTATCTCCCCGTCGTATCGGGCCAGCACGGACTCGCGGCGGCTGACTTCGGCACGTACGGAGGCCAGCAGCCGGGCCGCGGCGGCGTCGTCGAAGACGTCAGCCGGCGTTTCGCCGGTGGAGCGGATCAACGCGACCACATGGGGGCAGTGCTGGAAGGGCAGGAAGGCGCTGCCGCCTTTGAAGTCGACCAGGACGAGGTTGAGTTCGTCGGGCCGGTTGGCCAGCAGCAGGGAGGTGACCAAGGTCTGCAGCAGGATGCTCTTGCCGGCCCCGGTGGCCCCACCGAGCATGGTGTGCGGGCCCTGCCGGGCTAGGTCGACGGTGACGGGGCCGCTGGCGTCCTTGCCGAGCACGACGCGTGTGCGGGGGCCCTGGCCGTGGCTCCACAGGGTGAGGACGTCATCGGCGGCCGGAGTGTCGACACCGAGCAGGTCGAGGAAGCGGACGCGATCGGGGACCGCCTGCTGGGCGGAGGCAACGGAGAGCCGGTCCCGCATCGGTGCGAGGGCCCGCGCCAGCGACTGCGCTGCGGCGCCCTCCAGCACGTGCGGCCGGCCCTCGACCGTCGGGTCGTCGGGCGTACGGGTGAGCCGCAGCGTGTCCGGGCCGATTTCGCACAGGCCGCGGCATTCGTTCATGGCCCGCCGGTCGGCGCCGACGACGTAGACGCCCACCGACGGCCCATCGCGCAGCACCTCGTCCATGCCGGGCAGCTCTCGCAGGGCCAGTGCCCCGTCCAGGACGATGACGACTTCCTGCTCGAACCGCGTGGCCGACGCCGCGCGGCGCTCCGCCCGGCGGGCGACGACCAGCTCCCGCAGCTCCTGGATCCGGGCGGCGCGGGTCGCCGCGGTGTTGCCGATGAAGCAGGGCACGGCCGCGGCGGGGCCGGCGTCGACGTGCGGCAGCCAGCGACTCCAGGCCAACGCGCCGTGGCTGGCGGCCGTGATCACGACAACGCGCAGACCGTCGGGACCGCGTAGGGTGCACAGCTGGATCAGCAGCCAGTTGATCAACCCCCGCGTCTGCTCGCCGGACCCGACCACACCGAGCACGCCGGTGGTCCGCAGATCCACCGTGAGCGGCACGTTGCGCAAGATGGGCGGCTCCAGGCCCAACCAGGGCTCGCCACGCAGGCGCACCGATGCCGACTCGTCGGCGATACCCACCCGCAGTACCAGCCCGTGCGGCGAATCCGTCCCGCGCGGCCACAGGTCCGGACGTGATCCGCTGGCGGTCTCGGTGATCTCGTCGGGACCGGGAGCGAGCAGCAGGCGGACACGCGTCTCCTCGGCCACGTGAGCGTCGATCGCCCTGCGCGCGGCCTTTTTCGCCGATCCGAAGACCTTCTGCCGCTCCTCACGCTGGCGGCCTTCGACGCCGTCCATCACCACGTAGCCGATCAGCCCGATTAGGCCGTGTTTTGGAACGTGCGGGCGGCCAGCCATTTGGTGAGGTCGCCCGCGATCCGGCCGGTGTCGATCTCGTTGGTCACGTGATGTTCGCG
>NZ_JBITRU010000092.1:0-3477 GCF_044540255.1 Streptomyces sp. NPDC086080
AACACCGCCGGCCGCACCGGCGGCCCACGCACCCAGGACCTCACCTGGGACGCGGAAGGCCACCTGACCAAGATCGTCGAAGACGGCAAGACCACGGAGTACGTCTACGACTCCGACGGCAACCGCATGCTCGCCAAGAACGCCGACGGCTCCACCACCGCATACCTCCCCGGCGGCAACGAACTCCAGATCACCGCCACCGGAGCGAAGACCGCCACCCGCTACTACACCCACGGCGGCGAAACCGTCGCGGTCCGCACCAGCACCGGCGGCTTCTCCTTCCTCTTCGGCGACCACCAGGGCACCGCACTCATCGCCATCGCCATGGGCGCGGTCCAGACAGTCACCCGCCGCAAACAACTCCCCTTCGGCACCTCCCGCTCCGCCGCCGGCAGCAGCTCATGGCCCGGCGACCGCGGCTTCGTCGGCGGCACCACTGACCCCACCGGCTACACCCACCTCGGCGCCCGCGAATACGACCCCACCCTGGGCCGCTTCGTCTCCGTCGACCCCCTCCTCCTCACCGACGACCCCACCCAGCACAACCCCTACACCTACGGCAACAACAACCCCGCCACCTACTCCGACCCCACCGGCGAAGCCATCGCAGAATGCATGCGACAAGAAATCGCCTGCAGCGGCGGACTCCCCAAACGCAAACCCAAAATCAATAGCGCCGTCTCAGGAGGAAACCCCGGCAGCCCCGGCAACTCCGGCTCCTACATCCCCTGGACCCCCGGAAGCAAAAAACGCATCCTCGCCAACCCCTCCAAAGGCCGCTACAACACCTACGGCCACCAAGGCCGCAACTCCTACGGCCAGACCACACACGCCGCCCAGAAGGCATACAACGACGCATACCGCGAAGAACGCCGCCTCGCAGACATCGCATACACAAAAGCGCAAGCAGAGAGAAACAAGAAGGAAGAAGGATTTTGGGGTGGTATCAAGAGCAAAATTGGCGATGCCGTGGACTATGCGATGTCGTACAAGAACACATCAGGCATCTGTCTCTCCGCTGGCGGCGCCTTCGGCTTCGGCGGTTCGGCGACTGGTTGCTTCATTCAGACCACTCGCCCTGACGGAAAGGTGGACTACGGGGTAAGCGGCACGATTGAGGAGACGGTCGGTGTTGGTGGCGGATTGACTCTCGGGTTCATCAGAAGCAACGCCGACGACTTCGACCAGTTGCGAGGTGAGGCGGCCGGCGTGGGTGTGGAGGCGGGAAGCGGACTGCTGGTCTCTGCCAGCCACCGCGGCACATTCGACACCCGCAACGCGCGTGGGGACATCGTGCACAGTGTGGAGGTCGGATTTGGGCCCGGTGCTGGCGTCACCGCTAGCTTCGGCTCAGGTGTAACCGGCATCACAAGGCTCTGGACCTCGTAGCACGTACTGTAGGCGGGGTCTGGAAGTGCCCCAGACATACCCGGACCCTGCCCGGAGCTGAAAATGGAGAGTGTGTGTTTCATTTCGTGTGGGCCGCCGCGGTCGCTGCCCTCGGCGCACTGATTGCCCTCGACTACCGAAACCTGGCCATCCGGATGTATGACATTATTGGTATGGTCACGCCGGGAGGCCCGCCTGATCCTCGGTTTACTCCTGACCATCTCAGAGTTATATGGGCCATCCTGGCGATCGTATTTGCCGTGGTGGCAATCGTCAGAGGTGTGGCACTGTTCGGCTGATCTGCATTGAATGCTGCTTTTTATCTGAAACGGTTTGCGTTTTGGGTCATTGGTGGCGTGTGAGCGCTCTGGTGGGGGAACCACGTCTGCCGCCGTCGGCCTAGGCCGTGTTTTGGAAGTGACTCCTGTGTCTCGCCTCGTGCCGTGATGATCTCGGTGTGGGGCGAGGGGATCTTTCAGATGATCAGTGGGCGGTGCTGGGGCCGTTGTTGCCGGTTGCGGTGTTGGGCAGGCCAGCCCTCCGTCGGCGCCGGTTGATCGACGGGATCCGTTGGCGGGTGCGGACTGGTAGTCCGTGGCGGGATTTGCCGCCGGAGTACGGTCCGTGGCAGACGGTCTATGGGCTCTTCCGGCGCTGGCAGCGCGATGGTGTCTGGGCGGCGGTTCTGACCAGGCTGCAGGCCCAGGCGGATGCCGCCGGTTTGATCACTTGGGACGTGAACGTCGACTCCACGATCTGCCGGGCCCATCAGCACGCGGCCGGTGCCCGGCGGGACAGCCGGGCCCAGAAGGAACCGCCTGGCGGCAACCTGACCGAACCGGACGATCACGGCCTGGGCCGGTCCCGCGGGGGCTGGACCACGAAGATTCATCTGGCCTGCGAGCAAGGGCAGAAGCCGTTGTCGCTGCTGATCACCGGAGGGCAGCGAGGTGACAGCCCGCAGTTCAGGGCGGTGCTGGAAGCCATTCGGGTTCCCCGTATCGGGCTGGGCCGGCCGCGGGTTCGTCCGTTGCGGGTGCGCGGCGACAAAGCGTATTCATCGCGCGCGAACCGTGCGTATCTGCGGCGGCGCGGGATCCGCTGCACGATCCCGGAACCGGCTGATCAGGTTGGCCACCGCAAACGCCGGGGAACGGTCGGCGGGCGGCCTCCGGCCTTCGACCGTGAGGACTACAAGGCACGGCACGCGGTCGAGTGCGGCATCAATCGGCTGAAACGAAATCGGGCGGTGGCCACCCGGTTCGACAAACTCGCGGTCCGGTTCGAGGCGACCGTCCTCATCGCCGCGATCAACGAATGGCTGTGACCTGCTTGAAGTGTCAGCCCGCGTGTCATCCTGGCCGGGATCAGGTCAGCAGGCTGTGAGGAGACAGGGCCGATGGGAGCTGCGTACTACCGGGCCGAGAGCGAGAGCGGCGACCACATCGAGGACCCGTCCGAGGACGCACTGTTCATGCTGATCGACGACCTCAACAGCTCGGACAACACCTTCGTCGTCATCCAGCCCGACGAAGACGATCCGGCCTGGTTCACCTCGGTCGCCGTCCTGGACGAAGGCGGCTACGAGGTCGTCCGCCGCGACACCACCCGCCGCGAACACGATGTCGTCACCGAGACGAGCATCGATCGGATCGCCCGCGACCTCACGATCTGGTTGGCCGCTCGCAGTATCAGCGCTGGCTGATCCCGATCTCACCGCGGCGTCGAATATCTGCGGCCTGTTCCCGTGTTGCCGCCGCCTCCGCCCTGGCTCTGTCCCGGTCCTCCTCGAAGTTCAGCACACAGGCCAACGCGTCCAAGGCCCCAGCGATCCTCTCTCGCCAGTCAGCGAACTCGACGAAATCTCCATCGGACGGCTTCTGCGCCTTCACCGAGCGGAGAAGGCGCAGGGCGTCCTTGAGCGCGGGGTCAACCACCAGGCTTCCTTCAACGGGTACGCAGTCGACTCCATCGTGCACTACTTCCAAAACACGGCCTAGTACTCCAGTCGTAGATCGTGATCTTCCTGGTGGGGGCCGGGGGCAGCCTGCAGTGCTGCCCCCAGCCCCTGGGTGGGTCAGTCTGACC
>NZ_JBITRU010000093.1:0-3187 GCF_044540255.1 Streptomyces sp. NPDC086080
GGAAGCCTCAAGAACTCCCATCATCGCAGGTCGCAAGGCTCTTCCTCGTTCCCGGAGAAGTTATCCACAGATGTCAGCCGGTGGATTCGGGCTCACAGTCAGGAGCAGCATGTTGATTCTCTGCGAGCCCTTTCCTGGCCTTTCTTGGACTCGCCGCATCGCTGTGCTGCTTCGAACATCCCCGACCCGCGGTTCTGATCGGTGTCCCGCAGACGTGCGACGTTACCGGACCGGTGGCATGCGCCGGACATCGCCGCATGTCACCGGCCTGTTTTCTCATGACGTCACACCAAAGGGCGTGCCAAGGCAGGTCAGAACAGATCGAGCTGGGCGGACTCGGTTGCTCCCAGCATGTGGCACTCCCCTGTTTCCCCGTCGACGCGAACGTAGCCCGTGCCGACAGCCAGGTCCCGGAGGTCCCCGGTATGGAGGTAAGCGACCGATTGGCAGTCGAAGTAGAAGGTGCTTCCCACTTGGGCGCGCTCTCCTTCGACGAGCGCAAGGGCCGTGCCCTCGTGGCTGACCTTCTCGTCCAGGAACTTCTTGGCCAGCTTGGTCGCTTCTTCTATGTCCAGCATCAATCTGTCCTCAGGAGGGAGAAGTTGCGCCACGGTGAGAGATCGGCATGCCCTGATTGGCCATCCAGGAACACCACGTCTCCCTTGATGTTCACCACGTTGAAGACATGGGCTTGCCTTCCTTTCTGACCCATCACGATACCTCGGGCGCCATTTCCCGCCTTCTTGATCTGATTGACGATGCCCGAGAGCGTGGACGCTTTGAACTGGCGTCCTCCGTACAACACTTCGATGGGTGCTGTGGAGCCCGCCCTGAGACCTCCGGGCGCTGAGGATGGAGATCCCTCGGCCAGCAGGCGGTCGACTGCCACAGCGCAG
The DNA here is from genome assembly GCF_044540255.1 of Streptomyces sp. NPDC086080. Taxonomy (NCBI): domain Bacteria; kingdom Bacillati; phylum Actinomycetota; class Actinomycetes; order Kitasatosporales; family Streptomycetaceae; genus Streptomyces; species Streptomyces sp. NPDC086080. The sequence continues at coordinate 897 of NZ_JBITRU010000093.1, forward strand.
GCACGGCAGTTCGTGTTGCCGCCTTGAGGGTTCACCAGCGCTTTGAGCTGCTCCGTGATCGGGGTCTTGTAGGGGATGCCTCCGTATCCCCTGGTCACGCCGCCACCTCCAAGGCCGAACCTCAGGTTCCCCACATTGACCGTCGCGGTTTCGGGGGCCACGGCGGCCCGGCGCCAGCCGGTGAGGCCGCCGATGCCTACGAGGGCGATCTGTTGGGTGAGTTCTTCGGCGGTTTCGGCGTACAGGTCGGCGAGGGCGTCGCAGCCCTGCTGGCGGAGCATGTATTCGGCGCGGTAGAGGCGGTAGGCGGGGCGGACGGGGAGGTACTTGTCGACGAAGGCGCCGGCGCCGCCGTTCTGGCCGGTGAATGCGTCGTACGCGTCTCCGAGGAAGACGAAGGGGGACTTGAAGACGTCGACGAACGCGTCACCGAAGATGCCCGCTGCTTCGCCGAGACAGGGACCTCCTTGCGCAGTCGCTTGAGCTCCTCGCGCTCGACGCTGGTCAGCTCACCGGACGTGCCCTCGCCCTGGTCCGCCTTCGCCCGGCGGTACCAGCCGCGCAGGGACTCGGAGCTGATGCCGAGTTCCCGGGCGACGGCGGTGACCGTCTCGCCCGAGGAGTCGACGAGCGCGATCGCGTCCCGCTTGAACTCCTCGGTGTACCGCTTCGTGTACTTCCCACCTGGTGCTACTTCCTCTGGAACCTCAAGATCCCAGTCTCCAGGTGTCCACGATCAAGGGGAAGCTTCAGCTCACCGATCAGATCAACGAGCTGAACCAGCGCCTGACCCGGCTCGTCGAACACCACGCCCCGCAACTGCTCGAACCGGTGGGCATCGGTCCGGACAGTGCAGTCACTCTCCTGATCACCATGGGAGACAACCCCGAGCGGCTGAACACCGAGGCGTCCTTTGCTGCCCTTTGGGGAGTCAGCACCATCGAGTACTCCTCCGGCCGGCGGAGCACGCGCCGGCTCAACTACGGCGGAGACCGGCAGGCCAACGCCGCCCTGCACCGCATCGTCTTCACCCGCCTGCGTCACGACCCACGCACCCAGGCGTACTACGAACGCCGCACCCAGGAGGGCAAGACCCGCCGTGAGATCATCCGATGCCTCAAGCGATACGCAGCCCGCGAGGTCTTCAACCTGGTCAGACCGGCTTCCCGCACCCCTGCGTTATAGGGGCGTCCGTGAGACGAAAAGCCCCGCAGGTGCGGCCTAGCGGGGCTTCCGAACGGGTGGGTTGCAACGGCGGCGCGGCGCGGTTGCACGCGGTTGTCCTCTTGGGAGCCACCCGAAGCAAGGGGCACAACGACGGCACGTCTCATACGACCGATGCGCAACACACGACCCAGGGACTTCACGCGATCGACCAGGACACGGTTGTTTGCTTGCGTGAAATCTAGCGCCTCCTGGTACGACGCACGAGGCCGCCTGAAGTCGTCCTGCACGGGCTGACCCTCGCTGCGGCAGGCCCAGGGGAAGCAGCGGCTGACCACGCCATTCTCCGGCTCGTACGCAGCAGTTCGGGCGCCCCAGGTGCTGTCGGCGGGCGGCCGATGCGGCGATTTGGGTCGCGTCCCGCGAGGTGGTGTAGGCGATCACGCGCTTCGCCCTCCGGTACCCGGCTCGCGGTGATCTCCACGTCGGCGCGGCGCGCGAAGCGGCCCGGTCAGGCGCCGGGAGTGCCCCAGCCGGTCGACGTACCCGGCGTGACCTGCGAGTCCGGTCCGTTGATCGGCTACACCACCCGGCGGGACGCCATCGCGATTTGATCGACCAGGTCCTGGGCAGGCGGTTCCCGGGCGCGACGCGGGGATTCCGGCAGCCGACCCGCCGCGCGGCACGCCCCGGTTGCAATCCGCCACGTTGGAGGGCTAACGGTTTCGCACCTCAGTGAGCCCGGGGCGGATGGGGCCGCCACCACGGCCTCGAGCGGAGGCCGTGGTGGTCGGCGGTCATGGTGTCGTGGTGGCTACGGGATTGAGTCCAGGTAAGGGCACGCGTGTTCCTTCATCATTCGGATGGCGTGTTCGTGTTCGTCGTCGTCCTCGATTACGAGAGCCTGACGCGTCATGGTGTTGTAGATGGCGCCGGGACCGTTTTTCGTCCGGACAACCACCCAGCCTTCTTCCGACCCGTCCCAGAGGAATTCGTACCCGCCGGTCTTCTGTGTCACTTGAGCTGGCTCCACTCTGAGCCCGAATCCACCGGCTGACATCTGTGGATAACTTCTCCGGGAACGAGGAAGAGCCTTGCGACCTGCGATGATGGGAGTTCTTGAGGCT
>NZ_JBITRU010000094.1:0-2980 GCF_044540255.1 Streptomyces sp. NPDC086080
GCGCCGCCGCCACCAGGCACGATCACGCACCAGTCACTACCAGCGACAAGCCGCATCCCAGACATGAAGATCACGATCTACAGCTGGAGTACTAGGGGAGTGCACCACCTGCACCCCTTGATGCGAACAGAACAAGAGTTTGACTACGCAGAATGATCTTTGACAACAGTTGATCACGTGACGCGGGCCACAAAGATGATCTCCGGCCAAACTGAAAAGGGACATCCGCAACGGTTTCGCCTGTCCGGTCATCCGCCCAGGTCGCACGCCTTTTGATACGTCCCAAGCGCTTGGTGCAGAAGTGGCCTTGATCTCCCCGGACCAGGGTTGTCGCTCCTTCGAGAACCGCACAGACTGGCCCGGCCACCCCGTCAGTGTGATCGTTCGTCGACTCGCAGCCGGCCCCCACGACCGTCGGCCCGACGGCTCTCCCGCTGACCTCCGCCCATCGCTGACTGCGGTCCGCGCTTCTCACCTCGGGTCCTGAAGATCTCCATGAATCCCCCCATAGCCGCCATGCGGCACCGTCTGGCCATCTGGCTGATACCTGTTCTGTGGACCCTCGCCCTCGGCTCGTGGGGTTTGTCCCGCCAGCACAGCGTCTGGCGGGACGAGGCAGCGACCTGGCAGGTGGCCGAGCGTTCAACTGCCCAGATATGGCACATGCTCGGGCAGGTCGACGCCGTCCACGGGCTCTACTACCTAGTCATGCACGGACTTTTCGCATTCTTCGGCCCCAGTACGACGACGCTGAGGCTGCCGTCCGTCCTCGCCATGGCGGTAGCGGCGGGGTGCGTGGCTGCCATCGGCCGCCGACTGGCTGGTGGCTGGGCCGGGCTGGGAGGCGGCCTTGCGTTCGGGCTCCTACCGGCCGTGCAGTTCCAGTTGCAGGAAGGCCGTCCGTACGCACTCGTTACGGCCGGAGCAGGGATCTCAACACTCCTGCTCGTGACTGCCCTCACCGCCCGGCGTCAACGGCCGGGCCTATGGGTGGCGTACGGGGCATCGTGTTGGTCTGCGGACTGCTGAACTGGTTGTCGCTACTGCTCCTGCCTGCTCACTTGGTGACCCTGATGTGGAGGCGCTCCGGGCGCGGACTGTGGAAACGCTGGGCGGTGGCCTCCGCGGTCGGCACAGCGTGCGTAATGCCCCTGATCCTCTTCACTCGAAGCCAGTCACAGCAAGTTTCCTGGATACCGCCGTTGTCGTGGCACATGATGATCGGCCCGGCTGTACTGCTGGCGATCGGCGGCCTCACAGCGCTGACGGACCGGCGGCGGGAGAGCGGCCCGTCCGTCGCGATAGTCGGGTTCCCCCTTCTGGCGGTGCCGCAGATCGCTCTGCTCGGCATATCGCTGATCCGGCCGATGTTCCTGGAGCGCTACATACTCTTCAGCTACTTGGGCTTGGCCTTGCTGATCGGTACCGCGCTGGGCGCCGCGGTACGAGCGGTGACACCGAGGTTTCCCAGAGCCCACGTGTACCTGCTACCCGCGGTGCTGACCGTGGCGATGGTGGGGCTGCTGCCGCAGTCGCTGGCCAAGAGGTCCCCGGCGAGCCGAGTGGACGACGTCCTCGCGATCGCTTCGGACGTGCGGCGACTCAAGCGGCCCGGCGACGGAGTGCTCTTCGTCCCGGCCGCACGGCGCGACACCAAGTCAGTCTCCCCCGACGCCTTCACCGGCCTCAGGGACATCGCACTGGCCGAGAGTCCTGAGGTGTCTGGAACGCTCAAGGGTGTGGAGGCGGACCCGGTGCGTATCCGCGCCGCGATGCTTGCGCAGACGGAGATACTGCTGGTGACTGATGCCCCGGAGGCCGCGTCGACCGTGACGTCCGCCCGGGACAAGGCGAAGCTCTCGGTGCTGGACGAATACTTCAGGGCGGTGACGAACGAGCAGGGCTGCGGCCGGCGGGTGACGGTGTACCGGAGGCTCGGGCCTGCCAGGCCCTGAGCCGGGACGACCCACCGGGTCTGAGTTGCATCCGCCGCTGGCCACGCATGCGCTGCAGGCGGTTCACCTTGATCTCTGTTCTGCTTGTCTGCCTGTCGGCGTAGGCGCGGTCGACGGGCAGGGTGCGCAGGCGGACGGACAGCCGGTCGTCGTCGGCATCGCGCGGCGCATCGCGGGTGCGGATATGCGGGCGTCAGACGTCCTGCTTGCGTGAGCGCTGCGTGCGCGGACTGGGTGGCACCAGTGCGGATCAAGCAAGATCCCGGTCAGGTTCGCGAGCCTCTGATCTGCGGAAACGTGATTCGGCGGCACCGTCCGTCATCACGCGGGATGATCTTGCAGGCCCTCGTAATGCGTAGGTCTCGGGTTCGAATCCCGAAGGCGGCTCTTTCCAAGCCCAGCCCAGACAATGTCTGAGCTGGGCTTTCTCATTCAGCGGATGCGGCGACGGCGCTGCGCGCGGGCCGTCCGACTGTCCCTGGTCTCAATTCTGGTCTCAATGGACGCTTCGGGGCGGGGTTCGGGCTGAGGCTCCGGAGTGGGTCCCGGGCTGGGCATGAAGGTGTTGCCCATGCGGCGCATGGCGTCCTTCGACAGGTGCGATCGACCCTGGACGTACCGCCGGGTCTGGCTGATCTAGGTGTGCCGGAGGATCTCCATGATCGTGGGCATATCCACCCCGAGTTCGTTCAGGATCGTGTCGGCGGTGTGACGGCTCCCGTCGTACAGACGGCGGTCGTCGATCCCGGCTTCCGCCAAACAGTTCCTTGAACTCCTCCCAGTCCTGCCGGGGATCGAGTGGACGGCCGTCCGGGCGGGTGAAGACCAGGTGGTGTTCCTGCCAGGAGTCTCCGGCCGTGTCGCGCGCTGCCGCCTGCCGCGCCTTGTGCTCGCGCAGGTGGGGGATGAATGACGGCGGGATGGGGACCAGGGAGCTGCCGAAAAATAACTCCTCGGCATTCGTGGGCTGTTGGGTCGTAAAATGCGGTGGTGTCGGAGGGGACGAAGGCGAAGTTGGTGGATGT
>NZ_JBITRU010000095.1:0-2631 GCF_044540255.1 Streptomyces sp. NPDC086080
CTGGAAGCCTCAAGAACTCCCATCATCGCAGGTCGCAAGGCTCTTCCTCGTTCCCGGAGAAGTTATCCACAGATGTCAGCCGGTGGATTCGGGCTGAAGGTCACAGGCGGGGGTCCGGCGAGCGATTGTTGATCTGCTCGCGCAAAGGACCGTTTGTGCGAGGTCGAGTTCGTGATCATCAGTGTGGGTCGTCTCCGTAGACTTGGCCGCCGAACAAAGGAGCGCGGCGAATGACGTATCACCTCAAGGTGATCACCCGTGAAGAGCATCTGGCCTTTGTCATGGCCCAGCCTTCTGTAAGCCACACGCAGGTGCCCTCTTGGGGGGAGGTGAAGCCGGACTGGCGGGCCGAGAGTCTGGGCTGGTTCGACGAGGAGGACCGCCTCGTGGGGGCCGGGCTGGTGCTGTTGCGGCCGCTGCCGAAGACGAAGCGGTACCTCGCCTACCTGCCTGAGGGGCCGGTGATCGACTGGGCAGCACCGGACATCGAGCAGTGGCTGAAGCCGATGCTCGCCCACTTGAAGGAGCAGGGCGCCTTCTCGGTGAAGATGGGGCCGCCTGTCGTGGCTCGCCGGTGGAGTGCTGAGGCGGTCAAGGCCGCGATCGCGGACCCGCAAGCCCGGCGGCTGCGGGACGCGGAGGCCACCGCGCATGAGCCGCGTGCTTTCGACCTTGCCGACCGGCTGCGCCGGATGGGCTGGCAGCAGACCGAGCCCGGTGGTGAGGACGGCTTCGCCGCGGGCCAGCCCCAGTATGCGTTTCAGGTCCCCTTCGCAGGCCGGTCCCTGGAGGAGATCAGGCAAGGCCTCAACCAACAGTGGCGTCGCAACATCAAGAAGGCGGAGAAGGCCGGCGTCAAGGTTGTCCAGGGTGGATACGAGGATCTGGCCGCCTTCCACGCGATCTACACCGAGACTGCCGAGCGGGACCGGTTCATCCCTCGCCCGCTGGGCTACTTCCAGCGGATGTGGAACGCGCTGAGGGCCGAGCACCCCGACCGCATGCGTCTGTACCTCGCCTCCCACGAGGGCGAGCTGCTAGCGGCCGCCACAATGATCACTGTTGGCGAGCACGTCTGGTACTCCTACGGCGCCTCCACCAGCCGCAAGCGCGAGGTCCAGCCGAACAACGCCATCCAGTGGCAGATGATGTGCGACGCCCATGAACTCGGTGCCGGCGTCTACGACTTCCGGGGAATCACGGACACTCTGGACGAGAGCAACCACCTGCTGGGACTGCTCCGCTTCAAGGTGGGCAGCGGAGGCGAGGCGATCGAGTACCTCGGCGAGTGGGACTACCCGCTCAACAAGGTCCTGCACAAGGCCCTAGATCTCTACATGTCACGCCGTTAGGTTTCGTCCTTCGTCCTTCGTCCGTGGCCGGGATAGCTGTTATCGGAGGGCTCCGCCCTTGTCAGGGGCGGGTTCCACACCAGACCGGATCCCCACGTCGACGCGGTGGGATTGCCGGTCAGGATTGGCGAAGCCCTCGATGCGCTTCCCGAAGGGGAGGTCCGGAGCCATCGCAACTGGCTCCGGACCTCCCCTTCGACTGTACGGGCCTTGAGCTACTCGTCCTCGCTGTCTCCGGTCTCGTCGCCGCTGTGCGGGTCGCGTAGCGGCCGCAGACCTGGTGCTGACGGTCGGGTGAAGGCGTAGCGGCCGAGGAAGTTGATGTGGTCGTACTGGAGTGGGGAGAGGCGGGCGAGCAGGTCGTCGGTGACGGGGAAGCCGTCGGCGGCCAGCTGTTTGACGGCGGCGTCGATGTAGAGGCTGTTGAACAGAACCACGGCGTTGAGGGCCAGTCCGAGGGCGCCGAGTTGGTCCTCCATGCCCTCGCGGTAGTGCTGGCGCAGTTCGCCGCGCTGCCCGAAGAAGATCTTCCGGGCGAGGCGGTGGCGGGCCTCGGCGACGTTGAGCTGGGCGCCGATCATGCGCCGGTATCCCTCGTCGGAGACGAACTGGAGAAGGTGCAGGGTCTTGAAGATCCGTCCGTAGTGGGCGAAGGCGTCGCCCAGTCCGGTCGGTTTGCCGTCCCGGGAGAGCATGCGGATCAGGTCGTGCCCGCGGACCTCGCCGAGGGTCAGGGAGCCTGCCACGCGGAGCATGTCGCCCCAGTGTGCGGGTATCCGGTCCAGACGGATGGTGTGGTTCGAGACCGGCTGGAGCGGCCCGTAGTCGGCCGCGGTGTTCGTCCGCCACAGCCGGGCGTCGGAGATGTCGCTTCTTCTCCGGCACCTCCAGCAGCCGGACCATCTCGGTCCGCAGCTCGTACGGCACCACCTCGTACAGCGCGGCGTGCAGCCGGTCGTTCTCCTCCTGGCGGACCGCGGCCACCATCCGGGCCAGCGACGTCATACCCGGCAGCAGCACCCGGTTGTTCACCAGCCACACCACCGCCCGGTCGAACAGGGCCCGCGGCCCCTCCAGCGACGACCACACCCGCGCCGCCAGAAACTCCCGCAGCTCCGCCTCCCCAGCCGCGAAGTCCCGATACCCGTACTCGTCGCGGATCTCCCACGCGTGCTCGTACACCGTCTGAGCCCGAATCCACCGGCTGACATCTGTGGATAACTTCTCCGGGAACGAGGAAGAGCCTTGCGACCTGCGATGATGGGAGTTCTTGAGGCTT
>NZ_JBITRU010000096.1:0-2228 GCF_044540255.1 Streptomyces sp. NPDC086080
CGACACGCGGTCCACGGCCTCGATCAGGTGACCTGTCGTCGCATTCATCAGATGACTCCTTCGGGAAGGATCACACCTAATTCATGACACTCCCGTGGATCCGGGCTGAGTGTGCTGGCGGGTGGGCTGTAGAGCTCCTTCTCCCGGCGTAGGGCGCGGTGCTGGCGGGCCTCGCTAGCCCTGTGGCGGCGGAACTCGTTGGGGAAGTCGTAGGCGCACGCCCCCATGAAGTAGGTGGTGATGCTTGCTCCGCCTTCGGGGGTCCATCCCTTATCGACCAGGGCCTGCTGGCGGAAGCGCGGCAGGGCTCGGGCGATGGTCATGGTGGCCAGTTCCTCGCGCAGGTCGCTGTCGGCGGCAAGGTCCTCCAGATCGAGTTCGTGGGGGTTGAGATTGAAGCCGCGCTGGGCGACCAGGTCGAAGATGTAGCCGGAGTGCATCCAGCCGCGCAGGACAGAGATCCCGTAGCGGACGAGTTCTTCCACGAACAGGTCGTAGCGCGGGCCGGTGAAGCCGTCCTGTTCGAGCAGGGCCACCAGGCGTCCGTCGGCCAGCCGGCGGTCGATGTTCTCTTGCAGCCGCCGGGCGGTTTTGGCCTGGCGGCCGTTCATGGCACGCACGTCCTGCGGGGTGACCGGGGCACCGAGCAGCCGCAGCGCGTCGTGCGGGCCGTCGTTAGGTTGTAGGTTGCGGGCGCGCGCGGCCGCGACCTCCTCACCTGCGCCGTCGCCCTGCATGCCCTCCCCTTCCGGTTGTCGTCTCCGCCCCCTTTAGCTGTGCAAGGGGACGGCTCGCCACCAACCGCGCCAGCCCACTCGCAAGCTCCCGGGCCGCCGCGGCCGGCGCCGAGACGACCCCTTGTAAGTGCGCCCCCCGCGGCCACCCCACGGACTTTTCCAAGATTCTTTTGGGGCCCTCGGAGCTGGGAAATCAGGCCGTGGGGTGGGGCTCGGACGGGCACTTACGAGCGGACGTCACATCATCAACCTATGGGGAGAAATAGTGAGTTCGCCCGTGCCGACGCCGCAAGGGCCGGCCCCGTTCCTGACGATCCACACGGCCGTCGTCCTTCTGATCGCGGTCGTCATCGGCCTGGTCGTCGGAGGGCTCACCTTCCTCAGCGGCGGTGCCGTGGCCGCTGCTGTCCTGGCTGGTCTTACCGCAGCCGGCGTCAGCATCCCCGTGCTCCGCTCACTCATCGGCTGAGGTCCGGCCACGGTCTTCATGGATCTTCTGAAGAAGGCACCGTGGATCAGCTCCCCGCCGGGCTTCAGGACAGGGCGCTGCTCATCGAGAACTTCCGCCTCATCGGGGGATGATCAGATCGGTGAGCTGCCCCGCGGTTGGCATCCGCCCGCGGTTGACTACGACCGCGACGAAGATGACCACGACCGGCAGCAGAGGGATGAGAGCTGCGTCGGGCAGGCCGAGGAACGCTGCGCCAGCCATCACCAGGACGACCGTGAGCCCCACCACGATCCCCCGCAGACGCTCTCTCGGTGCGGCCGGAGTCACGCCTGCGAGGTGGTCTGCGTCGAGGAGGTCGTCAATACGGCCCTCGGCGTAGCGTTCGGCGATGGTCAGGAGCATCACGGTGAGGTCCTCCAGAGCGGGGCCCGGCTTGGAGTCCTGTCGTGCTTCGGCTTGTCGCAGCGCGCCCACCACCAGGGCGGCATGGGCTTTGAACTGCCGTTCGTTGTGTCGTCTGGCTCTGGCGCGACGGGTGCGGTGGGCTCTCCAGATGACGCGCTCGATCGGCTGCACGGAGACGCGCGGGATCTGGCAGTCCGGCTGGGTTTCCTCCCAGCGCCGCATAACCGCGGCGCACTGGGCAGCGACCGTCAGCAGGGCCACGACCGGCCAGCAGCGTCGGTCCTCCATGCGGGCACTGTCCCCGTCCGCGTACCCGGTGAGGCCCTCCATGTCGTAGGCGGAAAGCGTTGCACCTCTGCCCGAGCTGGTCAGGTTCATGCGCTTGATGAGCCGCACTTCAGCGGTCAGAACCAAGGCCCAAAACAAAACTGCCGGCACTCGGCCGACCGCGGAGGAACCCCCAGTAAGAACCGACATCGGCATGGCCACGAAACTGCTGAGCAGCCCCTGCACCACACCAGGATGCGGACCCGGCTCAGCGCTTAGTACTCCAGCCGTAGATCGTGATCTTGCCGGTGGGGTCGGCTGAGAGACAGGTACAGCCACCGCTGATCATCGGTGTGTGAAGACTGAAG
>NZ_JBITRU010000097.1:0-2102 GCF_044540255.1 Streptomyces sp. NPDC086080
CAGCCGCGTCACCCACGACATCCACATCCACCGCCTCGACCCCGAGAAGGAGATCAACACCGAGCTACAAAAAGCCGCTTAGGAAGCGACGTTGGCCACCAGACCGTCGATTTCCCTGGGGCTCGCCCCCGGCTCCCCCGCTGTGAACAGTGCACGCATGTAAGCCTCAGTCTGGAGCAGTCCGGGAATGATGCTCGCGCCGAAAGCCTGAATCCGCGTCGCCTTCGCCTCCAGTTCAAGGCAGTGATCGAACCGCCTCGGCGTGTGCTCGCGCTTCACCGCGCCCCACAGCCCCTGGAACAACTCCCCAGTCCCGAACGCCGCGTCCAGCTTTTCCGAGATCGGAGGCAGCGGAAGCCGTTCACCCGTCTCCACTCCGTGCAGATGCGTCTTGCTGTAGTTGACGATGTCCGACATCCGGTCCAACGACAGACCGGCGAGTTGGCGTTGGCGGCGCAGTTCCACTCCGTACAGGTCGCGGGCGGAGGCGGCGGGTTCGAGGTTCCGGGCGGGCTGGGTCATCCGGGTTCTCCTTCGTGGATACCCCGTCCTTTAGAACTCATAACACGATCTTGCTGGCGTGCCAGGGCTGGCCGGGGCGCTGTTGAGAGATTGCCGGTGCCGAGGCCGTTCACGGGCTACGCCGGAATCATGCTGGGATGAAGCTCGGCCACCAGGGTGGGACATTGCCCGGGCACAACAGGGCAGGGTAGGAGTCCGGCATGCCGAGCCATGTGACAAGGAACCAGGCGAACCATAGGGCGAAGATGAGCCCTGCAGCCAGGGCTGTCCTGCGATGACGTCTTCCGAGGGTGCTGTGCAGGGTCACCAACGGAACCGCAGCGGCGATCCATATCAGAGGCGCAAGAACCAGCAAAGTCATGCCGTTGGCTGCTGCATTGATGCCGATGTCACAAGCAGCCCATGCATTCCCTATGGCAGCAGTGGAAACCACTGCGGTCAGTCCACCGAAGAGGACACCGAGGCCAGTTCCTCTGAACCGGCGGCTCGGAGGGCTCGACGGCACGGCTCCCATGATCGTCTCCCCTGCCTCGCCGTAGGTGCGGAGGGTACCAACGTTCTGAAGCAGCCCGCTGGGGCCCTGGGCTGCCCTGACACCGGTCAGTTGTTTTCGGGCTCCCGAAGCCGTCGCCAGCAGATGAGACTGCAGGCCAGGGAGACGAAGGCGTCGTGGAGTTCGGTGCGGCGTTCCCAGTGGACGGCGAGGCGTTTGAACTGGTGGAGCAGAGCGAAGGTCTGCTCGACGACGTAGCGGAGCTTGCCCAGGCCCTTGATGTTCGGTGATCCCTTGCGGGAGATTACGGGCAGGATCCGTCGGCGACGCAACTCGTCGCGGTGGGCATTGGAGTCGTATCCCTTGTCACCGAGTAGGGCTTCCGGCCTGCGGCGGGGCCGGCCGGGGCGGCCCGCGACGGGCGGGACGCCGTCGACCAGGGCGAGGGTCTGGGTGACGTCGTTGACGTTGGCCGCAGTCGTGATGACCTTGAGCGGGGTGCCGCGTCCGTCGCAGATCAGGTGGTGTTTGCTGCCCGTTTTCCGCCGGTCGACCGGCGACGGACCGGTGTCGGCGCCCCCTTCGCACGGATGTGAGAGCCGTCCACGCACGCACGTGACCAGTCGAGTTCGTCGGCCGCGTTCAGCTTTGCGAGCAGAACCCGGTGCAGCCGGTCGAAGACTCCTGCTTTCTGCCACCGCTCCAGACGCCGCCAGCAGGTCTGCCCTGAGCCGAACCCCAGCTCCAGGGGCAGGAGTTGCCAGGCTATGTCGTTGTAGAGGACGAACAGGACGCCCTGAAGGCAGAGCCGATCTGCCACCGGTCGTGGCCCCGGGGACCGCTCCGGCCACGGCGGCAGCAACGGCTCGATCAGCGCCCACAACTCATCGTCCACGATCCACGGTCGAGTACCCACACCCCGCGAACGGCCGAATCGTCACACCGGTTACACCCCACCAGCACGCTTCAACAAGATCGTGTTACGAGCTCTTAGGGCGGGGAGGAAACGAAGCTCCTGTGGAGCAGGGCAGGGAAAGCCGGTTCGCTGCCAGGGCGGACCGGCGTCCACCTTCAACTGCCCGCACTC
>NZ_JBITRU010000098.1:0-2047 GCF_044540255.1 Streptomyces sp. NPDC086080
CACGATCTTCAGTCTTCACACACCGATGATCAGCGGTGGCTGTACCTGTCTCTCAGCCGACCCCACCGGCAAGATCACGATCTACGGCTGGAGTATTAGGCGGGCAGTTGGACGATCTCCAGCCAGGATTGTTGACCGCTGCTCCAGCTGGTGGACGTCGCGGGCGAGGTGGCTGGAGTGGTTGTCCCAGACCACCGTGAGCTTCCCGCCGAGGCGGATCTTCAGAGCCGTCAGCAGGAGCGGGAAGTCCTCCTTCGTGTAGCCCTTGCCTGCCTTGTACCAGGAGAAAAGCCGTGGTGGACGCCCTGGGCGGTAGGCGAGCCAGCCCACCATGTTGACCCGCCCACGCCTCGATGCGTTCAGACGCACGACAGGTGTGTGCCCTCTGGACCCCAGGTGCGGCGCATCACCGAGGACACAGCGGCCCCGGATTCGTCACCGAAGACGATCCAGCGGTCCTCACTCACCGCTCGCCCGGATGGGACACCGCCGGACACGTCTCCGTGCACCATGCGGCGATCGCCTCCTCGTCCCGCTGAATCGCGCGCCCCTGAGGAACCTGCCACGACCAGCCAAGACGCCGCAATAACTGCCACATCCCGCCCGGTGAGTACGACGGCCCGTACCGCTCCTGGACCAGCCGGGAGATCCGCGCGAGCGTCCACCGCTGATCATCCCAGCCGTGAGCCGTGGGACCCTGCCGCAGCAGCGTGACCAGCTCGGCCTCCTGCTCGTCCGTCAGCCGCCGGTGAACCGTGGTGTTCCCGTATCTCGCCGCCAGGGCCTCCACGCCGCCCGCTCTCCACGCCGCGTGCCACTGACTTACCGCCTGCCGGGACACCCCCAGCCGCTCGGCTTACCCGCACCTGACGCACCCCTTGTTCGAACAACTCCGCCGCGCTTCCAACTCCCGCGACCCCGGCACGGCCGCCCCCGAAAACCCCATACAACCGGCATACCGCAACCCCGAGACTTGTCAAGCCCCAGTCAAAAGATCAGTAGTACCTGGCCGGACGTGGTCAGTCATCTTTGTCTTCCCGCCTCAGCTTCTCCCTCAATGCGCGCCCCCAGAGCATCCCCGCGCCTATCACAATCACTGGCGACCCCAGGGTTTGAAACCATCCCCCGATTGCACTAGCGGTGACAGCAACGACTACTGTGAGAATAGCCAGCGGGATTACGGCTCTGACCACTTCCCTCTGAAATCGAGTCACCCTTCGTCCCTCATTCGCTGCACTGTCCTCTCGATGCGATTCAAACTTCTGTCCATTCGAGCGAAGGACACGATCCTGTTGGCTGCCTGGCCGGCAGCGCTCGTGCCGCCAAGGTAGCCGACACCGGCGCCGGTAACGGTATTTATCGTGAAGGTTGCGGTGTTCCAGTTCTCTGTTCCCGCACTTGACGCCACATAGTTTGCAGCCGCGGTTCCCGCCCCTATCGCAATGGCACCACCAACACCGCAAACAACGGACGCCAAACACGCCAGCCCGCCGGCAGCACCAACTAGCAGAACTCCGTTCGCCAGGTAGTCACGCCAGTGTTCGGAGAAATGGTCGCTGACGGCCGCTACTGCCCGTCCGCCTGTTTTGTCCCAGCCGGACTTCGCAGCTTCCGTGATGCCGCTCAGGCTGAACTCGAATCCTTCGTCCTTCTTGTTTTTTTCTGCTTGTGCTTTTGTGTATGCGATGTCTGCGAGGCGGCGTTCTTCGCGGTATGCGTCGTTGTATTCTTTTTGGGCGGCGGACGTGGTGTGGCCGTAGGAGTTGTGGCCGAGGTGGCCGTAGGAGTTGTAGCGCCCCTTGGACGGATTGGCGAGGATGCGCTTCTTGCTTCCGGGGGTCCAGGGGATGTAGGAGCCGGAGTTGCCGGGGCTGCCGGGGTTTCCTCCTGAGACAGCAGAGTTGATCTTGGGCTTGCGCTTGGGGAGTCCGCCGCTGCAGGCGATCTCTCCCCGCATGCATTCTGCGATGGCTTCGCCGGTGGGGTCGGAGTAGGTGGCGGGGTTGTTGTTGCCGTAGGTGTAGGGGTTGTGCTGGGTGGGGTCGTC
>NZ_JBITRU010000099.1:0-1931 GCF_044540255.1 Streptomyces sp. NPDC086080
AAGCGAGTTGTGGACGGTTCACGAGTGAGAATGCAGGCATGAGTAGCGATACAAACGTGAGAAACGTTTGCGCCGATTGACTAAGGGTTCCTGGGTCAAGCTGATCTGCCCAGGGTAAGTCGGGACCTAAGGCGAGGCCGACAGGCGTAGTCGATGGATAACCGGTTGATATTCCGGTACCCGCTGTGAAGCGTCAAACATCGAATCCAGTGATGCTAAGCCCGTGAAGCCGCCGGCTGAGTCTTCGGACGAGGTCGGAGTGGTGGAGCCGGTGACCCGAGCTGGTAGTAGGTGAGTGATGGGGTGACGCAGGAAGGTAGTCCATCCCGGGCGGTGGTTGTCCCGGGGTAAGGGTGTAGGCCGGACGGTAGGTAAATCCGCCGTTCATCAAGGCTGAGACCTGATGCCGAGCCGATTGTGGTGAAGTGGATGATCCTATGCTGTCGAGAAAAGCCTCTAGCGAGTTTCATGGCGGCCCGTACCCTAAACCGACTCAGGTGGTCAGGTAGAGAATACCGAGGCGTTCGGGTGAACTATGGTTAAGGAACTCGGCAAAATGCCCCCGTAACTTCGGGAGAAGGGGGGCCACGCTCGGTGAGAGGACTTGCTCCTCGAGCTGGGGGTGGCCGCAGAGACCAGCGAGAAGCGACTGTTTACTAAAAACACAGGTCCGTGCGAAGCCGTAAGGCGATGTATACGGACTGACGCCTGCCCGGTGCTGGAACGTTAAGGGGACCGGTTAGCTCCATTTCGGTGGGGCGAAGCTGAGAACTTAAGCGCCAGTAAACGGCGGTGGTAACTATAACCATCCTAAGGTAGCGAAATTCCTTGTCGGGTAAGTTCCGACCTGCACGAATGGCGTAACGACTTCTCGACTGTCTCAACCATAGGCCCGGTGAAATTGCACTACGAGTAAAGATGCTCGTTTCGCGCAGCAGGACGGAAAGACCCCGGGACCTTTACTACAGTTTGATATTGGTGTTCGGTTCGGCTTGTGTAGGATAGCTGGGAGACTGTGAACTCTGGACGCCAGTTCAGGGGGAGTCGTCGTTGAAATACCAGTCTGGTCGTGCTGGATGTCTAACCTGGGTCCGTGATCCGGATCAGGGACAGTGTCTGATGGGTAGTTTAACTGGGGCGGTTGCCTCCTAAAGAGTAACGGAGGCGCCCAAAGGTTCCCTCAGCCTGGTTGGCAATCAGGTGTTGAGTGTAAGTGCACAAGGGAGCTTGACTGTGAGACCGACGGGTCGAGCAGGGACGAAAGTCGGGACTAGTGATCCGGCGGTGGCTTGTGGAAGCGCCGTCGCTCAACGGATAAAAGGTACCCCGGGGATAACAGGCTGATCTTCCCCAAGAGTCCATATCGACGGGATGGTTTGGCACCTCGATGTCGGCTCGTCGCATCCTGGGGCTGGAGTCGGTCCCAAGGGTTGGGCTGTTCGCCCATTAAAGCGGTACGCGAGCTGGGTTTAGAACGTCGTGAGACAGTTCGGTCCCTATCCGCTGTGCGCGTAGGAGTCTTGAGAAGGGCTGTCCCTAGTACGAGAGGACCGGGACGGACGAACCTCTGGTGTGCCAGTTGTCCTGCCAAGGGCATGGCTGGTTGGCTACGTTCGGGAGGGATAACCGCTGAAAGCATCTAAGCGGGAAGCCTGCTTCGAGATGAGGACTCCCACCTCCTTGAGAGGGTAAGGCTCCCAGTAGACGACTGGGTTGATAGGCCGGATATGGAAGCACGGTAACGTGTGGAGTTGACCGGTACTAATAGGCCGAGGGCTTGTCCTCAGTTGCTCGCGTCCACTGTGTTGGTTCTGAAACCACGAACAACCCCATGTGCCACACATGGTGCGGTTGTCAGTTTCATAGTGTTTCGGTGGTCATAGCGTAGGGGAAACGCCCGGTTACATTCCGAACCCGGAAGCTAAGCCTTA
>NZ_JBITRU010000100.1:0-1928 GCF_044540255.1 Streptomyces sp. NPDC086080
TACTCCAGCCGTAGATCGTGATCTTGCCGGTGGGGTCGGCTGAGAGACAGGTACAGCCACCGCTGATCATCGGTGTGTGAAGACTGAAGATCGTGCGGTGGCCGCAGGGCACAGCGTAGACCCTGCCCGCTGGCAGGAGGCGTTCGAGGTCCTGATGTCCCGGATAGCGGGCCGGTTCGCGCGGGTCGAACCCCGGCGCCGGGTGAGGGACTTGGTGCTGGGGCTGCTATCGGACCTGCCGCGCAAGAACTGCTGGAGCATCGCCGAGTGGGCCGGGGAGGCCACCCCGGACGGCATGCAGCACCTGCTCGGCCGGGCCAGGTGGGATGCCGACGCCGTGCGCGATGAGGTGCGCGAGTACGTGCTGGAGCACCTGCGCGACGAGGATGCGGTACTGGTGGTCGACGAGACCGGGGACGTGAAGAAGGGCACGCACACCGTCGGAGTCCAGCGCCAGTACACCGGCACCGCCGGGAGGATCGAGAACTCCCAGGTCGCCGTCTACCTCGTCTACGCAGGCCGCCGCGGACACGCGGCAGTGGACCGTGAGCTGTACATCCCGCGCTCATGGACATGCGACCCGGACCGCTGCCGGGCCGCGGGCCTGGACGAGGACACCGTCTTCGCGACCAAGCCGGAGCTGGCCGCCCGCATGATCGGCCGGTTCCTGGATGCCGGGCACCGTGTGGGCTGGGTCGCGGGCGACGAGGTCTACGGTGGCAACCCGAAACTGCGGTCCGTGTTGGAAGAGCGCCAGGTCAGCTACGTCCTCGCCGTCGCCTGCTCTCATGAAGTCACCACCGGCGCGGGGAAGTTCCGTGCGGACGCTCTGGCCGCGAAGGTGCCGAAGCGGGCCTGGCAGAAGCTGTCGGCCGGGGCCGGCGCCAAGGGGCACCGCTTCTACGACTGGGCCGTCATCGACCTGGCCGAAGCACGGCCCGGCAGCCACCGGCTGCTGATCCGCCGCAACCGCACCACCGGCGAACTCGCCTACTACCGCTGCTTCTCGCCGACCCCGGTACCCCTGGCCACGCTGGTCCGCGTCGCCGGGTCGAGGTGGCGGGTGGAGGAGACATTTCAGGCCGGAAAGGGCCTGGCCGGACTGGACGAGCACCAGGTCCGCCGCTTCACTTCGTGGTCTCGCTGGGTCACCCTGGCCATGCTCGCTCACGCCTTCCTCGCCGTCGTCCGCGCCGACGAACACGCCCGCCATCCCGGTCCGGACGGGCTGATCCCGCTCACCTGCAACGAGATCCAGCGACTGTTTACGACGCTCGTCGTCCGGCCCTTGCACGATGCGTCCCACCGGCTCGACTGGTCCGCCTGGCGACGCCGCCACCAGGCCCGGGCCCAGGCCAGCCATTACCGACGACAAGCCGCGAATCAGACCTGAAGATCACGATCTGCAGTCGACCATGCCGCTGCATCAGGGGCAGCAAAGCCCTGCGAGGGGGCCAACCCCTGTGCTATCAATTGCTATCAGCTGATAGCAATTGATAAGGCGAGGTTGTGAACGCATACATCTTGAGGGAACAGCGCATCCGGCTCATCGAGGGTTTCCTCGCGGAGCAGAAGCGCCATCGTCAGGAGTTCGACGCCAAGTTGGAGACACTGGACAAGAAGATCGCTGAAGCGGAGCGGGCCGAGACGGAGAACTACCGCAACCCGGAGGTCCTCGTTCGCGGCAGCCTTGGGGCTCGCAGAAAGGTCTACCACTCGGCCACCCATCCTTGCGGACGCACTCAATATGACGGTGGGAAACAGCAAGGCTTCATGAAGATGCACGAGTCTGAAGCGAAGCTCATGGACGGTGGGACGCTCAAGCGGTGCACAGCGTGCTGGTCAGACTGACCCACCCAGGGGCTGGGGGCAGCACTGCAGGCTGCCCCCGGCCCCCACCAGGAAGATCACGATCTACGACTGGAGTA
>NZ_JBITRU010000101.1:0-1864 GCF_044540255.1 Streptomyces sp. NPDC086080
GCCGGGCGGGGAGTCGTCCGGGCGGTACAGGCGGATGCTGCCGATGTTCTTCAGCCTCGGCAGCAGCCGGAAGTTGAGCAGCTCGGTGAAGGCGAACCCGACCACGGACGCGCCGTGCGTGTCGACGTAGTTGGACTCGATCTCGGCGTCCGTGCAGTGCCTCAAAAGTCCCTCGATCATCGCCGCGACCTCGGACGACGAACAGCTCTTGAGCTGGGAGTAGATGCAGACGTTCTTCCGCTCCACATGCCAATAGATCATCACGCCGTTGCCGCCGTAGCGGGCGTGGTACTCGGTCATGAAGTTGCTGGACCAGGACCCGAACTTCTTCGAGTCCGACGCGCACGAGGTGCCGGTGCCCCACCATGCGGTGTCCCGGGGGGGGCGAAGGTGGAGTTCACCAGCTTGCGCACGGCGGCCCGCAGGTTGTCGACGGTGATGAAGTGCCGGCGCACGTGCCGCAGCGCCGCCTCGCTCTCGTCGTGCCCGCCGGTCGCCACGATGGCCCGGATGCCCATGTTCGTACCGAGGGCGAACAAGGCCAACAGGAGGCGGCGCTGGAGGACGGCGCGGTCGATGCGCTCGTAGGCGGCGACCGAGGCGAACTCGTCGGTGAAGCCGGTGTCGAAGTCGGCGTTCTTGAGCACGTCCAGGAGGTCGAGCACACCCCGGCGGCGTACCACCTCGTCCTTGAGCGCCGTCAGGCCGGTGGGCTCGTCCAGCTTCTCCAGCTTCGGCACGGAGATCCACGGCTCGCCGTGCCGGGTGGTCACCTTCACCCCGCCCGCCGAGCCGTCCGCCAGAGCGGCCGTGAGCCGGTCCAGGCCGCTCGTCATCCGCTGCTTCAAATCCGCGATGAACTCCACCGCGTCCAGCGGCTGACGGATCGCCGCATAGTGCACTGTGCGGGTGGCCTCGAAGTCGCCGGGCAGATCATCCTCCGGGTCGCCCCACCGCCTCCCGCCCTCGACGTAGATCTCCCGGCGCCGGATCGCGTCCCGCAGCGCGACCAGGACACACAGCTCGTACGGGATGCGCTCGACCTTGCCCTTGTCGTCCACGACGGCCTCGCGCCAGTCCTTGCGCACGACGCCGTCCATCGGCACCACGTCGCCAGCGTCGTAGAAGCGCACCTTGCCGTCGACGCCGGCGTACTTCTCCAGCAGCGCGAGCGCGTCCATCACCGGCCGGTAAGCGGTGTTGTTGCAGCGGAACCCCAGCGTCCTCAGCAGCGGCGGCAGCATCTGCCGGTAGTACGAGCTGTACGAGGAGCGCAGCGTGGTGCGGACCTTGGCCTTGAAGACCTTCTCGTTCGCCTTCGCCTCGGCCACCAGGTCGCGCAGCGTCTTCTCACCGACCACCGGGTACAGGGCCGTGCGTACGGTCTCGTCGGGCTGGCCGATCGCCGCGTCCGCCAGCTTGAAGAGGATGCCCTCCTTGCCGCGGACCTTCTTCAGCTCGGCGGTGAGCTGCCTCTCGACCCGCCGCTCGGCGCGGGCGTTGATCTTCTGCACCAGGGCGATCAGCAGGTCCCCCAGGGCATCGGTGATCTCCGTCTGCCGGGAGGAGCACAGCGCCGCGAGCAGCGTGAGCCGCACGTCCTCGGCGGTGTCACGGAAGTCCGAGGGGTACATCTTGATCGCCCGCGCACGCCACGCGGCCAGCAGTTTCTCCGAGCAGTCCGCGAACAGCCCGTCGGGCAGGCTGAGTTTCCGCACGTCGTTCAGCTTGGTGATCTCCGTCAGCAGCGACTCCAGGCCGACGGCGCCCGGGTCGCGCTTGAGCAACGCCAGCAGGGTGGCACCGTCCTCGTTGCCTTCCGCTACCAGCTCCAGCAGCCGGGCCACCCCGACCTCGCCTAGGC
>NZ_JBITRU010000102.1:0-1686 GCF_044540255.1 Streptomyces sp. NPDC086080
CTCAGAAGCTGTTGTCGTTCCGATCTTGAGAGATGCGTTTCGAACGGGAGTCTCGATCGGGTGGTCGCGGACCGCTGGGCGCATACGGGTGGGGCCTCCTGAACAGCTCGTTGGTGTCGAATCACCGAGCAACATCTGGAGGCCCCGGTGCCGCAGTCTTCCGTGCCGATGCCCTGGCAGTCCACTTCGGTCGCCCTGGAGTGTGACTGTCTGGCTCACCGGTTCGGAAACGCCGCCGACAAGGGGGTACGTGAACGCCGTTATCCGACGGACATGACCGACGGGGAGTGGGCCAAGGTCCGGCCGCTGCTGCCGGTGCCGGGCTGGATGCGCGGTCGCGGCGGGCAGCCGGAGGTGTACTGCCACCGCGCGATACTGGACGCGATCCGCTACCTGGTCGACAACGGCATCAAGTGGCGCGCGATGCCGGCCGACTTCCCGCCGTGGGACCGGGTGTACGCGTTCTACCGCCGCTGGCGCGACCATGGCCTGGTCAGGGAGTTCCACGACCGGCTGCGTGCCAGGGTCCGCGAGATGGTGGGCAAGGACACGGAGCCCACGGCCGGGGTGATCGACTCGCAGTCGGTCAAGGCGGACGCCGTGGTGGGCGCGGACAGCCGCGGCTACGACGGCGGCAAGCAGATCAACGGGCGCAAACGGCACGTCGTGGTAGACACCCTCGGCCTGCTGCTGGGCGTGATGGTCACCAGCGCCGATGTCGGCGACCGCGCCGCCGCCCAGGTCCTGCTCGCCCGGGTGGCCGACGCGCACCACCGCCTCGCCCTCGTCTGGGCTGATGGCGGCTACACCGGCAGCCTCGTCGAGCACTGCCTGGCCGCATTCGCGCTGGTGCTGGCGATCGTCAAGCGCAGCGACGACCAGAAGGGCTTCGTGGTGCTGCCCAAGCGGTGGATCGTCGAGCGTCTCTTCGCCCACCTGATGCGAAGCCGCCGCTTGGCCCGCGACTACGAGCGCCGCACGACCAGTGCCGAGGCGATGGCCTACTGGTCGATGACCATCGTCATGACCCGCCGCCTGGCCCGGCCACGCCCGGCGCGGGCGTGAACCGGCCCGGCGCGGGCTCGGCCAGCCAGCCCCGGGCCACCAGGCGTTTCGCCTTCGACCGCAGCGCCTCCACCCTTGCCGGCACCACGTCCACACCGAACCCGGCGGCCATCTCCTGGCAGGTCACCGGCCCCTGCCCGAGCCGGGCTCGGTCCGCCCCCAACTGCAGGATGCGCTGGTAGTCCACCGACAGCGCCGACCAGGCCAGCCCCTCACGCCACACGGGCACCTGCGACTTCGGCTTCACCGCCTCCGCCGACTGCGGGGCCGTTCCTGGCTGTCCTTTGGCGGTCGGCACACTCTCGTCGGCCCGGCCACGGTCGCGCCCGCTCTCCTCCTCCGGGGCCAGCACCTCGCCGACCTTCGAGCGGGCAATCGTCCACTCCTGCCATTCCCGCTCGGCCACGGCCAGTTCGGCCTGGATGCGGTCTGCTTCCTCCCGCAGCTCGTCCACCCGACGGCGAGCACCCAGCTCGCGCTGTTCCAGCAGTCCGACCACCGACGGCATCCACGACCCCCACAGCAGCGACGACACGACAAGCCGTCACTCCCACGAGATCGCCGAACCTATGCCCCACCAGCGAAAACGCAGCCCTCACGTCCGGAAAGACAACAGCTTCT
>NZ_JBITRU010000103.1:0-1534 GCF_044540255.1 Streptomyces sp. NPDC086080
TCGGCCAGGCGCTCGGCGGCGTCCAGCAGGGCCGGGGCCTTCATGGCTCGGGCGAGGAAGGCCAGGTCGGCGGCGGTCTGCCGGCCGGTGCGGGCTCCGGGGCCGTCGGGCTTGCCCGCGTCGGCCGTGGGGTGCGTTCTCGCGGGAGCGGTGGTGCGGGCCATCAGGTGTCCTCCTTCCCGCCGCCGCCCTCGATGAGGGTGAACACGCGGTCGTAGCTGCCCAGCTCGCGTTGTTCGACCTCGATGCCGAGGCTGTCGGGGGCCAGGGCCGCGGCTTTGGCGGTGGCGGCTCGGGCGGCCTGCTGGTGGATCACCTCACCGCGCAGGGCCCGGGCCGCGGCCGCGTGCTCGGGATCGGTGATCGACTGGTGTCTGGCCCAGCAGCGGGCATGGCGGGCCACCACATCGTCGCCGCAGGTCACGGTGATCTCCTCGGTGTCGGCACGGACCGTCACCATCCTGCCGATCGCCCGGGGGTGGACGGAGTAGTCGTTGGTGTCGACGCGGACGTAGTGGTCGCGTCCGAGGCGGGTGCGAGAGGGCCACCAGTGGGGCGGGGCAACGGGTGGGATCGGCAGCATCTCGGCGCGGTCGGCCTCCCAGCGGTCCACCGGCCGGGTGCCGATGATCCGGTGCTGTCGCCGATTGGCGATCTTCAGCCAGGCTGCGAGCTGGGTGTTGAAGTCGTCGGGGCCGGTGAACGTGCGGCCGGGAAGGAAGCTGGTCTCCAGGTATCCGTTCGCGCGCTCGACCAGGCCCTTGGCTTCCGGGTCGCGGGGGCGGCAGAGGTGCACCCTGACGGCGAGCAGACCGGCGAACGCGGCGAACTCGCTGGTCAGCCTGCCTTTCCCGACGCCTGCCTCGTTGTCCCAGACCAGCGTCTTCGGGACGGCGCCCCAGGCGGTGAGCAGGTGCCAGTGGCCGTCGATCAGGTCGCCGGTCTGCCGGGAGGGCAGCATCCGGGCGGTGATCACACGCGAGTAGCCGGAGACGATGACCAGCACCGGTGGCCTGCCCGACTGGCCGTAGCCGAGCGGGATGTCGGCCGGAGGGAACCACAGATCGCACTGGGCGAGCTCACCGGGCTGGTAGACGGTCCGGGAGACCGGGTCCACGGGAAGGTAGGCCGGGCGCAGTTCGCGTACACGTTCCTTGAGGATGGTCAGCCCGCGTTCCCAGCCGATCCGCTCGGCGATCACGGTGGCGGGCATCGTCGGGGTCTGCTTGAGCAGCTCGCGGATGGCGGGTTCGACGGCGCGTCCACCGCCGAGCCCTTCAGCGGACGCTGGTAGACCGGCGGCCGGTCGGTGGCCAGGGCGCGTTTCACCGTGTTCTTCGAGATCCCCAGGTGACGGGCGATCGCCCGGATCGGCATCTGCTCGGCCCGGTGCAGCCGGCGGATCTCAGCCCAGTCCTCCACGGAAATCACCCTCTCCTCCTGACCCTCAATGAAGATCAGG
Organism: Streptomyces sp. NPDC086080; assembly: GCF_044540255.1. Taxonomy (NCBI): domain Bacteria; kingdom Bacillati; phylum Actinomycetota; class Actinomycetes; order Kitasatosporales; family Streptomycetaceae; genus Streptomyces; species Streptomyces sp. NPDC086080. The sequence continues at coordinate 1,463 of NZ_JBITRU010000103.1, forward strand.
ATGATCGGACGATCGCGAGGTGGGTCACCGTTGATCCGCCGTTCAGCGGTCAGTTTTCATCCGTCGCCGACA
>NZ_JBITRU010000104.1:0-1483 GCF_044540255.1 Streptomyces sp. NPDC086080
CACGGCCCCGGCGTAGTTCCGGGTTGATGTGGTTTGCCCGGTGATGTGTCGGTGGGCTGGGCCGGTTTGCCAGACGAGCGCGACTCCTGATGATCTTTCAGGTCTCTAGGCCAAAAGATCGTCACTGGAGGCGCGCTCGTGCCCGTATCTTCGCTGATCCCCCCTGCTGTTGGCCAGCTCGCCGATCTGGCGCTCTGGGAGGCCGAACTCACCGCCGAACCAGTGGCGGTGGAGTCTGTGCTGGTCAGCAGGTTGCGGCAGGTACCGGACCGGAGAGCGCGGCGTGGCCGGCGGCACGCCCTGGTGGTGGTCCTGGTTCTGGCCGCGTGCGCGACGCTGGTGGTCGGCGGTGACTCGGTGGCGGCGATCTGGCAGTGGGCTGCCCGTTGCCCGCAGGACAAGCTGGCGCGGATCGGTGCCCGCCGTGACTCGCTGACCGGCTGTTTCCTGGTGCCCAGTGAACGTACCTTCCGCAGAGTCCTTGCCGATCTGGATGCCGACGCCCTGGACGTGCAGACCAGCGGATACGTTGCCGACGTCGCGGTCGGCCGTCTTCCCGTGCCGGAGATTCCCGACACCCCGGGGCCGCCCGAGCGCGAGCAGCGCCGCCACGCCCAGCGGGTCGCCGAGTATCCCGCCCCGGCCGGTCTGCTGTCGGCCGCGGCCGTGGACGGCAAGGCCCTGAACGGTGCCCGGACCGAGCACGGGAAGGTCTTCCTGGTCGGTGCGGTCGACCACGACAGCGGCGCGGTACTCGGCCAGGTCCAGGTCGCCGACAAGCGCGGAGAGGGCGGTGCGGCCCGCGCCCTGCTGACCCGACTCGCCACACCGGGACGGGTGTTCACCCTGGACGCCCTGCACACCACCAAGACCACCGCCCGCCTGATCACCGGCGAGCTGGAGGGCCACTACGTGCTGATCCTGAAGGGGAACCAGCCCCTGGCCCGGGCCGCCGCCCAGTCCCTGCTGTCCGGCACAGACGTCGAGTGGACCAAGACCAGCGCGATCCAGGAGGACCGTGGCCACGGACGCATCGAGCGCCGCTCGATCCGCACGGCCAAAGCCGACGACACCCTCTTTCCCGGCGCCGCGCAGGTCTTCCGGCTCCGCCGGGACACCGGCGATCTGGACGGCGACTGGACCAGCAAGGAGATCGTCTTCGGCGTCACCAGCCTGCCCGCCACTCTCGCCGGCCCCGCCCACCTCAACCATTACGAGAGGACCCACTGGTCCGTGGAGAACAAGATCCACTGGGTGCGGGATGTCACCTTCCGCGAAGACAACTCCCAGCTCAGGACAGGTACGTCCCCACGCGCACTGGCCACCTTCCGCAACCTGGCGATCAGTACGATCCGGCTCGCCGGACGCGCCAACATCGCCCACGCCCGCCGCGACCTCCACCGCCACAACGATGCCTTCGCCGCCTACGGCATCTGACCGACCGGCACGAAAGCGGACATCACGGCACTACGCCGGGGCCGTG
>NZ_JBITRU010000105.1:0-1477 GCF_044540255.1 Streptomyces sp. NPDC086080
GGGTCTATCAGGAATTAGGTGTGATTCGTCTGTTTGGCCTACGAGTTGGTGGGTGGGCTGTTCGGCCTACACTCGTCCGGCAGTAAGGCGGCCGTCGAAGAGGACGTCGAATTCGTTGAGGGCGGACTTCCAGCGGTTGTTCCAACGCTGGCGGCCGCGGCCGGTGGGGTCGAGGGCGAGGGTGGCGAGGTAGAGGCGTTTGAGGGCGGCCTGCTCGTTGGGGAAGTGTCCGCAGGCGCTCGCCGCGCGCCGGTAGCGGGCGTTGAGGGACTCGATGGCGTTGGTGGTGTAGACGACCTGGCGGATCGCGTCGGGCAGGCCGAGGAAGGGTACAAACTCGCTCCAGGCACGCTGCCAGGTGCCGGCGATCGAGGGATAGCGCTTGCCCCACGTTGCGTCGAAGTCGGCGAGCCGCTGCCGGGCTTCTTCCTCGTTGACGGCGGTATAGACGGGCTTGAGGTCGCGGGCGACCTCGGCCCAGTCGCGGCGTGATGCATAGCGCAGGCTGGCGCGGATGAGGTGGACCACGCAGGTCTGCACGACGGTCTGGGGCCAGACGGTGTTCACCGCGTCGGGCAGGGCGCTCAGGCCGTCGCAGACCAGCATGAGCACGTCGCGGACGCCTCTGTTCTTGATCTCGGTCAGGACGGTCTGCCAGTATTTTGCGCCCTCGCCGCCGCTGCCGGCCCACAGTCCGAGGATCTCGCGGTAGCCGTCCGCGGTGACCGCGACGGCCACGTAGATGGGCCGGTTGGCGACGTGACCGTCCCTGATCTTGACGTGCACGGCGTCGATGAAGACGACCGGATAGACCGGGTCGAGCGGGCGGGTTCGCCATTCCGCCATCGATTCCAGGGCCTTGTCGGTGATCGTGGAGATGGTCTCCTTCGTGGTCGTCATCCCGTACGTCTGGGCGAGGTGGGAGACGATCTCGCCTGAGGTCAGGCCCTTCGCGGTCAGCGAGAGCACCAGGTCGTCCAGCGCGCCGGTGCGGCGGGCGTGCACGGGCAGCAGCCGGGGCCGGAAGGTGCCCAGCCTGTCTCTGGGGACCTGCACCGTGACGGCGCCGACCTCCGTCATGACCTTCTTGGCCCGGTAGCCGTTGCGCGTATTGCCGCCCGAGCGGGACCCGCGCCCGCCGATCCGGCCGGCCTCGGCGGCGAGGTGCTCGTCCATCTCAGCCTCCAGAGCGGCCTGCATCAGATGCTGGGCCAGTTCGGGCAACAGCCCGCCCTCGCCCATCAGCCGCAGCCCTTCGCCGCCACGGACCTTCTCGGCCGCGAGCGCGGCCAGCTCCTCCAGCAGCTCGCTGGACAGACCGTTCTCGGACACCGGCATCGACTTCACGTCGGCACCCTGGACACTGCCGTCGGCCACGGCAAGCGACACGCGGTCCACGGCCTCGATCAGGTGACCTGTCGTCGCATTCATCAGATGACTCCTTCGGGAAGGATCACACCTAATTCATGACACTCCC
>NZ_JBITRU010000107.1:0-1458 GCF_044540255.1 Streptomyces sp. NPDC086080
GCGTAGTCGCCGAAGTAGTCGACGACGTCCTCGGGCCACTGGTTGGCCTCCGCCAGGACCACCGTGTCCGGGTACTGGGTGTCGATCTCCTTGCGCACCCGCTTGAGGAACGCGTGGGTCTCCGGGAGGTTCTCGCAGTTCGTTCCCTCCCGCTGGTAGAGGTAGGGCACCGCGTCCAGCCGGAACCCGTCGATCCCCAGATCCAGCCAGAACTTCAGCGCGGAGATCATCTCCTCCTGGACCGCCGGGTTCTCGTAGTTCAGATCCGGCTGGTGCGAGAAGAAGCGGTGCCAGTAGTACTGCTTGCGTACGGGGTCGTACGTCCAGTTGGAGGCCTCGGTGTCGACGAAGATGATGCGGGCGTCCTGGAACTGCTTGTCGTCGTCGGCCCACACGTAGTAGTCGCCGTAGGGGCCGTCCGGGTCCTTTCTCGACTCCTGGAACCACGGATGCTGGTCGCTGGTGTGGTTCATGACGAAGTCGATGATCACGCGCATGCCGCGCTGGTGCGCGGAGTCGACGAACTCGACGAAGTCGGCGAGGTCGCCGAAGTCGGGCAGTACGGCGGTGTAGTCGGCCACGTCGTAACCGCCGTCGCGCAGGGGCGACTTGAAGAACGGTGGCAGCCAGAGGCAGTCGACGCCCAGCCACTGCAGATAGTCGAGTTTGGCGGTCAGGCCCTTCAGGTCGCCGATGCCGTCGCCGTTGCTGTCCTGGAAGGAGCGGACCAGGACCTCGTAGAAGACGGCTCGTTTGAACCAGTCCGGGTCCCGGTCCTTGGCGGGAGTGTCCTCGAAGGTGTCCGGGACGGGTTCGTTGACGATCATGTGGTGGCTGACCCTCCGATCTGCGGGGTGGGCGGTCGCAGAACCCTGCCGTGCTCATCGGAGGGACCGCCCCCGGACCCCTGACCGACGACGAGCACATGCGCCCCGCCCGGCCCGAGTCGCACATAGTTGGCCCTGCCCCATGAGTAGACCTCGCCGGTGAGCTCGTCGCGCACCGGCACCGACTCGTGCCAGTCCAGGCCGAGTTGCGGCATGTCCAACGAGACCGTGGCCTCCTGGGTGTGGTGGGGGTCGAGGTTGGCGACCACGAGAACGGTGTTCGAACCCTTCCGCTTCGAGTACGCGATCACCGCCTCCTGGTCCGCCTGGTGGAAGTGGAGATCGCGCAGTTGCCGCAGGGCGGGATTGTTCCTGCGGAGGGTGTTGAGCCGGGTGATGAGGGGGGTGATGGTGCGTCCCTCCCGCTCGGCGGTATCCCAGTCGCGGGGGCGGAGCTGGTACTTCTCGCTGTGGAGGTATTCCTCGCTGCCTTCGCGCAGGGGGGTGTTCTCGCACAGTTCGTAGCCGCTGTAGACGCCCCAGGTGGGGGAGAGGGTGGCGGCGAGGACGGCGCGGACCTCGAAGGCGGGGCGGCCGCCGTGCTGGAGGTAGGCGTGCAGGATGTCGGGGG
>NZ_JBITRU010000108.1:0-1457 GCF_044540255.1 Streptomyces sp. NPDC086080
TTGATCTGCGTCGTGTACGCCTTGCCGTCCACAAAGCGAGTATCCGACGCGGGCAGCCCCTTCGCCACGGTGTCGTAAGACCATGCGGCGCGGACCGTGCCGCCCTGCCTCAGCACCTCCCGCCGACCCAGAACGTCATAAACAGTGATCAGCTCAACACCACGGGCGTGAGAACTGAGAAGAAGTCACACTTTGACAGGTTTTCAGATGCTACAGATCTTATGCGTCAATTTAAGGGATCGGTGACGAGGCTGAAGCACAGACGAGTGGTCCTCGCCGGAATACTCACCAATGGCCCGATTATCTTGCCATTTACACCGATCACCTCAAAGTGATCTGCATTCGTGTTCACTTTTCCCCTGGTAGCGATCGAAGAACATTCCCAGCTGGGCTGTTGGGTGGGGGTAAGGGCTGCTACTGTCCACAAGATCTTTGCGAATATGGGCTTCCTGTGGGGGAATCTTGTCCGGATTGCGTCGCCCGTCATTCCGTCGCCATGCGTCTGTTCCCGGCAGACGTTTACGGATCATCTCAGTGACCCTCGTGGCGTATCTGCTGGCCAGTCTTCTGGGCGGACCGGTGGCCGCGGCCGCTGAGTTGGAGTTGCGTAAGCTGCAGCAGCCGGACCCAGTGCCGGTCACCGCCATAAAGGGCAAGAAGCTGAGCAAGCCCGACGAGACCGCCAAGCGCCCCTTCAAGCCCGATAGCAAGGCGCGCTGGCCCAGCCCAGGGGCAGCACCCCTCACCGTGGGCGGTGTGAAACAGAAGCCGCAGTGGGGTAAGGCCGGCTCACTGCCCGTCGCCATGTCCACGGCAAGGACACCGGGCAAGGCGACGGCCGTCGCGCATCAGACGCAGGTACAGGTGCTGGATCACGGCGCTGCAGAAGCAGTCGGCATCGACGGCGTCCTCGTAGCGGTGCAGGGCCACGGTCCCAAGAGCGGTCAGGGCCGCCTGAACTTCGAGCTGGACTACTCCTCCTTCGCAGGGATCTACGGCGGTGACTGGGACTCCCGCCTGGTCCTGCGCGAGGTACCCGCCTGTGCGCTGTCGACTCCGGGCAAGAAGAATTGTGTACCGGGCAAGGTCCTCGAGACCCGTAACGACCACAAGCAGAAGACCCTGTCCGCCGAGGTGACCACCAAAGTGATCGCCGACTCGGCCGAGGAAGCCGGCGTGCCGGTGCTGCAGCAGGCCTCTCCGGCCGGCCGCACCCGTATGTCCACGGTGACCGAGGGAACCACGCTGCTCGCTGTGACCGCCGCCCCCTCCGGCGCGAACGGCAACTTCACCGCCACGTCTCTGTCTCCGTCCGGCAAGTGGGAGGCCGGAGGATCGTCCGGGGGTTTCTCCTGGACGTACGGCATGCAGACCCCCAGCGTGCCGGGCGGACTCGAGCCGGACCTCGGTCTGTCGTACTCCTCCCAGGCCGTCGACGGGCGCACCGCCGCGACCAA
>NZ_JBITRU010000109.1:0-1357 GCF_044540255.1 Streptomyces sp. NPDC086080
TTCCCGTATCTCGCCGCCAGGGCCTCCACGCCGCCCGCTCTCCACGCCGCGTGCCACTGACTTACCGCCTGCCGGGACACCCCCAGCCGCTCGGCCACCCACACCTGACGCACCCCTTGTTCGAACAACCCAGCCGCGGCCAGCCGCCGCGCTTCCAACTCCCGCGACCCCGGCACGGCCACCCCCGAAAACCCCATACAACCGGCATACCGCAACCCCGAGACTTGTCAAGCCCCAGTCAAAAGATCAGTAGACCAGTCCGGTAGGGGAGAAGGCAGACGCCTTGAGCACGAGACAGTCATGCTCGGACTCGCAGCCTGAGAACGCGCCACCCCTGATCAGCTTGTTGCCCGCCGCCAATACTGACACAGCAAGGCGTATTTCGCTTCGAACTTAGGGTCGTATCCATTGCTCGTGAAGGCTCCCGGAACTGTCAAGGGGCGCCCGTTGGCACGCACAAGGCGCAAATCCCACCACTGGTTACTTCGTGCCGTATGATGCCGCTTTTCGATATCAATAACATCCGACCACGGGATCGACCTTCCCCTACTCAGAAGCCCACTGAACGATATCCCTTCAGGAGTGAGCAGGGCTCGACCGTAACTGCGGCTGATTATGTAGACTATCGAGATAAGCCATGCGAAGGAAATCGAGACCATCCACCAGAGCGAGGCACCCCTCTCGGATATCACCACTGCAAGTGCCACTCCTACGCAAATTGCTGTGAAGTATGCCACCGCCCTCCAATTCTTGCGCTTCTCTGCCGCATCTAGAGCAATCCAAGCTTCAGTCATGAAATCTCCACAATCACCCTCGCGGCACTCATCGCCGGTGATTCAGATCGTCTCCGACGATAGTGGCTATGCCCGTGTAAGCTATCGCGGCGCCATCAGAAAATCGCGATAGCCCCTTGGTCATGCCCGACTTCGCCGCTTGCAGCAATTGCTGCCCATAGGACAGGCTCGGCGAGTTCGCCTCTCGCCACAGCGACCTGGACAGTCGCCCAGCTTTGACAGCTATCCCGGCCATCCCCAGGCTAGCAACGCCGAAAGCGCAACTCCCCCACTGCTTCGACACGCATGCATCTACCGTAGTTGCACCAGCCAGAGCAAAACCGGCAATCATAGCTGCGGTGGCTATGCCCGCCGGACTGAACATTGCAGCCACCCCCAGTCCCACTCCGACCCAGCCCAGCGCCGTACTGTGTTCCTGTATGAAATCGTGGGCTGCTGAGACGACCTTTCCTCCGGTGGCGTTCCAGGCGGGGTCTATCAGGAATTAGGTGTGATTCGTCTGTTTGGCCTACGAGTTGGTGGGTGGGCTGTTCGGCCTACACTCGTCCGGCAGTAAGGCGGCC
>NZ_JBITRU010000110.1:0-1345 GCF_044540255.1 Streptomyces sp. NPDC086080
TGCAATACCGCTTTGACGGGCCTGAAGACGCTCCGGTTCTGATCCTGGGTCCCTCCCTGGGTACCACATGGCACAGGTTGTAGAGACCGTCCAGGCGCGTCTGTGCCAGTCCCCTGTGGGCATGAAAGTGCAGGTGGGAGCCTCTCGGTCCGAGAGTGTCTACCCAGTTGGTGATGGTTGGGTGATACGCGGGTGATATGGCGAGGCCCCGCCGCGGTCCGTCATGGCGGGGTCTCTGCCCGGATCCGTAAGACGCCGAAGCCGCACCGGAGCACTCCGGTGGGGCTTCGGTGTGAGGTCGAACGCGTTGGCGCGCACGATGCTGTCGGTGCCTCTAAGAGGTCCGTGTGCCTGTAACTCACTCGGGTGCCTGATTTGCGATCGCACCCGCTTATCCGTCCGTACCGGGGTGCGTCTTCCTCTCAGCGCGACTGGGACGCGTGAGTGTGGGATCGACGGCCGGATTGACTGGCTGGCCACCGGTAGCTGAACTCGTCATCTCGGCCTGTGGCCAGGCCACGGCTGCATCGCTGTCGCGTGTGACGTCTATGTGGGCGTCGATCCGTACTCCCGCAACTACTACGAACGCCGCCTCGGGGCGAGACAGTCTCATGCATCTCGATTGCTACTTTTCCCGAGTGGCCGGCCACTTGGCCAGGCTCACATGGCCATGATGGCCATCAGAAGCGGAGTCGTAGGCTATAAAGCATGAAGATCAAGGTCCGTGACGCTCATCCAGCCGACGTCGAATGGATGAGCAACAACACCGAGGGCTGGACGGTCACCGTCGAGAAGCACGAGGGGGCCGCCTCCCTGGCGGAGGCGCTGCACGCCCTGATCGCAGAGGATCCCGGCCAAGGCGTGCGTATGGGGTGGCTTCACTCCAGTCTGCAGCGCGCGGCAGGTGGCGAGCCCGGCTACGTCAGGCTTTATGAGCTCCACGTTTCTCCCGAGTTCCGGCAAAGGGGAGTGGCACGAGCTTTGGTCGATGAGTTGTTTGCTCGGGTGCCCGATCGAGAGGTCATCTTGTCTGCGTGGGACCGGGAGCTGTACGGAGTGTGGCTTAAGCTCGGATTTGGATACGTCCCTGAACCCGACGAAGTGTCAGGGGATTACAGTTATCCCGGTGACATGGTGCGCCCACCGGTAGAAGCTTCGTCCTGAAGGATCAGGCATCGTCTGTCGGCATAGTCGTCCAGGACTGCCTCTGCAGGAGCCGGCCCTGTCCGCCATGAGCAACAGCGGCAGCACTCAGCCCGGATCCACCGGCTGATGTTTCGGAGGTCCGATTTCTCGCCGGGGGCTGATGGTGGTGTGGGGCACGGGTTCGAGGGCGTGCAGCGCC
>NZ_JBITRU010000111.1:0-1338 GCF_044540255.1 Streptomyces sp. NPDC086080
CAGGGCTGATGCGTTCTCAGTCGGCGAGATGAGCTGATCGCCTGTGTATGCGCCGCGGTGGTCGGTCCGCCGGGTTCAGCAACGAGAGACGCGACCCCTGATGATCAAGGTTCTCGAAGCCTTTGATCACGAACAGGGGTCGCGTTCGCGTGCCATCCTCCCTGATCGGTGTCCTGCAGCGCCACTGCGCGGACACCGATTCCACCTGCCCGGAACCGTCACAGCTCACCTGCCTGGCGGACGTGCTGGGCGCGATACCCGATCCCCGCCGTATCCGGGGCCGCCGCTACCGCCTGGGATCCCTGCTCGCGCTGTGCGTGGTCGCCGTCCTCGGCGGAGCCACGTCCCTGGCGGCCATCGCCCGCTTCGCCGCCGATACCGACTCCGACCTGCGCGAACAACTCGGACTGGCCGCCAGCACGCCGAACGCCTCCACCCTGGGACGCCTTCTGGCCCGCCTGGACGGCGACGCCCTGGACGACGCCGTGGGCACCTGGCTCGCCCGGTACGCCGCCGACCCGGTCGACGAACCCGGCGACACCCTGGTCGGCCTGGCCGTCGACGGCAAGACCGTGCGCGGATCCCGCACCGACGGCACCGCCGTCCACCTGCTCGCCGCCGCACTCCACGCCTGCCAGACCGTGATCGCCCAGCGCCAGATCGCCGCGAAGAGCAACGAAATCCCCGCCTTCGCCCCGTTGCTGGACCGGATCGACCTACACGGCGTCGTCGTCACCGCCGACGCGATGCACACCCAGCGCGCCCATGCCGAACACGTCATCACCGCCGGCGGCCACTACCTCCTGGTGGTCAAGGGCAACCAGAAGAAGCTGCGCACGCAGCTGCGACACCTGCCCTGGAAGCAGATCCCGCTGCAGGCCCGCACCAACGGAGCCGGACACGGCCGCCGCGAGGTCCGCCGCCTGAAGGTCTGCACCGTCCGTTCCGGCCTGCTCTTCCCCCACGCCGTCCAGGCCATGGAAATCAAGCGCCGCCGCACCAACCGCAAGACGGGCAAGGTCGAGACGAAGACCGTCTACGCGGTCACCAGCCTCCCGCCCGAACAGGCCAGCCCGGCGCAACTCGCCGAACTCGTCCAGAATCACTGGTCAGTTGAAGCCCTGCACCACGTCAGAGACGTGACGTTCGGCGAGGACGCCTCGCGCGTACGCACCGGCACCGCACCCCGCACCATGGCCACCCTGCGCAACCTCGCCATCGGACTCATGCGCCAAGCAGGCTGGACCAACATCGCCGCCGCAACCGATCACTACAGGTCACGACCTCAGCACGCAACCGCCATGCTCCGGCTCACAGTGTGAGAACGCATCGCCCCTG
>NZ_JBITRU010000112.1:0-1296 GCF_044540255.1 Streptomyces sp. NPDC086080
TGGGTGATTCGTTCCGTTGGTGTGGTGGTCAGGGCGCGGTAGACCTCGCGGGCGACGAATCGCTTGAGGCAGCGCATGATGTCCTTCTTGTTCAGCCCTTCCTTGGTGCGTCGTTCGACGTAGGCGCGGGTTCGTTCGTCGAAGCGCATACGGGTCAGAACGATGGTGTGCAGGGCGTTGTTGGCGGCCCTGTCGCCGCCGCGGTTGAGGCGGTGGCGGTGGGTGCGGCCGGAGGAGGCCGGGATCGGCGCGACTCCCGCCAGGTGGGCGAACGCGGCCTCCGACCGCATCCGTTCGGGGTTGTCCCCGGCCGAGGCGAGCAGCTGGCCGGCGGTCTCCGGGCCGACACCGAACAGTTCCAGCAGTTGCGGGGCGGCCTGCTTGACCAGCGGACCGATCTCGGTGTCGAGGTCGGCGATCTCGGCGTCCATGGCCTGGTGGCGCCGGGCCAGGCGGCGTAGTGCCGCCCTGGTCGCCGCCAGCGGCCGAGACAGCTCGTCGCCGGGCCGCAGCCGGGCAAGGGTGCGTATCAGGGCGGCCCGGTCCAGACCGGCGACCTGTTCACGCAGCATCGCGGGTGCCGAGACGAGCAGGCCACGGATCTGGTTCATCGCCTGGGTACGGGCCTTGACCGCGCTGCGACGGGCGAGCCGCAGGACGCGCACGGCCTCGACCACGCCGTCCCGGCTCTTCGGTGTGCCTGTCGCCCGGCCGGAGAGCACGGCCGTCGCGGCGGCGTAGGCGTCGATCGGATCGGACTTGCCCTTCATCCGCCGTGTCTTGCGGTCCGGGCGGTCCACGTCGACGACGGTGACGCCGGCCGCGGTCAGCACCCGGGCGAGCTCGGCGCCGTAGGCGCCCGTCCCCTCCACCCCGACTGCGGTCAGGACGCCATGGGCACGCATCCAATCCAGCAGGTCACGATAGCCGCGGATGGTGGCCTCGAACTCGCGGTCGGCCAGGTGCCGGCCGATGGAATCGATCACGGCAGCGTGGTGGGTCAGGCCGTGGGTGTCGACTCCGCCGGTGATCTGCAGGCCGTCGTGCGTCATGCTGGTCATGTCCGTCCTTGCTGCTTGTCCGAGCCGAGGGCGGCACGCGCCGGTCGGGCGGGTGGACAAGACAGTGACGGGGCTTATGCGACAAGCTCCTATGAAGTCACAAACGCCCGTCCGGCCGCGTGCGTGGTGACGCCCGGCGGGCCGACAAATCCCAAACAGGACAGTCGAGACGTCAGTCAGCCGAGGGGTCAGACCCGCCAGCAGCGTCACCACGTCACATCCTCACTGTCAGCCG
>NZ_JBITRU010000113.1:0-1295 GCF_044540255.1 Streptomyces sp. NPDC086080
CAACGTCGCTTCCTAAGCGGCTTTTTGTAGCTCGGTGTTGATCTCCTTCTCGGGGTCGAGGCGGTGGATGTGGATGTCGTGGGTGACGCGGCTGGTGGGTGGCTCGTCGGGGCGGAGGGTGCGGTAGCCGGGGGTGCTGCGCTTGGTGGCGCGGGGTGCTGATCGGCCGGGGCGGGGGCGGATGGCTTCGCGGGCCAAGTCGACCTGGACGTCACGGATTTTGTGCCGGAGCTGTCCGGGGGGAAAAGGCCGTGCCGACGGATCGCCGGGCGGCGTTGAGGACCTGTTTGAAGCTGATGTGGTCGGGCGGAAGGCCGTATTCACGGGCGGTGTCGCAGACGAGTTCACGCAGGGCCTGGTAGACGCAGAGCATGGCCCACAGTTCCTGCTCGACCATGGCGGGGCTGTTGGAGCGCAGGGTGGCGGTGCGCCCGCCGCGCTGTTCGATCTTGATGTGCCTGTAGATCGTTTCGCTGGTCCAGCGGCACGCATACAGCTCCGCCAGTTCCAGGGCCGGGGCCGTCTCGGGCGCGAGCAGGGTGGTGATCAGGCAGAACAGTTCCGAGGTCTGTTCCTCTTCGCCGTCCGCTCGGGTGTGGGTGGTGGTGACGGTGTACTCGATGACGCGGACCGTGAGGCGCTCGCCGCGACGCCGGCCGTTGAGGTGACTGAGGTAGGTGCCGTCACTCAGGCGCTCATCGATGGGCAGGGTGAAGGAGTCCGAGACGCGCCACAGCAGTTCGGCCCCCGTGGCCCGCGCGTCACGCCACAGCGTGAAGGACGGGAAGCCGCGGTCGGCCGTCACCAGCATGCCGGGGTCGAAGTACGGCAGCAGGCGGCGGGCCAGGGTCCGCTCGCCCACGGCGAAGGAGTCGAAGACCGCACCGGCCAGCGACCTCGTGCCGCACTCGCCCAGCGCGACCATGCGGACCTGCGGATACGGAGCGGGCCGCGAACCGTTGGAGGGACGGCTGTAGGCCACAGCGTTCGCGCTGGAGTCGGGCACGTCGAAGCAGGTCCCGTCCATCGACATCACCCGCAGCTCACGCCAGAACACGCCCGGCGTCGCTCGCGTACCCCGCACCCCCGCGACCCGGTCGAACAGCCATCGCAACGGCGCCTGACCGATCCGGGCACGCGCCTTCGTAATCGACCCGGTACGGGCCGGGCGCCACAACTCACCCTTGCGCAGCGGGAAGTTCTCCACCAGCTCCCGCAGCACCGCCCCGTACCCCAAGTGCGTGAACAGCCACATCGTCAGCGTGAAGTACACCACCAGATGCGACGGCAGCGCC
>NZ_JBITRU010000114.1:0-1293 GCF_044540255.1 Streptomyces sp. NPDC086080
CGGCTGACAGTGAGGATGTGACGTGGTGACGCTCCCGGTGGGTCTGACCCCTCGGCTGACTGACGTCTCGACTGTCCTGTTTGGGATTTGTCGGCCCTTCGGGTGTCACCACGCACGCGGCCGGACGGGCGTTTGTGACTTCATAGGAGCTTGGTCCAGAAGCCCCGTCACTGTCTTGTCCACCCGCCCGACCGGCGCGTGCCGCCCTCGGTACGGACGAACAAGGACGGACATGACCAGCATGACGCACGACGCCCCGCAGATCACCGGCGGAGTCGATACCCACGGCCTGACCCACCACGCCGCAGTGATCGACTCCATCGGCCGGCATCTGGCGGACCGGGAGTTCCCCACCACGGTCCGCGGCTATCGGGATCTGCTGGACTGGATGCGCTCCCAGGGGAACGTGGCCGCGATCGGAGTGGAGGGCACCGGTGCTTACGGGGCCGAGCTCGCCCGCGTGCTGACCGCGGCCGGGGTCACGGTCGTCGACGTCGACCGGCCGGACCGCAAGACCCGGCGGATGAAGGGCAAGTCCGACCCGATCGACGCTTACGCTGCCGCGACGGCCGTGCTCTCGGGCCGGGCCACCGGCACCCCGAAGAGTCGGGACGGCGTGGTCGAGGCGGTCCGCGTGCTGCGGCTCGCCCGCCGAAGTGCGGTCAAGGCCCGCACCCAGGCCATGAACCAGATCCGCGGCCTGCTCGTCGCCGCCCCGGCGATGCTGCGGGAGCAGACAGACGGTCTGGACCGGGCCGCATTGATACGGACCCTGGCCCGGCTGCGGCCCGGTGACGACCTGTCCCGCCCGCTCGCCGCGACCAGGGCAGCCCTGCGACGGCTCGCCCGCCGCCACCAGGCCCTGGACCAGGAGATCACCGAGCTCGACGCGGAGATCGGCCCGCTGGTGAAGCAGGCCGCCCCGGCGCTGCTGGACCTGTTCGGCGTCGGTCCCGAGACCGCCGGTCAGCTCCTGGCATCGGCCGGGGACAACCCCGAACGCATGCGCTCCGAGGCGGCCTTCGCGCACCTGGCCGGAGTCGCTCCGATCCCGGCGTCCTCCGGCCGCACCCATCGCCACCGCCTCAACCGCGGCGGCGACCGGGCAGCGAACAATGCCCTACACACCATCGTCCTGACCCGCATGCGCTTCGACGAACGCACCCGCGCCTACGTCGAACGCCGCACCAAGGAAGGACTGAACAAGAAGGACATCATGCGCTGCCTCAAGCGATTCGTCGCCCGCGAGGTCTACCGCGCCCTGACCACCACACCAACGGAACGAATCACCCA
>NZ_JBITRU010000115.1:0-1259 GCF_044540255.1 Streptomyces sp. NPDC086080
CTAGGCCGTGTTTTGGAACTGAGCTCTTGAACACGCCTCAGGCCGTGATGATCTCGGTGTGGGGCGTGGGGACCTTTCGGATGATCAGTGGTTGGTGCTGGAGCCGTTGCTGCCGACGGCGGGGGTGGGACGTCCGGCTCGCAACCAGCGGCGGTTGATCAACGGGGTGCGGTGGCGGGTGCGGACCGGTGTGCCGTGGCGGGATCTGCCGGCTGAGTACGGGCACTGGCAGACCGTGTACGGGTTGTTCAGGCGCTGGCAGCGTGAGGGTGTGTGGGCCCGGATTCTGACCGCGTTGCAGGCCCGGGCCGATGCGGCTGGCCTGATCACCTGGGAGGTGAACGTGGACTCCACGGTCTGCCGGGCTCATCAGCACGCCGCCGGGGCCCGCAGGGACGGAGCCGGGCAGAAGGAACCACCGGGCGGAACGGTGACTGAGCCCGACGATCACGGGCTGGGCCGGTCCCGGGGCGGGTTCTCCACGAAGGTCCACCTGGCGTGCGAACAGGGACAGAAGCCATTGTCGGTGTTGATCACAGCAGGTCAGCGGGGCGACAGCCCGCAGTTCGAACCGGTCCTGGAAGCGATCCGGGTCCCGCGCGCCGGTAGCGGGCGTCCTCGGGTGCGTCCTTTGCGAGTACGGGGTGACAAGGCGTATTCGTCGCGCGCCAACCGGGCCTATCTACGCCGCCGCGGGATCCGGTGCACGATCCCCGAGCCGGCCGACCAGATCCGAAACCGCAAGCGCCGCGGCACTGCCGGAGGTCGTCCGCCTGCCTTCGACCGGGAGGATTACAAGGCTCGGCATGCGGTCGAGTGCGGGATCAGCCGCCTCAAGCAGCACCGGGCGGTGGCCACCCGGTATGACAAGCTCGCTGTCCGGTTCGAGGCAGCGGTGCTGATCGCGGCGATCCACCAGTGGCTGTGAGCCGCTTGAAGGCAGCCGTGCCATGCTGACGCCGGAAACCTGACAGCACCCGGTGGGGAGAGGCCCAATGGCCGCCAGGTACTACTGCGCAGACAGCGAGAACGGCGACCACATCGACGACCCGTCCGAGGACGCGTTGTTCGAGCTGCTCAGCGAACTCAACGACACGGACAACACATTCGTCGTGATCCAGCCCGACCAGGACGATCCCGCGTGGTTCGCCTCCGTCGCCGTCCTGGACGAGGGCGGCTACGAGATCGTCCGTCGCGACACCACGCGCCGCGAACATCACGTGACCAACGAGATCGACACCGGCCGGATCGCGGGCGAC
>NZ_JBITRU010000116.1:0-1251 GCF_044540255.1 Streptomyces sp. NPDC086080
CAGCCGCGTCACCCACGACATCCACATCCACCGCCTCGACCCCGAGAAGGAGATCAACACCGAGCTACAAAAAGCCGCTTAGGAAGCGACGTTGCTCTATAGCCGGTCTGATCATTGATCTTGTGGCAGGTCGAGGTGAGCTGACGGATGCGGCGTGGGAGCGAATAGAGCCCTTGTTGCCGCGGGTGGGCGGACACGGTCGTCCGTGGCGTGATCACCGGCAGGTGGTCAACGGGGTGCTGTGGCGGCTGCGGACCGGGGCTCCGTGGCGCGATCTGCCCGAGCGGTACGGCCCCTGGCAGACCGTCTACGAGCGGTTCGCCCGCTGGGAAGCGGACGGGACCTGGGCGAAGCTACTGGAACACGTCCAGGTCCGCGACGACGCAATGGGCCGGGTGGAGTGGACCGTCGCTGTCGACTCCACGATCAACCGAGCTCACCAGCACGCGGCCGGCGCCCGTAAAAAGGGGCCGCGTGCGGGGACGAACCGGAAGATCCGGGCCACTCGCAGGCGCGCCAGGCCCTCGGCCGATCCCGGGGCGGGCTGACCACCAAAGTTCATCTCGCCGTCGACGGCCGCGGCCTCCCGCTGTCCATCACCCTCACACCCGGCAACGTCAACGACGCCACCGCCTTCGGCCAGGCCCTCGACAGCATCCGCATCCCGCGCGCCGTTACGGGCCGACCTCGCACGACACCGACGCGGGTGCTGGGCGACAAGGCATATTCCAGCCGGGCGATACGCCACCTGCTGCGGCGCCGGGGCATCGTTGCCACGATCCCCGAACGCCGCGACCAGGTGGCCAACCGCCTGCGACGTGGAACCCGCGGCGGCCGCCCACCCGCCTTCGATAAGGAGATCTACCGCGATCGCAACGTGGTCGAACGATGCTTCGCCCGCCTCAAGCAAGTTCCGTGCGATCGCGACCAGGTTCGACAAACTCGCCACCCGTTACCGGGCCGGAGTCGTTCTGGCCTCGCTGATCCTCTGGCTTCGCGAAGCAACCAGGTGATCATTTGTCAGACAGGCCCTAGTGGGCCAACGTGCACTGGCCGGGCGGGATGCCGGTGCACCTGCGGCATTCCTCTTACGAGCAGTCGTACGCGAAGCACAGACCGAAGGAAAAAGGGCTTGATCGCTTCCAACTGTCGGAGACTGAGCCCGAATCCACCGGCTGACATCTGTGGATAACTTCTCCGGGAACGAGGAAGAGCCTTGCGACCTGCGATGATGGGAGTTCTTGAGGCTTC
>NZ_JBITRU010000117.1:0-1099 GCF_044540255.1 Streptomyces sp. NPDC086080
CGTCTGGGATGCCGATGCCGTCCGTGATGACGTGCGCGAATACGTCGTCGAGCACCTCTATGACGATGCCGCGGTCCTGGTGGTCGACGAGACCGGCGACGTGAAGAAGGGAACCCGCACTGTCGGGGTCCAGCGCCAGTACACCGGAACTGCCGGGCGGATAGAGAACTCCCAGGTCGCGGTCTACCTCGTCTACGCCGGGATGCGCGGGCACGCGGCGGTGGACCGGGAGCTGTACATCCCACGCTCCTGGACGTGTGACCCGGACCGCTGCCGGGCAGCCGGACTCGGCGAGGACACCGACTTCGCGACCAAGCCGGAACTGGCCCGCACGATGATCGAACGGTTTCTGGATGCCGGACACCACGTCGGCTGGGTCACCGGGGACGAGGTCTACGGCGGCAACCCAAGACTCCGTACGGCTCTGGAGGAACGCGGCATCGGCTATGTCCTCGCCGTGGCCTGCTCAGCCGAAGTACCCACCGGCGCAGGCACATTCCGCGCCGATGCCCTGGTGAAGAAGGTGCCGAAGCGGGCCTGGCAGAAGCTCTCGGCCGGACGCGGCGCGAAGGGACACCGGTTCTACGACTGGGCCGTCATCGACCTCGCCGAGCCGGCCCCGGGCCACCATCAACTGCTGATCCGCCGCAACCGCACCACCGGCGAACTCGCCTACTACCGCTGCCACTCCACCACGCCGACATCTCTGGCCACCCTCGTCAAGGTTGCTGGCTCCAGATGGCGCGTGGAGGAGACCTTCCAGACCGAGAAGGGGCTGGCCGGGCTGGATGAGCACCAGGTCCGCCGCTACCCCTCCTGGGCCCGCTGGGTCACCCTCGCGATGCTGGCCCACGCCTTCCTCGCCGTCGTCCGCGCCGACGAACACGCACACCGACCCACGCCCGACGGCCTGATCCCACTGACCTGCAACGAGATCTGCCGCCTGTTCATCGCGCTCGTCGTCCGGCCCGTCCGTGACGCGGCCCACCGGCTTGCCTGGTCCGACTGGCGCCGCCGCCACCAGGCACGATCACGCACCAGTCACTACCAGCGACAAGCCGCATCCCAGACATGAAGATCACGATCTACAGCTGGAGTA
>NZ_JBITRU010000118.1:0-1016 GCF_044540255.1 Streptomyces sp. NPDC086080
GCCCCAGGTGGGGGAGAGGGTGGCGGCGAGGACGGCGCGGACCTCGAAGGCGGGGCGGCCGCCGTGCTGGAGGTAGGCGTGCAGGATGTCGGGGGTGTTGACGAAGAAGTTGGGCCGCATGACGTCGGCGGTGTCGCGGGAGAGTTCGGTGAGGTAGTCGGTCAGTTCCTGTTTGGTGGTGCGCCAGGTGAAGTAGGTGTAGGACTGCTGGAAGCCGGTCTCGGCCAGGGTGCGCATCATCGCGGGGCGGGTGAAGGCCTCCGCCAGGAAGATGACGTCGGGGTCGGTGCGGTTGATCTCGCCGATGACCCGTTCCCAGAAGACGACGGGTTTGGTGTGGGGGTTGTCGACCCGGAAGATCCGCACGCCGGTGTTCATCCAGTGCCGCAGGATCCGGCAGGTCTCGGTGATCAGGCCGTCCATGTCGGCGTCGAAGGCGATGGGGTAGATGTCCTGGTACTTCTTCGGGGGGTTCTCCGCGTAGGCGATGGAGCCGTCGGGGCGGTGGTGGAACCATTCGGGGTGTTTGTGCACCCAGGGGTGGTCGGGGGAGCACTGGAGGGCGAAGTCGAGGGCCACTTCCAGGCCGAGTTCGCCGGCGCGGGCGACGAAGCGGGTGAAGTCCTCCAGGGTGCCCAGCCGGGGGTGGACCGTGTCGTGGCCGCCCTCGGGGGAGCCGATCGCCCAGGGCACGCCGACGTCGTCGGGTCCGGCGTCCAGGGTGTTGTCGGGGCCCTTGCGGAAGGTGGTGCCGATGGGGTGGACGGGCGGGAGGTAGACGACGTCGAAGCCCATCGCGGCGATCGCCGGGAGGCGGCGGGCGGCGGTGGTGAAGGTGCCGTGCGGCTGCTCGGGTGTGCCTTCTGAGCGGGGGAAGAACTCGTACCAGGCGCCGTACAGGGCCCGCTCGCGTTCCACCAGCAGGGGCAGCGGGTCGCTGCTGGTGACCAGCTCCCGCAGCGGATGCCGGGCCAGCACCGCCGCCACCTCCGGCGTCAACGCCCCCGCAAGACGGG
>NZ_JBITRU010000119.1:0-1003 GCF_044540255.1 Streptomyces sp. NPDC086080
GGCGCTGCACGCCCTCGAACCCGTGCCCCACACCACCATCAGCCCCCGGCGAGAAATCGGACCTCCGAAACATCAGCCGGTGGATCCGGGTTCAGGGCTTCGCGGCGCCGAATCTTCAGCGGTATCTGACGCCGAAGCCGTGGCTTTGTACGTGGGTTGTGAAAGCCCGTGTGCGGGTGCCCGATAGGTTGCCCGTCATGACTGAATTAGGGTCCGTCGCCTGGCCACCTGCCCCGATCAAGACGGAGCGGCTCGTGCTCCGTGAGTCCGAGGCCCGGGACCGTGCGGCGTTCATCGAGCTGCTGGCGTCACCGGAGGTGCATACCTACCTCGGCGGCCCCCGCCCGCGGGACGAGCTTGAGCGCGAGGTGCCCGAGGTGCCTGGGCAATGGCCCGGGTGTTTCGTCGTTGATCTCGACGGGGCGATGATCGGTGAGATCCTGCTCAGGAGAGCGCCGGGGCACAGTCGCCCGGCTGCCGAAGGGAAGGTCGATCTCGGGTACCTGTTCCTGCCGCGGGCGTGGGGATTCGGGTATGCCGCCGAGGCGTGCGCGGCGGCACTCGGCTGGTTCGACGGCGTCCTTCCCGGCGAGCCGGTGGTGCTCCACACCCAGACCGCCAATGTCGGCTCGATGCGTCTCGCGGCGAAGCTGGGCTTCACCGAGGTAGAGCGGTTCCATGCCTGGGACGCCGAGCAGTGGCTCGGCCTGCGGTCCCCGGTCACGCCGTCCGCTTGAACCCGTGCTCGAAAGGGGTGGTGTGCCAGCCGTCAGTCGTCGTTCTCGACGGCGTACGGGGACTGTCGTACGAGGCGGTAGATGGTCGATGTCGCGACCTTGAGCATGGCTGCGATGCTGGGGGCGGGGTGGCCTGCGGCATGCATCTGGCGTGCGAGATCGGCTTGTTCAGGCCCCGGTGTCCTAGCTCAGACACCAGCCGCAAGGTACCGGCGGGTAGCTTTCGCGTCGTCAGACAGCCCGTTTCCCCAGTCCCGGACCCCTCG